>JBBRTC010000004.1:0-77261 GCA_038244765.1 Candidatus Nanopelagicales bacterium | reverse complement strand
TGAGCGAGTGTGACAAGCCTCCATGCGTATCGGTCTCTACTTGTTCGAGGATGAGCAGCTGTGCATCGCTCAGCCGTTTGATGTGCACACAAACCTTGCTCGTCGTGTGTTTGCCTAGGCGAGCCAGCAGTTCGGAGTGACGTGACGTCCCTCAGGTCGATGGTTATCTTGCCTCCTGGGATAGAAGCTGATGGGGTGACTGGCGCCTTCGCACCCGCTGTCGTACTTGTAGTGGTAGGTGTCAAACCCGATAGTGCCCACATTCCACATCTGTGGTTCATGCCCGCCGATTCGCTGCATCATCTCCATAAGCACGCGGCACTCTTGTGCGGTTTGCTCATCGAGTGAAGCAACAAGGCCTGTGATGGAACTGTCGTCCTGCGGCAGGCGCAAACTGAGTCTGGCTGAAGTACGCATTCCTAGACAAGCCGCGCATTCTCATGTCGCGCCGCGAGCACCGATCACAACCGTTGCCTCGAAATCTCGTGACTGTATGACGGTGGCGACTAAGCCGCACTCGGTGACCGCCACGGCCGTCTCGTCGGCCTGACGTTCGCTTGTCTCAACAAGGATGTGTCCAGTGGGCGCGAGCCAGCGAGGGGCCCCAGCGACTACCCGACGTACGACATCCAAACCGTCGGAGCCACCGTCGAGTGCGGTCGGAGATTCGTACAAACGCGCTTCCAAAGGTAGAAATTTGATCTGGTCGGTGGGGACGTACGGCGCGCTCGCGACCACAACGTCAACACATCCCTTGAGCGATTGAGGGAGCGCGGCGTAGAGATCACCTTGGTAGGCGGTCCCGTCGACGAGCTCGAGGTTGGTACGCACGCACGCAATAGCCATTGGATCGATGTCAACCGCGTGTAGCGTCACCGGGCTCACGGCGTGCGCAATGGCGACGCCACAAGCACCCGAACCGCAGCACAAATCAACGACAACACCATCGGCTGGTGTCGAGATGATGGCTTGTTGCACCAGGAATTCGCTTCGCCTCCGCGGGATGAAAACGCCTTCCTCCACGATGATCCGCACGCCACCAAAAGAAGCCCAACCCAGGACGTGCTCCAGCGGTAACCCGGCGACGCGACGGTCGACCATCCTCGCGAGATCTGTGGGCGTGCGTGCCGTCGCGGCGAGAAGTTGGGCCTCTTCCTCGGCAAAGACACAGCCCGCGTCGCGGAGTCGATCGACGATGTCGGACTCGTCGATCGACGTGAACTGCTCCGCCACCCTCACACCTCCGAACTGTTCAGTCCGCGTGCGCGTCAGTCATTCCCTTGCGCAACTTCACCAACGCGCGCGTCAGCAAACGTGACACGTGCATTTGCGAGACGCCGATCTCGTCAGCGATTTGAGACTGAGTGAGGTTATGAAAGAACCGGAGCATGACGATCCGGCGTTCGCGTTCGGGCAGTGCCTCAAGCAGTGGGCGCAAGGTCGCCCGGTCTTCCACCAACGTCAGCGCTTCATCATCAAAGCCGAGGGTGTCGGTTATGGAGGCGGACTCGCTGTCATCAAAGCCCGCATCAAGTGAGACCGTCGCGTACGCCGAGGCAGACTCGAGCCCCTCGAGTACGTCGTCCTCGCTCACATCGAGTTTGCGCGCCAACTCCGCAACCGTCGGCGCTCGGCCGAGGTCATGGGACAGAGTCTCGGTCGCCTTGGTCAGCGCTGCCCGTATTTCCTGAAGGCGACGTGGAACGCGCACGGCCCAGCCTTTGTCGCGAAAGTGGCGTTTGATCTCGCCGATGATGGTGGGCGTCGCGTACGTCGAAAATTCCACTCCGCGATCGGGGTCGAATCGGTCAATGGCGTTTATCAGGCCGATCGTTCCGACTTGAAGGAGATCGTCATGCGGCTCGCCGCGATCAAGAAATCGACGTACGAGGTGTTCCACGAGTGGAAGATGCAGGGGGATCAAGTCAGCCCGAAGTTTCGCCGCCTGTCGCTGATCCTCGGGATCATCAGAAGCGCGCAACTTCGCGAGGTGGACGAGCAATTCACGTTCGTAGGCACGGTCGCGCACTCCGCCAACGGGCACGCTCATCGTTGGTTCTGTCACGCGAACTCATTCGCCGAAGCGGCATCGATTGAATTCATCGCTAGATGAATGACGAGAGAGTTTTCATCGGTGACCGTTGCCGACACCGTATCGACAAGTGCGGAGAGAACCGTCCACGCGAATGATGCCGAAGACGGCGTTGAACCCGAGCGAGAGACGCCTGCGATCTCAACTGCGAGATGGGCGGAAGACGACAAGAAGTCGCACACGATCTCACCGTCACCGGGTGCGTCTGCCATGACAAGCGCGCAAGCCTCGTCCACGGCGAGTCGAAGATCATCAATGCGGTCGATCGAAAAGTCCAACCGCGCGGCGATCGCGGCCGCGGCGGTACGAACTAAGGAGACGTAGGCAGTCGAAGCGGGGATTCGCAGTTGTACGCGCGTCGCGTCGGCTTCGTGGTGATCGGGCACGTGGTGAAACTAGCGGACATCGGACGTCGACGGTGCGCCAGCCGCACCAGCGAGTTCCTGTAGCGCAGTCCCGCTGAGTCGCTGAACCGTCCACTCATCCATGGGCGTCGCGCCAATAGATCGGTAGAAATCAAGGGATGGGGCGTTCCAGTCAAGCACCCACCACTGGACGCGCGTGTAACCACGTTCGACAGCAAGTCGGGCGAGTTCGGCGAGGAGGGCCTTGCCGTATCCGTGCCCCCGCAGTTCTGGACGTACGTAAAGATCTTCGAGGTAAATCCCGTGAGCGCCGGTCCAGGTAGAGAAGTTCAGAAACCACAACGAAAACCCCGCAAGCCTGGGGCCGGAGTTGCTTGGCGCCTCGACCACGTGACACGACGCGGTCGGGTGAAACGACTCGTCCCCGGTCGGACCACCAAATAGCGCCGCGTCCAGCTGCGACTCGGTCATCTGGGCTTCGTCGAGGGATTCTTCATACTCCGCGAGATCGCGAACGAGTTGGCAGATCTCCGGCAGGTCTTCTCGTCGAGCAAAGCGAATCAATCCCTCGACGGTCATCGTGTGTTCTCCGCATCAGTCGTTCGCCGGCGCCGCTCGCCTGTCATGCGACAGCGGCTGGCATCTTGTCGGAGCCGCCAGCCGCTGTCGCCAAAAAGTGGACTAGGCCTTCTTGGTCTCCCAAAAGATTGCGGCGATCTCGTCAATCTTGGCCAGCAACTCATCCGCCACGGCAACGTCTTGGGTGCTCTTGGTTCCGGCAGCGCCGGCCAGTTTGGTTGCATCGTTGAACAGACCATGCAGTTGGGGGTACTTCTCGAAGTGCGGACCCTTGAAGTAGTCAGTCCAGAGCACCCACAGGTGCTCTTTCACCATCGTGGAACGCTCCTCCTTGATGGTGACCGCACGGCCTTGGAAGTCATGGTCATCTGACGCGGCGTACTTCTGCATACATGCCTTTACCGACTCTGCCTCGATTCGGGCCTGGGCCGGGTCATAGACGCCGCACGGCAAATCACAATGCGCGTGGACGGTCGAGCGCGGGGCGAGGAATCGTAAAACGAGACGGGCAGGCATGTATCGCACCTTTCATCAGCATGAGAGCGAACGTAAGGACTCTGAGGACTCGACACTACTCTCGCCCCTTGTGGTGTGCAGATGGAGTCGAGACGAGGCGGATGACCGTACGCCGAAAAGTAAGGGGCGTCTTCTTGGCCGTACCGGTCGCGTTGCTGTCGACGGTGACAGCATGCTCCCGACACTGAGATCGGGGGATTGGCTCATCGTGCGCTGGGATGCCGCGGTGGCGGTGGGAGATCTCGTCGTTGTGCGCAGACCGGACCGACCCGAGTTGCTGCTCGTGAAGCGAGTCGCACGAATCACAGTCCACGGCTATTGGGTGGAAGGTGACAACCCATCTGCCAGCGATGATTCGCGACTCTTCGGTGCCGTGCGTGCTACCGACGTTTTGGGTCGAGTCGTGGCGCGTTATTGGCCGAATCCGGCGGGATCGACCCGTATGTCGCGGCGCCCACACTAGGGTCGGCAGTCATGTTCGCCGTAACTGCGTCGCGCATCGACGCTGAGAATCCACTCGCCGGGCTCGAACTCGGTGAGCGCCCCGAGCCGATCGTCCCGGAGGGTTGGACAATCGTCCGGGTCAAGGCAGCGAGCCTCAATCATCACGATCTCTGGACCCTGCGTGGAGTGGGTATCAAGGCGGATCGGCTGCCCATCGTGCTCGGGTGTGACGCCGCCGGAATCGATGACCAAGGCAATGACGTCGTCGTTCATGCCGTAATCGGCGACGTTCTTGCCGGTGCGGGGGATGAGACTCTCGATCCCGGCCGTTCTCTGCTTTCCGAGGTGCACGATGGAACGTTCGCAGATCTTGTCGCGGTCCCTCGGCGCAACCTCTTGCCCAAACCTGAGTCCCTGACTTGGGAAGAAGCCGCCTGTCTTCCCACTGCGTGGCTCACGGCGTACCGCATGCTCGCCACACGCTCAGGGCTACGTCCCGGTGACACCGTGCTCGTTCAAGGTGCGGGTGGCGGTGTGGCAACGGCGTTGGTCTCCCTCGCGCGCGTGATGGGATTCCGTGTTTGGGCCACGTCGCGCGACGAGGGAAAGCGTTCTCGCGCAATTGATCTCGGTGCCCATGACGCTTTCGAATCCGGTGCGCGTCTGCCCGAGCGGGTCGATGCCGTGATGGAAACCGTGGGTCAAGCCACGTGGAGCCATTCGCTGAAATCGCTCAAGCCCGGCGGGCGAGTCGTTGTCTCTGGCGCGACAAGCGGATCAAATCCGCCAGCTGATTTAAGTCGTATGTTCTTTCTACAATTGTCGGTTGTTGGTTCGACGATGGGCACTCGCGCAGAACTAGAAGCGCTGATTGAGTTGTGCGATGCGACCGGCGTACGACCATTGATTGATCACGCTTTGGAAATGACGGCGGCGAGGGAAGCCTTCGATGCGTTGGCCCACGGAGACGTCTTCGGCAAGATCGTGCTCACGCGCTAGCGATTGATGCACTAAACAAGGCAGAGGCCGATCCGTCATCGCGATGAGGGTTGTGGACTAATCCTCTGGGTGATCGTCGAGGCGGGCGAGCCAGGTGGCGAGCCGCTCGATCGAAGTTTCGAAATCAGGGTTGAGGTCAACAAAGTCCCGGAGGCGCTCGGCCACCCAATAGAGGGTGACTAACTCATCGCCGCGGCGCGCCTCGAGTTCTTCAATACCCCGGTCGGTGTCATACATCGCGGTGATCTAACCGAGTGCTTCAACGATGAGGGCGGCTTGTTCCATTTCGTGCACCTTGTGCGATCCCACCGAAGGGGCAGCGAGGGCTGGTCCGGACACGCGGTGCATTGTCCGACGTTCGAAACGCTCAGCGAGGTGCTCGTTGAGGTTGAGCGCGACAAAGGGCCATACGCCTTGGTTGGACGGTTCCTCCTGAACCCAGACGAATTGCGCCTCGCGGGGAAATGTTCCCAACACCGCGGCCAACTCTTCAACGGGAAGTGGGTAGAGCCGCTCGAGGCGGACGATGGCAACGTCATTGCGCTGCGCTGCTGCGCGACCGGCAAGGAGGTCGTACGTCACTTTGCCCGAGCAGAGCAGGACCCTGCGTACGCCAGCAGGGTCAACCGAATCGTCGCCAATGACGGGCCGGAAAGTTCCCGCCGTGAAGTCCGCGCGCGCGCTCGTTGCCGCCTTCAAACGAAGCATCGACTTCGGAGTCATCACGATCAGGGGCTTGTGATGCGGGGCGAGTGCCTGCCAGCGCAGGAGGTGGAAGTACGAAGCTGGGGTGGAAGGCATAGCCACCGTCATGTTGTCCTGCGCGCACAATGTGAGGAATCGCTCAGGCCGCGCCGATGAGTGATCTGGGCCCTGTCCTTCCGAGCCGTGGGGCAGCAACAAAGTGACTCCAGAGAGTTGGCCCCACTTTTGCTCGCCGGCAGAGATGAATTCGTCGATGATCGTTTGGGCGCCGTTGGCAAAGTCCCCGAACTGCGCTTCCCACATCACCAGAGATTCGGGTCGAGCCACGGAGTAGCCGTACTCGAAACCCATCGCCGCGTATTCGCTCAGCAGTGAGTCGTACGCGAAGAAGGTTCCCTGACCGTCTCCGAGGTGCGACAACGGTGTGTATTCGGCGCCGGTTTTGCGGTCCACGATGACGGCGTGACGCTGACCGAAAGTGCCGCGTCGGCTGTCTTGGCCGGCCAATCGGATGGTCCGACCCTCGAGCAGTAGCGAACCAAGCGCGAGCGTCTCACCCATACCCCAGTCAATGGTTCCGTCCTCGACCATCTGTGCGCGACGTTGTAGTTGCGGCGCGAGCCGGCTGTGAACGGTGAAGGTTTCTGGCAGCGAGACCTGCGAGTCGACGATTCGCTTCACGACCTCGTCGCTAATCGCTGTGGTCACCGTCGCTGGGAATGGCGCTTCGACCGTGGTCGCGAGCGACTCGCTCGGCTGGGACAGGACTTCGCGGGTCTCCTTGAAGACTCGCTCAAGCTCGTCGGAATAGTGTTTGAGGGCTTGCTCTGCTTCCTCCACGGTGATGTCACCGCGGCCGATTAGTGCCTCCGTGTAGAGCTTGCGAGCGGAGCGCTTCTTGTCAATCAGTTCGTACATCATGGGTTGAGTCAGCGAGGGGTCATCGGCTTCGTTGTGTCCGCGGCGTCGATAGCACAACATGTCGACTACGACGTCCTTGTTGAACGCCTGCCGAAAATCAAAGGCGAGGGCGGCGACGCGTACGACGGCTTCAGGGTCGTCACCATTCACGTGGAAAATCGGTGCTTGCACCATCCGCGCTACGTCGGTGCAGTAGACGCTTGAACGACTCGCCTCGGGTGCCGTCGTGAAACCCACCTGGTTGTTGACGACGACATGCATGGTGCCACCAGTGCGGTAGCCGCGGAGTTGGGACAAGTTCAGTGTCTCGGTCACGACGCCTTGGCCCGCGAAAGCGGCGTCCCCATGCATCAAGATCGGCAGCACCGAGAACGCCATCTTCTTGTCGAGCATGTCTTGTTTCGCGCGGACGATACCCTCAAGCACCGGGTTCACCGCTTCAAGATGCGACGGATTCGCAGCCAGATATACCTTGCACTCGGCGCCAGAGTCGGCGGTGAACGTGCCCTCGGTCCCCAGGTGGTATTTCACATCCCCCGAGCCTTGAACCGACCCCTCAACCTCGTAGTTTCCTTCGAACTCGCGGAAGATCTGGGTGTAGGACTTGCCGGCGATGTTGGCCAACACGTTGAGGCGACCGCGGTGAGGCATGCCAATGCACACTTCGTCGAGCCCAGCCTCCGCGGCGTCGCTGAGGATCGCGTCGAGCAGTGGGATAACTGACTCGCCACCCTCAAGCGAGAATCGCTTCTGACCGACGTACTTAGTCTGCAAGAACGACTCAAACGCTTCTGCCGCATTCAGTTTGCGAAGGATGCGCAGTTGCTCTACTGCTTCGATCTTCGTCTGTGGAACCTCGACGCGTTCTTGGATCCACCGGCGTTGTTCGGGATCCTGGATGTGCATGTATTCGACGCCAATTGTCCGGCAGTACGCGCCGCGAAGTACGCCCAGGATGTCGCGCAACTTCATGAACGGCTTCCCGCCAAAACCACCAGTGGCGAACTCGCGATCAAGGTCCCACAGGGTCAAACCGTGCGACGACGTATCGAGGTCGATGTGGCGGCGTTGGTGATACTCCAACGGGTCGGTGTCGGCCATCAGGTGACCCCGGACCCGAAACGCATGAATCAATTCGTGGACTCGTGCGGTCTTGTCGATGTCGTCGTCGTGCGACGTCGCGATGTCCGAGGCCCAACGAATGGGCTCGTACGGGATTCGCAGGGAACGGAAGATTTCGTCGTAAAAGTCGTATTCACCGAGCAGTAGTCCATGAACCCGCCGCAGGAAGTCACCGGACTGTGCGCCTTGGATGATGCGGTGGTCGTACGTCGACGTCAGGGTGAGAATCTTGCTAATCGCATGTCGGGCAATGGTTTCCGGCGCGGCGCCTTGCCACTCTGCGGGGTAGTCCAGGGCGCCAACCCCGATGATGACGCCTTGTCCCACCATGAGACGTGGGACCGAATGAACGGTGCCAATCGTCCCCGGGTTGGTGAGGCTGATGGTCGTGCCGGCGAAGTCATCGACGGTGAGTTTGTTGGCGCGGGCCTTGCGCACGAGATCCTCGTACGTTGCCCAGAACATCGCGAAGTCCATCGACTCGGCCCCGCGAATACTCGGAACGAGCAGTTGGCGTGTGCCATCCGGCTTGGGGAGATCAATTGCGAGGCCCAGCCCAATGTGTTGGTGCTTAATGATCGCTGGCTTGCCGTCAATCTCGGTATACGCGACGTTCATCTCTGGCATCGCGTGTAGTGCGCGCACCACGGCGTACCCGATGACATGGGTGAAGGAGACTTTGCCGCCGCGCGACCGTGCGAGGTGGTTGTTGATCACGACGCGCTGGTCGATGAGGAGCTTGGCGGGAACTGCGCGGACGCTGGTTGCGGTGGGGACCGCGAGACTTGCTTCCATGTTGGTCACGACGCGTGACGCTGTTCCCTTGATCGGGAACGTCTCTGAATTCGGCGTCGCGGCTGGGGTAACCGTTTCCTTCGGTGCTGCCGCCGGAACCGGGGCCGAGGATGTCGGACCACCCGGGACCCGAGGGGCACCCTCCTCCCGCAAAGTCGGGGGAGTGGCGGTGGGCGCAGGGGTCGGGGGGGCGGCTAGGGCTGCGGCTTGACCGACTGCCTCGACCGTTTCCGCGGCTCTCGCGGCACCCATGTCAGTGGGCTGGTAGTCCTCGAAGAAGTCCCACCAGGCTGGATCCACCGTTGATTTGTCCTGCAGATACTGCTGATACAACTCGTCCACGAGCCATTCATTGGCTCCGAAGTTGGCCTGCTGATCCTGCGGCTCGGAGGTCACCGGGCGACCCTTTCGGCGGTGTCGGTCAAAGAGCGAACTGCGCGACAGGTTGCGCAATCGGGACTGCTCAGACTATCCGCCGCCCAAATCGGGGCGGCGTTCAGGTGAGGCCGCGACGGGCTCCGCGAGTGGGAGCGCCTGGCCAGTTAGGTGATGTCTCGTCGCAGAGTGGTACGACTCGCAATGACAGCGAACACGACGCCGTACCCGACGAGCAGCAGTGCCGCCCCACCGACCGGCAAGTAGTCGCTCTCAGTGAAGTTGCCAAATCCAACGTTCTGCAAGATCGCGTTGGTAGCCCCGCCGGGCAACCAACGCCCAATTCGTGGAAGCAGCGCCGCGATAAGTGGCTCGGCGATAAACACGTAGACGACCGACACCATGATGGCCAGTGGCTGGATGCGGATGAGGGCGCCGACGGCCACCCCCAGGACTGCGTAGATGGTGTACGCCAGGATCGCCCCACCGCTGATCGCGGCGATTGTTGAGTTGGCGACCACCGCGTGCTCTCTCGTGGCGAGCAGTGCCGATGCGACACCCAGCACCAACAGCACACAGAGCAGCCCGGTGAGCAATCCAGCGACCGCGGCTGCGAACATCTTGGCGGCAAGTACCCGACCACGGATGGGTGTTGCCAGGAACGTGGACGTGATGGTCATGTGCCGGTATTCCGAGGTCATCATGATGATGCCGATGGTGAGCACAAGAATCGTGGCCGAACCCGAGGAACTCCACACGCTTCGGGCAACGGATGCGTCGGTTAATCCTCGTGCTCCGTCGTTGATACCGGCGGTGAGGATGCTGCTGATCACCTGAAGTGAGACCAAAGCGACGACGCCGAGTAAGAGTCCGTAGGTCGTGCGGATCGTGCGGAGTTTCAGGAACTCAGCTCTCACTGCTCCGATCATGATCCGGACTGCCCATCAGTGAGTTGAAGGAAGATCTCTTCTAGATCGGCTCGGTCGTCGCGCAGTTCGTGCAGTTCAACTGAGTAGCCGTAGGCCGCGCGTCCGATCTCCTTGGCGCTCAGTCCCTCAATGGACAGCACTCCATCGGATTCGGTCACGCGTGCGGCGAACTCGCTCGTCAGGATTGCCGCGAGGCGTTGGGCGTCTGGGCTGCGGACAATGACCGCGGACGTTCGCGAACTCGTGAGCTCATCGAGAGTGCAAGCGCGCACTAGACGACCCTTGGCAATGATGATCACGTCATCGACGGTCTGCTCGACTTCGCTGAGTACGTGTGAGGAAACGAGAACAGTTCGCCCCTCGGCAGCAAGCGATCTTAGAAAGGCGCGAAGCCACGCGATCCCACCGGGATCCAGACCATTTGCCGGTTCATCCAGAACGACCACGCCTGGATCACCGAGCAGTGTCATGGCGAGTTGTAGGCGCTGTCGCATCCCGAGTGAATACCCACCGACGCGACGCCCGCCGTCCTGGGCGAGTCCCACGAGTGCCAGGACCTCGTCGACGCGCTTCGTCGGCAGTTGTGCGGCGGCGGCGACAACGCGAAGGTGGTTGCGCGCCGTACGACCCGGATGAAAGCCGGTCGCTTCGAGTGCGGCGCCCACTTCCGTCGTGGGGTTGTTGATCGCGGCGTATTTCTTGCCACCAATGGTTGCGAGACCGGCGGTCGGTTTCACCAGGCCCAGCAGACAGCGCAGAGTGGTGGTCTTGCCAGATCCATTAGGTCCGAGGAAGCCAGTCACGCGCCCGGGAGCAACGTCAAATGACAGGTCCTCCACGGCATGAACGTCGCCGAACGTTTT
Organism: Candidatus Nanopelagicales bacterium; assembly: GCA_038244765.1. Taxonomy (GTDB): domain Bacteria; phylum Actinomycetota; class Actinomycetes; order S36-B12; family JBBRLC01; genus JBBRLC01. Next base: position 66,556 of record JBBRTC010000004.1, on the reverse strand, counting down.
CGTCAGGCCTCGGACTTCAATGTTCGTGCCAGTGGTCATGCGGTGATCTTGTCACTCAGTCCAGACCTATCTGTCCTTGAGTCGGTACACCAACTTCAAGCCACTCCAGGTCGCATCGATTGCGCACACCTTGACGTCGACCACCCCGGCACCGAGTGCGTTTTCGCGTACGGCATTCTCGGTCAGATCGGTTGCAACTCCGCTCGCCTTCTTCGGCCACGCGATCCATAGCGCGCCGGACTTGGTTATCCGACTGATATCTCGCCTAAGTCGCGACACGTAGTCGTGCTTCGAACCACGGAACGCTACGATCAGGTCGTACGGTTGTGTCGCCACGTTGCGTGCGGCTCGGCGGTGGACGGTCACCCCGTTGGGAAGTGGGGTCAGTAAGTCAGTTTCAAAAAAATCTGGCGCGCCATCAAGGAGAATCCGATGGCCTGGTTTGATCCCAAGTTTCTCGGGAAGCGGCGTGCCCGAATACCCAGAACTGGACCCCGTCGACGTGGACCGGCGCTCGTTGGGCTCTCTTTCAGTCACCCGAACACCGTATGCGGTCGGGCTCAAGAGGTCAGGCTTCTTGCGCAGGCTGACGCGGATCACGGTGGATGGCGAGGTCGAACTGGGCAATCTGCCTGACTTGCTGATGATTCGTTGAAGTACCCGATGGGGCGATGCCTACTTAGGTGCAGTCAAACCGCCAGAAGGGTGATTCGGTGTTCGAGGAAGGCCAGGTCTACGCCCCGGTTGTCACCAACGACGACGGCGAGGTCGTCGTCGAACTGGCAGCAGACCATCCAGGCATCGACGACCTCGACTACCGGGCACGTCGCAACCAAATCGCCGCCCTCGCGCTGGATTGGCAGCCCGGCCGACCGACACCCCGTGCCGCATACACTGATGAAGAGCACGATGTGTGGCGCGTTGTCTCTGCTGAGTTGAAGGTGAAGCACGCACGACTCGCGTGTCGCGCTGCGCGCGAAGGTGGTGCGGTCCTACACCTTCCGACTGATCGCATTCCACAACTAGAAGAAGTCACTGAGGCCCTCGGGCCCCTGACGGGGTTTACCTACCTCCCCGCCGCAGGGCTCGTGCCGCTTCGTGATTTCTACGGCGCGCTCGCCGATCGCGATTTTTGGTCGACTCAATACATTCGCCACTATTCGGTGCCGCTCTATACGCCCGAGCCGGATGTCATTCACGAAGTGATTGGGCATGCCACGACTCTCGCGTCTCCGAAGTTCGCGAACCTCTACGTCGCCGCTGGTCAAGCCGCGCGACGGGTTGAGTCGATGGATGCGCTTGAGTTTGTGTCGAAGGTGTTCTGGTTCTCATTGGAATTTGGCGTAGTCGAAGAACCAGATGGTTGGAAGGCATACGGCGCTGGCCTGCTCTCGTCGTACGGGGAAATCGAAGAGTTTGTCCGCGCCGACATCCGTCCCCTCGATCTTGGCCACATGGGCACCCAGACGTACGACATCACGCACTACCAACCCATCCTTTTCGGGGCCAAGTCCTGGCAGGAAGTCGAAGATGTCGTCGGGGCGTTCTTTGACACCGTTGACGACGATCGTGTCGCGTCTCTGCTTGCGACTGCCGTCTCCACGACTCGGTAATCACTGTTACGTATCGACCCGCCCAGTTATCGACCATGCGCCGCGTGGACGGGCTCAGTTGTGGCTTCAATGAGTGCGCGGGCAGAAGTGCCTAGGTAGCATCCCCACGCGAGACTGAATCGGCGCGCACCCAAGAGCGCCGCTTTCGCATCGATGAAGCCCGGGAGTCTCAATGCGGTGGCGGCTGATCGTCCCCTTGGTGGTCGCGCTGTGTCTCTCGGTGCTGGTCGTCCTGAAATTGGGTGCGGCCCCGGCCGGAATCTCCGTGGGGGTACCCACAACATCGCCGAGCACCGGATCGCAACTCCCTTCGGGGGTGGTATCGAGTGCTGGAACCCCATCACAAACCATCCCAATGCCAGATCCATCCGCCAACAAGCCTCAGCCGGCTTTCTCGGTGACCAAACTCAAGCCAGGAGAGAAGCCGCCTCAGTTCGTGGTCATGTCCTTTGATGGTGCCTGTAAGGACGAACTCTTCAACCACTTCATGCAGGTCGCAGATCGCAACCAAGCCCGTTTTACCTGGTTCCTCTCCGGACTTTGTTTGCTCGGCGACAAGGATCGATTCCAGTACCGCCCCCCAGGGAAGCTACCCGGCTCGTCGGCGATTGGATTCGCCGAAGCTCCTCTGATTCCTGGACGGATCCGCAACCTTTCCGCGGCCTACCTCAAGGGCCACGAGATCGGCACTCACGCTCTCGGCCACTTCTGTGGCCCCACCGGCGTCAAGACATGGAACAGCGCAGCGTGGACGAGCGAGATGTCACAGGCTTACTCCTTCTTGGACAACTGGCGCGCGAACCTCGACAAGATCAATCCGGCACTATCAAAGGGCGTACCCGATCTGCCGTTCAACGCATCGACGATCAAGGGAATTCGAACCCCGTGCCTTGAAGGTCATCGCAATCAGATGTGGCCGGTTTGGACAAAGTTCGGATTCAAGTACGACGCATCTTCAGCTGGCGAACTCGAGTGGCCGATCCGAATCAAGCACACCACGTTGTGGGAGTTCCCGCTGCAACTCATCGACGTTGTCGGGTTCAATAAACGCGCGTTGTCGATGGACTACAACTTCATGTGCCAGCAGAACAGGTGCTCAAATAAGGCGACGGCCGCTGTGTCTAAGCGAGTCGAGGATTCGGCGTACGCCTCATATATGAACGCCTTGCATTCGGTGTGCGACGGGAATCGAGCGCCGCTGAATATCGGAAATCACCTGAATACCTGGGTCAACGATGCCTATACGAATGCACTCACCCGTTTTGTCGACACCTCCCGCCAGGTATGCCCGGACGTACAGTTCGTGCCATTCATCGACGTGGCGAAGTGGCTCGATGTCCAAGACCAATCTGCGCTGAAAGCGCTGCGCAACAAAGGAATTCAGCGCGAAAAGTGACCCCTCCCCCTTTTCCGCGTGAAAGGGAGTTCCGTCAGGCTCTATTGAACGAACGGTTCATTCATTTCATCGAGCGCATCATCGGAATGATGTCTGTGGCGATTTGAGCAAAGACATCTTCCTCGCCAGGTAGTTCTCGCCACGAGTTCGGCCAGTAGAGGACGAACTCGTCAATTCCAAGTTCGATAAATCGCCCGACCATGTCCTGGAAGTACTCCACGGACTCCCACGGAGTTAGTGGAGGAAAGCAAACCAGCGAGTGGCGTATCGACCGTGGATCGCGATCCCGACCGACGCACAACTCGTCAAATCGTGCCACCCGTTCCCTCGTGACTCGGTAGAAGTCGTCTTCCGTGGCGACTTCGTACCCACCCCAAGAACTCCAACCGTCAGCAAACGTGGCTGCGATCTCGAGCATCCTTGGTCCGTGGGCAGCGATCGTGATAGGAGGCCGAGGTTGCTGAATGGGTAAGGGAATCGTTTGAGCACCGGTGCATTGGTAGTAGGTACCGCTGTACGTCGTCTCGGTTTGGCTTAGGAGGAGACTTGTGAGTTCTACAAACTCTCGAAAACGAGCCACCTGTTCGCCAGTAGTCCACGTGTTGCCGATCGCTGCTGCCCCCGCTGAAGGATCCCCCACCCCCAAGGCGATTTCGAGTCGACCGTGGCTTGCTTGGTCCAAGGTCATCGATGCCTTGGCCAGAGTGACGGGATGCCGGAAGTAGAGACTGCTGACGAGGGTGCCGATTCGGATTTTGGAGGTAGCGCTGGCCATGAGTGCGAGAGTGGTTGGTCCGTCGTACATCACGTGATGATCGCGATCGGGTTCCACCATGGTGTCGCAATTCCAGACGACGTCGAAGCCCAACTCCTCGGCGAATCTCCAGTGCTCACTAAGGACGTCGATGGAGTGGTGCTGATACTCATACGCGCAGAATCGAATGCCGTTCATCGTCCCAATATCGTCCGGCTGTCAACCAAGACCGGAGTTGAGTGGCGGTAGAACTCTGGTGCTCACGAATCCGCGCGTTTCAGCGTGAGGTTACGCGTACCGGGCCTCGAGGGCGAATTTCGCAAGTGCGTCAGTGTCGACCAACGTTCCTTCGATCTGCTGGGCGCCACTCCTGGTCGCAGAGTGGGCCATGCGGTCGAAGAAGATGCCTTCCGAGACGACAGCAGTGATCGCGAAGAAAGGACGACGACAGCCAGCATTGATGAGAGCAGATTCGGCCTTGGCAGGGGAGGGATCGCCATCGATGAAGGCGGCGAATGCGAAGTAGTTGTGTGCGTGGGAAACCACTCCCGCCGCGCGCTCAAATGGAGCGAGCGCCGTCGGGTTCTTCGCTCCTGCACCAAGAACTAGTACTCCCGCTAGTTCGTCGTCGGGGACCCCGGCGCGTTCGATGAGTTCGGCGATGGCATCTGAGAAGTACGAGCTAGTGGCGAACGGCTCGGCCAACGAGACCTCGCAGCCCGGGGTGCCCTCGTGGATTTCGGATACGGCACTTGTCACATCGACTCGAGCGTGGAAACCAGCCGTAACCAAAAGCGGGACGACTATCGCCTCGCGTACGCCCCGATCGGCAAGTGCGGCCACGACGTCGGTCACGCAAGGCGGATGGTGATCCAGATAGGCGACCGCGACGAGTTCGCGGGATTCACGAGCGGTCGTTAACGATTCGATTCGGCGTACTAGACGTTCGACGCCGGCTCGGTGGCGAGGGTCGGGCGACCCGTGCGCAAGCAGGATGACGGCCCGCTCGCCGTCGATCTTGCTCATGCGCGGGCAAACTCCAGATCGCTGACGACGAGAGGGTCGTTGATCGCGTGGACTACGTCACCGACAACGATGACGGCAGGCGACTGGATGTCGCGCTGCTTGGCCAACCTGGCGATGGTGGCGAGGGTGCCGACCGTGGTGCGCTGGTGCTCGGTCCAACCTGATTCGATGATGGCAACCGGAGTCGACGGGTCACGCCCGGAGGACATGAGTACCTCAGCGGATTCGCACAGCAGTCGTACGCCCATCAACATCACTAATGTCATGGTTGCCGGGAGCTCACTCACGGTCGCAGAGATAGCGTCAATCCCATCATGTGCGGAAATGACCGCAAAAGACGAGGCGATGCCGCGGTGGGTCACTGGTATTCCGGCCGCCGCCGGGACAGACACCGCGCTGGTGACGCCGGGCACCACTTCAACCGGGACACCCGCACGTTGACACGCGAGAAGCTCCTCGCCACCGCGGCCGAGGACGAAGGGGTCCCCACCTTTAAGCCGCACCACATCGCGACCCAATGACGCGTGGTGCACGAGGACATCGTTGATCTCCTCTTGAGTCATCGTGTGACGACCCGGAGTTTTACCCACGTCAACCACGATTACATCGTCGGCGAGTTCATCGAGAAGCTCGGTCGGCGCGAGCCTGTCGACGACAACGACGTCGGCTAGCGCCAGCAGCCGACGACCGCGTGTTGTGATCAGGTCGGGATGCCCAGGTCCACCTCCCACGAGGTGGACGACGCCAACGGAATTGGAGTCCGTCGCGTGCAGGCGCGTACGTCGCACGGGTAGTTCTCCGCTGTCCAGCGACGCTGCAATCGCATCTCTGATTGCGCGAGCTCGTCCGGGGTCGCCACCTCCGGAGACGGCCACTATGACGCCGTCGGCCGCACGGGCACTCGCCGGAGTCCACGCCCGAGAATCTCCTGCACTATCCGCGCGTACACACCAAATACGCGACCAATCGCAGGCCGACGCGACGGCGGCGTCAACATCAACATCACCCGTGGCTGTGTGCACAATCCACATGCCATCAACGTCGCCATCGACATATTCGCGCGCATGCCAGCGAATGAGCCCGAGTTCCAACAACCCCGTTAGTTCCTCACATAACCAGGGCGAGACCACTTCGACGGCCGCACTGGAGTCGACCAAACCGCGTACCCGTCTTGCGGCAACGGGGCCACCACCGACGACAAGGCACCGTCGACCACCGAGGTCCAAGGTGATGGGGTAAGTCGGTACCGAGTCGTGGGTCACAGCAGGTCCCCCACGACCGGCATGCCGCGGCGACGTCGGAGTGTGCGGCGAATTCGTGCGAAGCCGAGACGGTCGACGACAAGTCCGACAATGAGCACTGAAATCACAACCGAGAGCACTTTGTCGACACGATCTTCCTTCTTGGCGACACCAAGAAAGGCGCCGATCCCCGTGCCCAGGATGAGTTCGGCAGCGATCAGCGATCGAAATGCAAAGGCCCATCCGTGCTGGAGCCCGTCCACGATTCCGGGCAGTGCGGCGGGGACAACGACGCGGGTCATCATTGTTCGTCCGCGCGCGCCGAGTGTCTGAGCTGCTCGGATGATCAACGGCGGAATCGAATGTACGGCATCTCGCGTACCGATCGCAATGGAAGGGATTGCACCGAGCACCGTCACGGCGATGACCGAGGTGACGTTGGTACCACCGATGATAACGGCGAGCGGAATCCACACGGCCGACGGCAAAGATTGCAATCCGACAAGGTAAGGCGAGAGCCCGCGATCGGCCAAGGAGTTGCTACCCAGCACCAACCCGAGGAGAACGCCAGCAATCGCACTTCCGCTGAAGCCGATTCCCATCAGCACAAGTGTCCGGCCAAGGTCGCTTGCTAGTTGTCCGTTGTAGGTGAGAGCCAACAAGGTACGGAGTGTCGTCACTGGTCCGGTCAAGGACGTGCTGGGGCGCGAAGCGAGCAACTGCCACCCGACCAGGCCGACAATCGCTGTTACTAAAGGCGGAACGAGGACGGAAACCGTTCGCGACGATCGGGTCCGGGGAGCAACGATTCGCTCCTCGCCGCTGGTTTCGCCAGGGCGTCGCGCGGTGCTCGCGGTGCTCGCGGTGGTCATGGCGCGTCAGCCGTTTCAGTGGGTGCTGCCTCGTCGCGGGGAGTAGCGTCGAAGACCTCACCATCGAGGGCCGCGCCATCCCGCAAGTAGTGACCCACGACGCGGGCCAATGCGACAACTTCCGGGTCCTCAAGTAACCGCGTTCGAGGGAGGGGGACGTTAACTACGGCGCGCATCCGTCCTGGTTTCGCGGCCATCACTGCGACTCGGTCTCCCAACACGACCGCCTCTCGCACGTTGTGGGTCACGAAAACGATCGTCTTGCCAGTGTCTTGCCATAGTTCTTGGACTTCGGCATGAAGGTGATCCCGAGTCTGTGCATCTAGGGCGGCGAATGGCTCGTCCATGAGCAGGACTTCGGGGTCCAGTGATAACGCCCGCGCTAGCGCAACACGTTGCTTCATTCCGCCAGACAGTTCGTGAATACGCGCCGTCGCGACGTCGGGAAGATGAACTCTTTCGAGCCAATTGTGGGCTATCCGTCGTGCCGTGACCTGGTCGTGGCCAGCCCGATGTAATCCGAACTCAACATTCTCGATGACGTTGAGCCAGGGAAACAATGCGTGTTCCTGAAAGACGACCATCCGTCGCCGACCTGGCCCGTCGATGCGCTCACCATGCGCTAAGACCTCTCCGGCATCTGGCTGTTGATGGCCAGCAAGGATGTCAAGCAGCGTTGACTTGCCGCAGCCTGAGGGGCCGACGATGCAAACGAATTCCCCACAGGCAATGTCGAGACTTACGTTGTCGAGGGCGTGGCCGCGACCCGTAGTCCCCGCGTAGTACCTGCTCACATCGTGCAGATGAAGTGCCACATCGTCATGGACCTGGCCATCCCCCGCATGGGGCTCATGGGCGAGCGCAGCGGTCGTGTCCGGCTGGGCGCTCATGAATTTGCACCCTCAGGAGTCGCTTCCTTTGGCGCTTCTGCGAGGCCCGCAGCAAGAGTTGATCCATCCGCGTCGTCAATGACAAGGAACGAACCGGTACGCCGAATGAGGTTGTAGTCATCGACAGGCACGGCCTCAGTAAGCCGAATGCGGATACGGCCAATTTCATTGAGTTCCAACGTATCTGGAAACTCGTGGCGCTCGAGCGTATGGATGTCCAGGTGGTCCATGACCTCACGAACTGCACCACGCACGGTTCGCGTCCCGATACGAACTAGCACGCGCTGCCCAGGCTGCAAAGCACTTGCCGCGACGACGCACACGGTGCCCATCAGGTCTTGGGTGAGTGGTGGCTGCGACTCGATCGGAGCGATGAGGTCACCACGGGAGATATCAATCTCTTCCGCCAGTCGCAACGTGACTGACTGTGGAGAAAATGCGTGCTGATGAGTTGCTTGGTGGGTATCGATCCCCACGACGCGTGATGTATATCCCGACGGCAAAACCACCACGTCGTCGCCGACCGACACCACACCCGAGGCGATACGTCCCGCGTAGCCTCGATAGTCGGCGTGGTCCGCTGACTGTGGCCGTACGACGTATTGAACTGGGAAGCGAAACACCTGATGTCTCGGATCGTCGCCAACCTCGACCATTTCCAGGTGCTCGAGCAGAGTCGGACCTGCATACCAGGACATATTTGTCGATCGATCGACGACGTTGTCTCCGAGCAGTGCCGACAGTGGAATTGCCACCACGTCGTCGACGTCGAATTCTTTGGCAAAGGCGGTGAAATCGCTACTGATCGAGTTGAAGGTCGCCTCGTCCCACTCGATCAGGTCCATCTTGTTCACCGCAAGGACGACGTGTCGTATGCCGAGGAGCGCAGCCACCGCAGCGTGTCGGCGAGTCTGCTCGATAATTCCGTGTCGCGCGTCGACGAGTACGAGCGCGAGTTCGGCCGTCGAGGCGCCGGTCACCATGTTTCGGGTGTATTCGACGTGTCCGGGGGTGTCAGCCAGGATGAATGAGCGTGTTTCGGTAGAGAAATAGCGATAAGCGACGTCGATGGTGATGCCCTGCTCGCGTTCGGCGCGGAGTCCGTCAGTGAGCAGCGCAAGGTCGGCCCCATGCAGTCCGCGGTCGCGACTAACCCGCTCAACCGCGGCCAACTGATCGGCCAAGACCGACTTCGTGTCATGCAGGAGTCGCCCAACGAGTGTGCTTTTCCCGTCGTCGACACTTCCCGCGGTAGCGAAGCGAAGCAGATCGTGAGGGTGGGTTGGCGTGACCATCAGAAGTAGCCCTCCTTCTTACGGTCCTCCATTGCGGCTTCGCTCAACCGATCGTCTGCGCGGGTGGCGCCGCGTTCGGTGAGCCGGCTCGCAGCCACTTCGCGGAGCACTTCCACGGCATCGGTGGCGTCGGAGTCCACAGCGCCAGTGCAGGACATGTCCCCGACGGTGCGATAGCGAACTCGGCGACGCTCCACCACTTCTCCGGCTCGTGGACCGCCCCATTCCCCAGGTGCCAGCCACATGCCGTCACGTTCGAAGACGTCACGCTCGTGGGCGTAGTACATGGCCGGCAGTTCGATCTCGTCGTTCGCGATGTAGCGCCAGACGTCGAGCTCTGTCCAGTTAGATAGCGGGAACACGCGTACGTGTTCGCCAGCGCGATGCCGACCGTTGTAGAGGTCCCAGAGTTCTGGCCGTTGTCGGCGCGGATCCCATTGGCCAAACTCGTCTCTCAATGAGAAGACCCGCTCCTTGGCTCTCGCCTTCTCTTCATCGCGGCGACCGCCACCGAAGACCGCGTCGAACTTGCCCGCGGCGATTGCGTCGAGCAACGGCAATGTTTGCAGCGGGTTGCGTGTTCCGTCTGGTCGGTCACGCAGCCGTCCGTCATCGATGTAGTCCTGCACCCTTGTGACGACCAGCCGTACGCCCACGTCTTCCACAGTGCGATCGCGGTATTCAAGCACCTCGGGAAAGTTGTGTCCGGTGTCCACGTGTAATACGGGGAAGGGAACGGGAGCGGGCCAAAACGCCTTGACCGCGAGGCGCAACATCACGACCGAGTCTTTGCCGCCACTAAAGAGCAGGACGGGTCGATCAAACTCGCCCGCAACTTCGCGGAAGATGTGGATCGACTCGCTCTCGAGTGCCTCAAGATGAGTCAATGTGTATGCCGCGACGTCACCCGACGACGTCGGACCGGGCTTCGCTGGAGTGGTCATGTGTGTAAACCGCACTCCGTCTTGTCTAGCCCCGCCCAGCGGCCTGAACGGGGGTCCTCCCCGGGCGCTACCGCTCTGGTGCAAGGCTCGCACCCAATCGAGGCATAACCCAACTGTCGCAACGGATTGAGCAGCACGGCATTCTCAGTGATGTACGTGTCGACGTCGTCATCTGACCACTCGGCGAGCGGATTGAGTTTGACCATGTTGCGCTTGGTATCCCAGCCGATCACGTCGATATCGAGGCGGGTAGGCGCATCGACACGACGCATCCCGGTCGCCCACGCGTCATACGAGCCGAGAGCTCGCTCAAGCGGTTCGACCTTGCGCATTGCGCAGCACTTGTCTGGATCGCGATCGTGCAACTTTGCGCCGTACTCCGCGTCCTGCTCAGTAACGGTCAACAACGGCAACACGGTCTTCATTCGTACGTTGCTCGCCGCCGCGATGGCATCACGGAGTCCGATGGTCTCCGCGAAGTGATATCCAGTGTCGAGGAACACGACATCGACGCCGGGCGCTTGCTGCGACGCCAAGTGCACCAATGCCTCGTCGCCCATACTCGAGGCAACGGCGAACTTCTCACCGAATTCTTCGTGCGCCCAGGCCAACGACACCCGTGCTTGCTCGATCGGCGTGGACTTGGGTCCGAGATTCGCCAACAGAGCTTGACCGCGCTCAACCGCATCCCGCAGAGCCATCACGTCACGTTCGTCAACGGACGGCGTTGTCATCGCTGCACCGCCGTGGCACTGAGACCGAGCATTTTCAGCGAGAACACTCGTCCACACGATCGGCACTCCCACGTGCCGTGGGTGTCTTCGAACGGACGCAGGTCCTCATCAGCGCAATAAGGGCAATGGAATGGCACAGCACGCTCACTCATCGAAGTGCCTCCTCATCTGCCCGCAGAGACCATTGAGCAAATGTCTCGTCGCCGTCACGTTCTTTCTCGTAGTTCGTGACAAGACGCTCGACGAAGTTGGGCAACTCCTGCGCTGCGACCTTGAGTCCGCGAGGCTTTCGTCCGAAACCGGCTTCCTCACCGAGCGATCCCCCCAGGTGGACCTGGAAACCCTCGACCATGTCGCCATGAGAGTTGGTCACCAACGAGCCCTTGAGTCCAATGTCTGCGACCTGAAATCGCGCACATGAATTCGGGCAGCCATTGACATGGATCGAGAGCGGATTTTCGAAAGTCGGGAGTCGCGTTTCGAGTTCGGCGACGAGGTCGGCGGCGCGGGCCTTGGTCTCGACGATGGCGAGTTTGCAGAATTCGATACCGGTGCAGGCCATCGTCCCGCGTCGGAAGGTACTCGAGTGCACTTGCAACCCAAGTGCGTCGAGGCCTGCGACGAGTGCCTCGATGTGGTCGGCCGGTACGTCGAGAATCACCAGTTTTTGCTCGACTGTCAGGCGTACGCGACCTGATGCGTGAAGTTCGGCCAGATCTGCGACCCCGGACAAGACCGTGCCATTGATGCGACCAACGACCGGCGCCGCCCCCACGTAGTAGCGCCCGTCCTTTTGTGGGTGAACGCCGATGTGATCGCGTCGGCCGGTCGGCGGTACGGCTGGCGGCGGACCGTCAACGAGGGAGCGCTTGAGGTAGTCGTCTTCGAGGACCTGACGGAACTTGTCGACACCCCAGTCCGCGACGAGGAACTTCAACCGGGCCCGCGTTCGCAGCCGGCGGTACCCGTAGTCACGGAAGATGGACACGACGCCCACCCACACGTCCGCAACCTCGTCGAGGGGTACCCACGCGCCGAGGCGCTTGGCCAGCATCGGATTAGTCGACAGGCCTCCGCCAACCCACAAGTCGAAGCCAGGACCGTGCTCGGGGTGAATGACTCCGACGAATGAAATGTCGTTGATTTCGTGGGCGACATCCTGATGTGGCGACCCGGAGATGGCGGACTTGAATTTGCGCGGCAAGTTTGAGAACTCTTTATCGCCGACATAGCGATCGACGATTTCTCTCATCGCCGGCGTACCGTCGAGGATTTCGTCTGCGGCAATGCCGGCGACCGGCGAGCCCAACACCACACGTGGAGTGTCGCCACACGCTTCGGTGCTGGACAGGCCCACGGCTTCGAGTCGGCGCCAAATCTCAGGCACGTCTTCAACCCGAATCCAGTGCAACTGAATGTTTTGTCGGTCGGTGATGTCTGCGGTATCGCGGCCGAAGGTCGTGGAGACATCAGCGATGGCGCGTAGTTGTTCGAGGGTTAGCGCGCCACCGTCGCTACGAATGCGGAGCATGAAGTATTCGTCGTCAAGCTCGTGTGGTTCGAGTACGCCAGTACGTCCACCGTCAATCCCCGGTCGGCGTTGGGTGTAGAGCCCCCACCAGCGCATTCGTCCACGCAAGTCGCTCGGGTCGATCGACTGGAAACCCTGGACGGAGTAGACGTTTTCGATCCGCGCACGAACATTGAGGCCATCGTCGTCCTTCTTGAATCGCTCGTTGGCATTGAGTGGTTCAAGGTGGCCGAGGGCCCACTGGCCTTCGCCGCGCGGGCGTTTGGCTGGTCGTGTTTCGGGTGCCACGTGGCACGTCCCCTTCGAGAATGAGGGGCACGCGAGAGTCGTAAGTGGGGACGCGAACCGATCACTGAAACGCGGCCACGGACACCGACGACGACTCCGTGCGCCCGCAATCGGGCAGTCGAGTCAGTCGGAGTTTCGACAGATCGCGCTGGACACGCGGGCGAGGTCCACGTGGCGACGAGCCACGAGGAAAGCACGGGTCCTGGTCACGCGGCGAGTGTGTCTGCACGTCTCACATGCTGTCCAACGCATCCCACAATGTGAGATAACCCGCGTAAAACGGTCCTGCCGAACGAGCGCTGTATCGGCATGACCCGGCCCGGAGCAGATTCGCCGGCTGATTCCGAGCCAATTCACCTATTTGGGGACGGTTTCCCTAAGGCAGTGATAGGTCGATCCCAGGGGGAGGTTGTGTGGGTAGCAATGGGCCTCATGCCGTGTCCACACTCCTTGTCGACGGCCGGATTTGTCCCTCACATGGGGGTGGCTACCAGAGGCTAAGTGGCTCTGGTGGACGGCAGAAGATCGAGGAGGAACCAATGGCAAGAACTCGAAGGGCGACCATGTTGGTCGGCGGTTCGGTGGCCAGCCTGGTCTTGGGAACCGGCTTCGCCACAATTTTGGGGGCGGGTGCGGCGTACGCCGGCACTCCGGCCCCGGCGCCGACCCCCAAGTGCGCAGGTGTCGACGCCACTATCGTCGGCAAGGGCCGACTGGTGACCGGAACCGACGGCCGCGACGTGATCGTGCTGACTCGTCCCGCGCTCGTGCGCGGTCTCGGTGGAGACGACTTGATCTGCGGCTCACGTGGTCGGGATGTCATCGACGCCGGAGCGGGCAACGACACAGTGTGGGGTCTCGGCGGTAACGACGTGATCGGCGGCGGGCTCGGCGACGACACCTTGCACGGTGGTTGGGGCCACGACGTTATTATTGGCGGCGCCGGAAATGACACGATCACTGGTGGCATGGGCAATGACGTTCTCGGCGGCGGAGCCGGCGACGACACCATCCATGGAAACCACGGCAACGACCTCGTCGTCGGTGGTGCCGGTAACGACAAGCTCTACGGCGACCACGGCAACGACTGGGTCTATGGCAACGACGGCAATGACCTGATCTGGGGCGGCTTCGGCAACGACCACCTCTTTGGCGGTCGTGGGAACGACACGATCAATGGTGGGCCTGGTCGCGACCACATTCGCGGCGGTAGCGGAGTCGACCACATTCGCGGCGGTCGCGGCCTGGACGTCATCATCGACTAGTTCAGCCAATTGGACTAGTTCCGAACCAGATCGAACCTGCTCCACGAGAAGGGGTACGGCGAGCGCAGAGATGCGTCTCGCCGTACCCCTTCTGCGGTTCTCATCCGGTGCCTTCATCGGATCACGAGATCGTCAATGGCGACGTCGAGAGCGACGTGTTTGGACACTGCGCCCCCCACGTCGGTGGTCCGGGGCTAGGGTCTGGCTGAAATCGGGGCGTGGCCTGGGCACTCGGGATTTTTTTTGCCCACGCCGCAATGGAATTAGCCAGTTTTTGGGGAGGCGCAATGGCAGCCGAGGAATCGTCGTTGGCAGGACAGGTGGCGATCGTCACTGGCGCTGGTAAAGGGATTGGTCGAGCGCTTGCTGATCGACTCTCGGCTCACGGCGTTCAGCTCGGGTTGATGGCACGAACCAAAGAAGACATCGATGCGGCGTGCACTGCGGCGCAAGCCAATGGAGTACGCACGGTCGCGGGTGCTTTCGACGTTGCGGATCGGGGGGCCGTCGAAGATTTCGTCGCGGAGGTTCAACGAAATCTCGGCCCAGTAGACCTCTTGATCAACAACGCGGCGCGCTCGGCATCGTGGAGCGGTGAAAAGTTTTGGGAAGTAGATCCTGACGGTTGGTGGTCACGCGTCGAAACAAACCTCCGCGGCCCCATGTTGTTTGCTCGCGCGGTGCTGCCGTCGATGGTTTCCCGCGGTAGTGGGCGCATCGTCGCGATGAACTCCCTCGCCGGCGCCATGCCGTTGCCGATGACAGATGGGGCGTACCCGGTCAGCAAGTCTGCCCTGTTCCGACTCACTGATCAGCTCGCGAGCCAGCTTGAGGGCACCGGCGTTGTGACGTTGGATTTGAGTCCCGGAATCGTCCGTACGCAGGCCAACGACAACCCTGCGATCCCCGCCGCCGCTTGGACTCCCATCGAACGCATTTGCGATCTCGTGGTCGCCGTTGCACAGGGCCGATTGGACACCTATAACGGCCGATTTGTGCATGCTGTCGATGACATCGACGAGATGATTGCGCGCGCCGATGAGTGCGTGACGAATGACGGTCGCGTGTTGCGAATGCGGAAGGCCTGGCCCGAGGACCCGCGAGCCTGAGCAGGTTCCCCCGCGCCAGCAGCCACATTCCCGCGTGAACTGGGCAGTTCTTACCCCGAGCAGCGGTGTTTCTAGACTCGAAAGCCCGCGCGCGGAGCAGTCGGGGCTTTAGGCCAGATGGGTTAAGGCCGATACGGAATTTGAGGCCTTCTTCCCCGTGGGCCCAGACTTCGCACGACGGTAGGTATCGGCATGTCCATTCCAAACTCGGCACGTGCGGTATTGGCCGCGCTCGCCGCCCTCGCCGTGGGCCTCGGTGTCGTTGAGCTTGCACCCATGGCGTCGGCGCGGACCTCAGTGCCCAGCGATGGTGTCTGGCCTTCGTTTACCAGCCCGCCGCCGATAGTTCCGACGCCGAAGCCCACGGCCACATATCTCAGGAAGGTGCCGGTCTCGGTGACGGTTTCACCGGGTCGCGGAGCGGTCGTCGGTGTTGCGTACCCGATCACGGTTACATTTTCCCGACCGGTCAACCGTCGTCTCGCGCAAGCCGCGATGATCGTGAGCACATCACGTCGGACGACCGAAGGCGTGTGGTCCTGGACGAGCACGCGCACGGCGATCTATCGCACTCGCGCGTTTTGGCCGGCGTACACGACGATCAACGTGGCAGTACGACTGAGTCACAAATTTGTCGGAACCGTCAACTCGCGGACAGCGATCGTTGGTAACGGCGCTGCCAACAAAAGCGTGACCTTCCGCACCTCGCGCGCGCAGATTTCCTACATCAACGGGCGCACCGATCGCATGTCGGTCTTCATTAATGGCAAGCGGGTCAAGAAGTTTGGTGTGTCCCTCGGCAAGCCCGGTTTCCTCACCCGTAGCGGCATCAAAGTGACGACCGACAAATACGTCGTCCGCCGCATGACAAGTCGTGAGTTGGGTTTGCGCAAGCCCAACGAGCAGTACGACCTACAGGTGCCGTGGGCGGTGCGCATCACGCCGACGGGAGAATTCGTGCACGGAGCTCCGTGGGCCGCCGGTCGTATCGGACATTGGAACGGTTCACATGGATGTACCAACCTGTTGACCAGCCCGGCGAAGTGGTTCTACCAACACTCGATCCCCGGCGACCCGGTGATCACGGTTGGAACGCGTCGCAAGATGGAGCCGTGGAACGGGCTCGGTGGCCCTTGGAACATGTCGTGGGCGCAATGGCGAGCAAATTCCTACCCCAGCGCTTGATCGGACGACCAGGCGCTCTTAGGCCGGCCGGTTACGGCGTGGCAGATGCGGTCACTAACGGCAAGCCATCAGGTCCAACCACCGGTGGTGCAGTGGGACTTGGCGGCACAGTTGGAGTCGGTTCGCTCAGAATGGGCGGCGTGACCGGGGGACACGTGGAAGCGGGTTGTCCGGGCGTTGGAGTCGGTGTTATTAGCCCGGCGCACGTTGCCACCGCCGCGTCATAAACAGCTTGCGCAGCAGCGCGGCGGGCGAGAAAGTCAGTCTGAATCGCCAACGCCGTTGTGTAGTCAGCTAAGGCCCGCGCATATTCATCGCGGTCAGCGGTGATCTTGTCCCATGCGTTGGCTACGGTCCGTACGGCCGCGGCATACGCCACGTAGGACGTGGCAGTCGAGTCGTACAAACCTTGCGACGACCAAAACTCGAGTACGGCTTGATCCCACGCTTGTTGGGTTGCGACGAGTTGCGCTTGCGCGCCTTCGATCGCGGCAGCGCCCGCGACTTGCGCCGACGCCGCATCAAACGGCGGGGCGATTTGACCGCTGAAAGCCCACCCGCATCCCGGACCGACGAGATCCTGGGTGGGGATAGGGACGGTGGTCGACGTGGGTTCTGGTCCAGGTGGAGTTGGTGCTAACGGGGAAAGGACCTGCGTGGGCAGCGCTACGGGCCACACGGGCGGCGCGGGCTGGACAGGGATAGAGATGGATGGAAGCGGAGTCGAAGTGTGATCGAGTGGTACTGGGAAAACGCCCGCAGGCGGAGTCGGTGTTCCTTGGGATGTGACTTGCACAGGTTGGGGAACCTGCCAGCCCAGGAACGAGTTTCGATCGGCGTACGGCGAACGCACTGAGTCGGTGATCACCGGATGAAGATTGGCGCACACGGGGGTGAGGAGGCTGAGTAGGACAGGGTCGAGATCGAACGCGAGGGCGGGGAGCGAATTCGGACCGCCAGCGACGCTAACTGAGGCCACCACATCACCGCGGCGCCACAGCAAACTCGAGACGCGACCCGGTGAGCCGGCGGGTTGCGCCCATCCGGCGATGGCTGCAACTCCCAGGTTTGGTGCCGGCGCTGCTCCCACGTTGGCGCCGCTCTGCGCACAATCGCGAACACGGCTCAAGAGTGCCTGCATAGCAGGCATCCCCTGACCCGCGCCGTACGCACGTACGGCGACGGTAACGGCGTGCCCGTCAACGACGAACACACGCTGCCCGGCGATTGCTGGCCCCGCGCTTGCCGTGTTTGCCGAGCAGGCTTGGTCGAAGGCCGTACTAGCGGCCCAACTGACGCTGCCTGTCGCACCCCATCTTGGTGTCGGGTTGTGGATCAAAGACGCTGCGATGAAACGCGCGGCGGGCGTTTGGGTGAGCGAGAGAAGCCGGATCGGTGCCGCGGCTGGGGGGACAACCGCAGCAGTTTGTTCCTGGTGTGGAAGTAGGGAAATCCCCAGGGCCTTCAGACCGCCGAGAGCGAAGACATCGAGTGCAACGACCAGGACGAGGACCGCCAGGACCGCTCGGCTGGTCGTTCTCCCGCGTCCACCCCCACGCGCGGCTCCGACCATGCCCCAAGTCTCACCCACGCCCACGCGTGAATGCCACATTGGTCCCACTAGATCGGACTATCGGCACATTCTTGGGTCCTTCATTCATCCATTTGGGAGCTTGGGTGGGGCGGGTGCAGGGTTTGAGCCCTGGTTCGGGTGAAGATAGGGGGTGCTCGCAGAACTCTTCCCCAACGCCGCGACGTCCGACGGTCATCGGTCGCGGTCTCGGGTGTCGACCGTGAGTCGTGGCTGGACCAGTTTCATCGTGGCGTCTGTCGCTGCGGGCTTGGTCGTGGCGGGTCTGACCGCCCCGGCGATCGGCGGTACCGGTATCGGCGTACGCGAGTCGACGACGTGGTTTCACGATCTGCCTATCGACCTACCGCTTGACACTCCTTTGCCGCAGCGAAGCGTCGTGTACGCGGCGGACGGCAAGACGGTTGTCGCAGAGTTCTACGGCGAAAATCGCATCCCGGTGCAACTGAGCCAAATGCCGAAGTCACTCACGGATGCCGTCCTCTCCATCGAGGACGATCGCTTTTACGCGCACGGCGCCGTCGACCTTCGTGGACTACTTCGCGCTTTGCTCAACAACGGCAGCGGCGGCCGCCGGCAGGGTGGATCAACACTGACGCAGCAATACGTCAAGAACGTGTTGCTCACTAACGCGAGTACGGCCGAACGCCGCGACGAAGTCACCGCCAAGACTCTCGATCGCAAACTGCGCGAAGCGCGACTCGCGGTCGAAGTGGAGCTACGTCTCGGTAAGGACAAGATTCTTGAGGGCTATCTCAACGCGTCCTACTTCGGTCGGGGCGCCTACGGGGTAGGCGCCGCCGCCCGACGCTGGTTCGGGAAACCGCTGGAAGTCTTGACGTTGCCAGAGACGGCGTTGTTGGCCGGGATGCTGAAGAACCCGGCTGGTTATGACCCGATCAATCACGCGAAGGTGGCGAAGATCCGCCGCGACGTCGTCATCTCCCGGATGGTTGAGACGGGTCGGCTCGTCGCGGCCGCCGGCGCTGCGGCGAGGGCGACTCCGATCGTGATCACTCTAACGACGCCGGTCCAAGGTTGCGCGAGTTCGCCGTACGCCTTCTTTTGTCAGTACGTACGCGACACGATCGAATCGGATCCTGCGTTTGGAGCGACGCCCGAGGCGCGCGAAGCCCTGCTCTATCGCGGTGGCTTGCACATCGTCACGACCTTGAGTCGATCGGCGATGCTGGCGGCGCAGTACTCGGTGTCGCATGCCCTGTCCCCGCGGAATCGGGTTGCGACCGCGATCGCCGTGGTGCGACCGGGGTCAGGCGAAGTAGTTGCGTTGGCGACGAGCAAGCGGTGGGGAACCAACGCGCGGCGCGGCCAGACGGAACTCGTGCTGCCCACACTGCCCGCCTTCCAACCCGGGTCGACCTTCAAGCCGATCACGCTCGCAACGGCTCTGGAACAAGGGATTTCGCCGTACGACCGATTCGACACACCGAATGGCTACATCCCGGCCAACATGAATTACCCCAAGGGCGGCTTTCACAACGACGACGATCGCGGGCACGGCTCCCTTGATGCGTACGGCGGCATGGCCGGCTCGGTGAACACCTTCTTCGTCCAGTTGATCGAACGCACCGGAGTGCTTCCCGTTGCCGACATGGCTGCGCGGCTAGGTATGACCTCGCTTCCACGTTCGGGCCCGAAGAGGGTTGGGCGGCGCGACGCCTCGTTGACTCTGGGCGCTTTCGAGACTTCTCCATTGGACATGGCGACGGTGTACGCCACGTTGGCGGCCCGCGGGATCGCGTGCCGGCCGATCGTGATCCGATCCATGACCGGCCCTAATGGCCTACCGGTCGCGGTACCCAAGGCCGACTGTCATCGCGTGCTGGCGCCAGGCGTCGCTGACACCGTCAACGCCGTCTTGAAGGGCGTGTTCTCCGGCGGAGGCACGGGCGCCGGCTTGGCGTTGAACGGACACGAGGCCATCGGCAAGACCGGCACAACCAACAATCACGGAGCAACGTGGTTCGCTGGTGCAACGCCGCAGTACGCGGGGGCCGTGTGGGTCGGCGACATCAGAGGTCCGCAATACCCGGTCGAGAACATCACGGCGTACGGCCAGTCATTTGGGACGGTGTACGGCCGTACCGTCGCGGGCCCGATCTGGCGCGAAACTTTCTACTTCCTGCATCGTCGGCTTCCGGCCCTTACCTTCCCGGCAGTCGATGCGTCGACGTTGGCTAACTCCGTGCTGTTAGTGCCCGATGTACGAGGGCTGACCCTCGGTGCCGCGGTTGCGGCACTGACATCGGCTGGCTATCGAGTACGCCTGCAAGGAGCGACCGCGGCCCCCGACACCGCCGTACCGCCTGGGGTTGTTGTCTCCCAAACTCCCCAGGGAGGCCTGCCGTTGGGTCCCGCCGGTCAGGTCGTACTGGTCATGTCGGCCGGATCAGACACCCGCATCCGCATCCCCAACACCTAACCCGACCCATCGAGTCGTCGGTTTTTGGTCATTCACACCGTCGAAAGTGACCCAAAACTGACGACTCGGCGAAGGGGGTAAAGGGGGTGGGGACAAAGTGAAGGCCCCCACCAAAGTGGGAGCCTTCACAAGTTTGCTGCTTCGCAGCGGATGGGTCAGACGGCGCGTACTGCGTCCGCCTGGGGGCCCTTCTGGCCTTGAGTGATGTCGAACTCCACACGCTGATTCTCCTCGAGCGACTTGTAACCGTCACTCTGGATCGCGCTGAAATGCACGAAGACGTCGGCACTGCCGTCGTCTGGGGCGATGAAGCCGAAACCCTTTTCGGCGTTGAACCATTTCACGGTGCCCTGAGCCACTGCTCACTCCTTGCGGGGTTGGGGCGGATCGGCCTATCAACCCTGCAGGGTCTGGCCCGCGACGACCATCTCGATCGAAGCGTGGCCAGCATAGACCGTAGAAGCCCCTTTTGGGGTAGGGGACCCGCATAACGGGGTTGGGGGAGCGCCAGGGAGGGAAGAATGGCGGACGGGTGGGAGAATGGGCCGGTGAGCCGAGGACATAGCCATGGCCCCCGGGGGGCGCCGGCTACCCCGGTGGGAGGCGGGCGCGATTCGCTGACGCGGTACGCCTGGCTCGCGATAGTCGCGGCGATACTCACCATCACGATCAAGGGTTACGCGTACCTGCTCACCGATTCGGTGGGCCTGCTTTCTGACGCAGCCGAGTCCATCGTGAATCTCGTCGCCGCCGTGATCGTGTTGATCTCCCTTCGAGTCGCTGCATTGCCGCCGGATGAGAATCACCACTACGGACATGGCAAGGTCGAGTACTTCTCCGCCGGGCTCGAAGGTCTGATGATCTTCGTCGCTGCAACCGTGATCGTCATCGAAGCAATCCCCCGCTTCTTCAATCCCACCCCAATTGATCACGTTGCCGCTGGTGTGCTCGTGTCTCTGGTTGCCACCGCGATCAACCTTGCCGTGGGTCTGGTCTTGATTCGAGCTGGACGACGGCATCGTTCGCGAACTCTCGACGCCGACGGACGCCACCTCATCACCGACGTGGCGACATCGGTGGGTGTTGTGATCGCGGTCATCCTGGTGCCACTGACCGGGTGGTTGTGGTTGGACCCAACCATTGCATTGGCTGTCGCGGTCAACATCCTTATCGTCGGCGTACGGCTTGTCTCCGGCTCAGTTTCTGGACTGATGGACGAAGCACTCCCGCAAGCCGATCACGACCGAATTGCTGCTGTGCTGCAACGATTTGCCAGCGATGAGGTTGCCTTTCATGCACTCCAAACGCGGGAGTCCGGCCATCGGCGCTTCGTGTCAGTCCATGTCCTAGTCCCCGGTTCGTGGACTGTGCAACGTGGACACGATTTGTTGGAGGACATCGAAGCTGCCGTGCGCAGCGACTTGGAGTTTTGCGAGATACACACCCACCTTGAGCCGATCGAGGATCCACGCGCGTACGACGATGCACTCGGTGGTCTGCCGCTGACTCGCGACAACACCGAAATCTGATCGCCGAAACGCGCAAAGGACCGTTGGCTTGTGCCTGTGCGACTAGAAGTCGGGGAGTGATCTCGACGCCGACACCAACGTGACAACAGCCCGCCACCGCATCCGAGTCGAAACATGTGAGGGCAGTTCGACTGTGATTGCGGTGCCGGCGAAGTAGTGGTTGAACCACGAAGTCAACGTGCCGCGGCATACCCCATGACACCGAAAACGCTTGAGCGGCAGACCAATTCCGCGCGCCAACTCTCGGGACATGACCAGGCCTTTTGAACCACTCGTGTCTACGCCGTTGCCGGCCTGGTGGAATATCACCACCGCGTCTGGGCGCAACATACGCAGGAATCGAACGGTCTCACGGGTCTCCAGTTCGCTCGCCGCTCGACGTCCGGGATAGAACTGTGAACCGCCGGTGGCGTGATGCCTCCAGCCGTACGCGAAGTTGCGGTTGAGGTCGACGTGTCGACGGTTCTGTCGAGTGTGGCGCGCGTATCCGTCGGGGTTGATGGTGGCAATCGTCCAAATGGCAACGTCGCGCGGAATACGAGCCGACGTGCGTAACTTCGCAACGATGGGAACGCCGGCCCTCTCATTGCCGTGCATCTGTCCGATGACCAGCAGAACCCGCGTGGCCGTGGCAGACCCTTGCCGAATCGCGATGAGGCTTCGGCCCAAGTACGAATGACCCAAGACCACCTTGCGTGGCAGCTGCGGTTGGGGATTCGGTGTTGGGGTCGGGCTCGGTGTGGCTGTCGGCGACGTTGTCGGGGAGGGCGTGGAGGTTCCGGATGACGAGAGCGCTGGCACTGACGCCCCAGCAGCGTGGGCGGGGGAGAGCGAACCAACGATCCAGGCGAGCACGGTCAAGAAGGCGACAACGATGAGGATTGAAGCACCCGCTCGTACGCCCCGCTGAATCCGCGTCAGGTCTATCGCCGAGGTGGCCACCGACTGATCGCGTTGACAAGCCCCAATCGCATCGACCTTTCGAGTCGCTGGCTGCGAATCTAGTGAGTTCACTCGCCCACACTACGGACTTCGCGGAGTTCGTCGCCGAGTCGGCGTTTGTAGTGAGCCTCGGAAACCAGCCGGAGTTCACTCAGAGAAACCAATGGATGAGACCTACGCCTGCATCTTTGCTGATCGCGCACTTGAAATTCTCGTTGGCATCAAGTGAGTGCCCCCGGCAGGATTCGAACCTGCGCACATGGCTTCGGAGGCCAATGCTCTATCCCCTGAGCTACGGGGGCCTCGGGGTTGTCGACCATATCAGCGCAGACAGTTGCTCCTTGGCGGAGTAAGCGCGCTACTCCTGGTCGCGATCGCAGCCAGTGGTGCAGCGTCGGTGGTCGTTCGTCACCCAGTTGGCCTCATCCGTACGGTCGAGCCGCCCTCAGGTCGTTGTCCACAGTTGGCGTCACCCCCTGTGATCTCGCGCCGCGACCCGCCACGATGTGAGTCCGGTCGACCCTTAACGGGGGGAAGGGTCGACCGGAGTCGCGGGTGAAGTCCCTTCGGGTTCCTCACCCGCGACTTCCATTTGTCCGCACTTACTCGTGCGAGGCCAACATCTCCTCGTCGGTAGGGTTGACCGCCATGACCCCCGCCGCACTCGCCGAGGCGATTCTCGCCGCAGTCCGTGCCGCTTGTGTCGATGGCTCGATATCCATTGCAGCGCAAGACATTCCGGCGGAGATAAAGGTCGAGCGCCCGCGCAACCGTGATCACGGCGATTACGCGACCAACATCGCGATGCTGCTGACCAAGGTGGCTGGACTGACGCCGCGCGAGGTGGCCGAAATCCTCGTTCCGAGGTTGCTCGCAGTCGACGGGATCGAAAGCGTCGATGTCGCGGGGCCGGGCTTCTTGAACATCACGCTGGACGCCGATGCCCACGGCGAGTTGGCGCGCTCGATCGTGGTCTCCGGCGATTCCTACGGCCGCTCGGATTCCCTCGCGGGTATGCACATCAATCTGGAATTCATTTCGGCAAATCCGACCGGACCGTTGCATCTCGGTCATAGTCGTTGGGCGGCATGTGGCGATGCATTAGCGCGGGTGTTTGAAATCAATGGTGCTGAAGTTACACGCGAGTTCTATGTCAATGATCTCGGCGTACAGATGGACAAGTTCGGTGCGTCGCTACAGGCGGTAGCCGAGGGTCGCTCGGTACCGGACGGGGGATACCACGGGTCGTACGTCGTTGACATTGCGGCCGCGATTGTTCGCGACGATCCCTCGATACTCGAGTTACCCGAGGAGGCACGCCTCGTCGCGTTTCGCGAGTCGGGCTACCAACGCCAACTCGCTGCGCAGCAGGACGTGCTTGAGCTGTTTCACACCCACTTCGATGTCTGGTATTCAGAGCGAGCCCTGCACACGTCCGGCGCGGTCGAACGTGGCTTCGCCAAGTTGCGCGAGCAGGGCCATGTCTACGAACTCGATGGTGCCGTCTGGCTGCGCACGACGGATTTTGGTGATGACAAGGATCGAGTGTTGATCAAGGCCGACGGAGCCCTGACTTACTTCGCGTCAGACACTGCCTACTACGTCGATAAACGCGCCCGCGGATTTGATTTATGCATTTACATGCTCGGCGCCGATCACCACGGGTACGTCAATCGGCTGCGTGCCGTGGCTGCCTGCGCCGGTGATGATCAGAACGCCAACATCGAGGTGCTGATTGGTCAGTTAGTGAAGATGAAGAAGGGTGGCGAAGAGGTACGACTCTCCAAACGGGCCGGCAACATCATCACCATCGATGACCTCATCGATGAGGTCGGAGTCGATGCGGCCCGCTACACGTTGATTCGGTATCCGGTCGACTCACCACTGGTGTTGGATCTCGATCTGCTCGTACAGCGCAGCAACGACAACCCGGTGTACTACGTGCAGTATGCCCACGCGCGGATCAGTTCTGTCCTGCGGAATGCAGCCGACTTGGGGCTCGTACCCGCGGATCAATCAGCGTGGGCTGCCGACTCCTTCGATCCCGCGCTCCTGACTCACGAGCGTGAGTCCGCCCTCCTGGGTGCCCTCGGCGAGTACCCCCGAGTGGTGCGCGCCGCATCTGAATTGCGCGAACCGCATCGCATCGCGCGCTATCTCGAGGAACTCGCGACGGCGTACCACCGCTTTTACGACGCATGTCGAGTGTTGCCGATGGGCGACGAACCGGTTACGCCGCTAAATATTTCCAGGGTGTGGTTGTGCGCGGCGGCTCGCCAAACCTTGGCGAACGGTCTAGCAATCCTTGGGGTGAGCGCCCCCACCCGCATGTAGACGCGAGCCGAGTTGCTAGAGGCGTCGATAGAGCAGGTCGGTGACGGGATGGCCGTTGTCGATCCCGGCGCGTTCGTACGGCGTTTCGGGCCGGGGCGCGTTGAAGTTGGATTGGGTGATTAGCGCTTCTTCGAATCGGTCATCGGCGCCGAACACCTCGCGCATGTGCTCGGCGTAGTCGGTCCAATCGGTGGCCAGATGTACGAACCCGCCGGCCACAAGTCGACGAGCGAGCTGCGCCGCGAAGAGTGGCTGGATCAATCGCCGTTTCTGATGCCGTGCTTTCGGCCAGGGATCGGGAAAGTAGACACGCACGCCAGCGAGACTTATCTCGGGTACGCCGAACGTAAGTAGCGCATGAACGTCGCCACGAGCAATGCGGACATTCGTCAGCGCCGACTCTTCAATCAGGGTGAGTAGCCGTACGACGCCGGGGCGATGTACGTCGATAGCCAGAACCATTGACTCCGGTTCGGCCAACGCCATGGTGACGGTGGCGTCGCCCATCCCGAAGCCGACATCGAGAATGATCGGCGTACACAACCTGTTCGGTGGTGCTGACGCAGCAATCCCCTGAGGCACGCGTAGCAGTTCAAAGCGATCGGTCGAGCCGTCCAGTTCAAGACCGCGCGCAAGCCCGGGTTCTTGATGGTCATCGGGGAAGTTGACGCCGAACTGGGGCCACAGTGATTCGAGAGTACGAAGTTGGAGCGGCCGCGCTCGACCGTGGCGGGCGTGAAAACTGCGAATCGGTTGATTCCGCGGAGCTGTGGCACCCTTGGTGCGATCGTTGGAGACATCCACGGCTGATCTTCTCAGCCCTCGGTCCGCCGTTTCGGAGGCATCCCATGAATGACGTAAATGACGACCTTTTCGTCGCGACCAGGCGCAGCCTGCATGGAGTTGCCGAGCAACTCATGGCCGGTCCGCAACATCGCCAAAGCGGCACGATCCGGCTCGGCGTCATCGACGGGGGGGTCGAAACCGTCAAAGCACCAGCGATGCGTCTCGACCCTGACTCTCTCCAGCAGGGCAACGCAACAGTCACCCTCCACGACGCCACGATTGCCGCAATCGCGGGCGAATTCGGCATTCAGGCGGGCGCCCCTGAGGGTGTGTACGCCGATACAGCCGACGTCGAGCCGGACGAACTACTGGTGGTGGACCCCGCGTGCGCGCGTCGCCTCATCGACGCGTACGAGCTCGGTCGAGACGCGATGCAGGAGTTCCAGCCCGACGAGGCACCAGTTTTGTGGCCTGAACATTTTGATCTGGGGATTCAGTGGGGACACGTGAACTATGGGCTCAGCGGAGGGGACTCGTTTCACCCAACGCCCTACGCCTATGTCGGCCCGTGGACCCAGCGCGAAGGAGAGTTCTGGAACGCCTCCTTTGGTGCCGTCCTCGCCGTCAATGAGGACACCGACGTCGACGCTCTCGTCGCGTTCCTGCGTCGCGGCGAAGAACTCACGCGCGATTGATCCAGCGCGCTCGATAGCCTGCAGGTATGGGAGCGCATCCGGCTGGGCCACGTCACGGCGAGAATCAATTGTTGGTGGGGGCACCGCCGGTACCCCTGGGTCCCGCCGAATTGCACGACCTCGATGAGGCCATTTGGCCGATTACTGCCCATCGCGCCGCTCACAAGGCCGGAGTTGGTGCGGCCATCGTCATCGGTGGCGTGGATGTACGTGATCTAGCTCGCGACTTTGGCACGCCGCTCTTCGTGTTGGATGAGGACGACTTTCGCCAACGCGCGCGCGGATTCAAAGAGGCGTATGGCGATGACACATCGCCGGCTGACGTCTATTTCGCGGGAAAGTCGTTCCTGTCGATCGCGACAGCGCGATGGATCGCCGAAGAAGGTCTCAACCTCGATGTCTGTAGTGGAGGGGAGTTGGCTCTCGCGCTACGTGCCGGTTTTCCACCGGAACGAATCGCCTTCCATGGCAACAACAAGTTGACCGACGAAATGCGGGAGGCGTTGGCGGCGGGGATCGGGTCATTTGTCGTCGACTCGTTCGAGGAGATAGTCCGACTGGCCCACCTGGCCGACGAAGCTCACGTTCGTGCGCGGGTTCTGGTTCGGGTCACCGTTGGCGTCGAAGCCCACACGCATGAATTCATTGCGACCGCGCATGAGGATCAAAAGTTCGGTCTTTCACTCGCGACGGGGGACGCTCACGAGGCGGTCCGCCGGGTGCTCAAGTTACCGAGCCTCGAATTTGTTGGCCTGCACTCCCATATCGGTTCGCAGATCTTTGATGCCGCTGGCTTCGAGGTGGCCGCGCATCGAGTGGTAGAACTTGCCGCCGCGATTCGTGACGAACACGACGTAGTGGTGGACGAACTCAACCTCGGTGGGGGCATGGGGATCGCTTATGTCAGCGACGACGACCCGCTCGATCCCGCTGACATGGCATCTGCGCTGCGCGCGATCGTGGTGCGGGAGTGTGCGGCGTACGGATTGCCCGTCCCGCGCCTGGCTGTCGAACCGGGCCGCGCCATCGTCGGACCGTCGATGGTCACGATCTACGAAGTTGGCACCATCAAACGCATCGAGATCGGCAACGGACATGTGCGGACCTATGTGTCGGTAGATGGCGGGATGAGCGACAACATCCGCACTGCGTTGTACGGCGCGGACTACACCGCCCGATTGGCCTCACGTGGAGTCGATCCCGCGGCAGGACCGAGGGACGTGCACCCGATGTTGACGCGAATCGTTGGGCGGCATTGCGAGTCCGGCGACGTGGTGGTTCGCGACGCATGGCTTCCAGACGACTTGGCCGTGGGCGATCTGATCGCGGTGGCCGCGACCGGGGCGTACTGCCGCGCGATGGCGTCGTCGTACAACTACATCCCACGTCCGCCAGTGATCGCAGTCCGCGAGGGCAAAGCGACGCCGATCCTGCGGCGGGAGACGGTCGAAGATTTGTTGGCCCTCGACGTCGGGGTGTGATGGCCGACGTCGGTACGTCTGACAGGCTTGGGGCGTCTGCACTGCCTCTCACTTATCCGGGGGCACGTTCATCGTTGGAAAGCTGGTTGGGGAGACGCGTGGGAGAGGTCGTTGTGGAGCGGGACGTCATTCGAGTTGCGTTGCTCGGCAGCGGAGTCGTGGGCACTCAGGTCGCCCGGCTCATCCGTGAGCAATCCGATGACCTCGCGGCCAGGGTGGGGACTCGGATCGAACTCGTGGGCGTCGCGGTTCGTGATGCCACCAAGCTGCGTGACGGAATCGATCCGACGATCGTCACCACCGACGCCGAGGAGATGGTGTCGCGCGGCGATCTTGACGTCGTTGTCGAAGTGATGGGTGGGATCGAACCCGCGCGCAGTCTGATCTTGACCGCAATGGAGCACGGCGCGTCGGTGATCACCGCCAACAAGGCGCTACTTGCCGCGGACGGTGCGACCCTGCACGCCGCCTCCGAAAAGCATGGCGTTGACCTCTACTACGAAGCGTCCGTCGCCGGCGCCATCCCGTTGCTGCGACCACTTCGTGAGTCGCTCGCCGGTGATCGCGTGCGCCGCGTCTTGGGGATCGTGAACGGCACCACCAACTTCATCTTGACCAAGATGGATGAGCAAGGAGCTGACTACGCCGACGTACTTCGCGAAGCCCAAGAGTTGGGGTACGCCGAAGCCGATCCCACCGCAGATGTGGAGGGCCACGATGCAGCCGCGAAAGCCGCGATCCTCGCGGGGCTCGCGTTCCATACCCGAGTCACGATCGATGATGTGCACTGCGAGGGCATTTCATCGGTGACCCTCAGCGATGTCGAGGCCGCCCGTGACATGGGCTTCGTCATCAAACTGCTTGCGGTCGCGGAACTGAGTCCGGACGAACGCGGTGTCACGGTTCGTGTGCACCCCACGATGGTTCCGCGCACGCACCCGCTCGCGAGTGTTCGCGACGCTTTCAACGCCGTCTTCGTTGAAGCCGATGCCGCAGGCCAAGTCATGTTCTACGGACGCGGTGCCGGGGGCGCCCCGACGGCGTCGGCGGTCGTGGGTGATCTGGTCGCGGTCGCACGCAACAAGTTGGCGGGATCGCGCGGACCGGGCGAGTCGACCTACGCCGATCTCGAAGTGCGGGGAATCGGCGACGCGATCACGCGCTACTACGTCAATCTTGATGTGGCAGACAAGCCGGGCGTACTTGCCACGATTGCCTCGGCGTTCGCCGACAACGGCGTTTCCATCCAGAACGTGCGGCAAGACGGACATGGCGACGATGCGGGTTTGGTGTTGCGTACTCACACGGCCACCGACGCTGCGTTGTCCAAGACGATCGACACTCTGCGCGGGCTCGACGCCGTGCGCGCCGTCGTCGGCGTCATGCGAGTCGAAGGGGAGGCCGGCGCCTGATGGCGAAACTGTGGCGAGGCGTAATTGAGGAGTATCGCGATCGATTGCCGGTGACGGCTGCGACCCCGGTCGTGACGTTAGGCGAAGGCGGTACTCCGCTGATTGCGGCTCACCGATTATCCGATCGGTTGGGGTGCGAGGTGTACCTCAAGGTCGAGGGTGCGAATCCGACCGGCTCATTCAAGGATCGCGGCATGACGATGGCGATCTCGGATGCCGCGAGCAAAGGGGCGAAGGCCGTCATCTGCGCGTCGACGGGAAACACGAGCGCGTCGGCCGCGGCGTACGCCGCGAAGGCTGGCATGAAGTGCCTGGTCGTACTTCCCAGCGGCAAGATCGCCATGGGCAAACTGGCACAGGCAATTGTGCATGGCGCGACGTTGCTCCAGGTCGACGGCAACTTCGATGACTGCTTGACGCTTGCGCGTGACTTGTCCGCCAACTACCCCGTTGCCTTGGTCAACTCGGTGAATCCGGCTCGTATCGAGGGTCAAAAGACGGCGAGTTTCGAGATTGTCGACGTCCTCGGAGATGCCCCCGATCTCCACGTCCTGCCCGTCGGTAACGCGGGAAACATCACGGCGTACTGGAAGGGCTATTCGGAGTACGCCGACGATGGCGTCGCCTCGAAACGCCCACGGATGTGGGGATTCCAGGCCGAAGGTGCGGCGCCCATTGTCCGCAACAAGATCGTCCCGGAGCCCGAGACGATTGCGACCGCGATCCGTATCGGGAACCCAGCTTCGTGGTCAGGTGCGACGTCCGCGCGCGACGAATCACACGGAGTCATCGAGATGGTGAGCGACGCGCAGATTCTTGAGGCGTACCACTTCTTGGCCACGGAAGAAGCGACGTTCGTCGAACCCGCGTCGGCAGCTGGCGTGGCTGGACTGTTGCAGGCGGCGTCGCAAGGTCGCGTCGATCGAGGCCAACAGATCGTGGTGACTGTCACGGGCAACGGATTGAAGGACACCGCAGTCGCGTTGCAAGACGCTCCTGACCCAACTCCGGTCGCTGTCGATGCGCACGCCGCGGCCGCAGCCCTCGGGTTGGCATGACCTCGGCGTTCATCGACGGAATTGCGCGGGTGCGCGTACCGGCGACGAGCGCGAATCTTGGCCCGGGCTACGACTCGTTTGGTTTGGCCCTGGGCCTCTATGACAACGTGGACGCGCAAGTCACGTCATCGGGTGCGGTACGTGTCCAGGTGACGGGGGAGGGCGCGCAACGCGTACGCCGAGATAGCCAACATCTCGTGGCGCGAACGATTGCTACGGGACTGGCTCGCATGGAATTGCCAGTACCGAGTTTCGATTTGTCCTGCACCAACCGGATTCCGCACGGACGTGGATTGGGGTCGTCCTCGGCGGCAATCGTGAGCGGCCTCGTCCTCGCTCGTGCATTGGCACTCGAGGGTGACGAGCTCATGCCCGATGAAGCGCTGCTTGCGCTCGCCTCCGAACTAGAGGGTCACCCCGACAACGTGGCGCCCTGCTTCTACGGCGGATTCACCATCGCTTGGTCACCGTCTGGTTCAGCGCACGATGCCCGCGCGATCCGTCTGGATCCGCACGCCGAACTCGCCGCGGTGGTCTTCGTCCCATCGTCGTCGCTCTCGACGAAGAAGGCGCGCGGCATGATGCCCGATTCCCTTCCGCACGCAGATGCAACCTTCAACGTGTCACGTGCAGCCCTCCTTGTGGCTGCGATCACCACTCATCCGGACTTGCTCTTCGACGCTACCGACGATCGACTGCATCAGAACTATCGCGAACCGGCGTACCCGGAATCCATGGCACTCGTACGCGACCTGCGCGATCGGTATCGGGTAGCCGCGATGATTTCAGGTGCCGGCCCGACGGTGATCGCTCTCACCCACGTTGATCGCGCCGAAGAAGTTGCTGGGTTAGCCGGAAACCACGCGACCGGTGAGGTTCTCCCCATCGACGTGGTCGGCGCCACCCTCCTCTAGCCGCGCGCTCCCCGCCGCGCCCGCACGCCGCTGCACTGTGGGGTGACGGCTTGACGTCGAAAATCGACCGGGGGCTGACGTGTCGGCTTTGTCCGAATACTCTGAGCGCCCGAACCACGGGCGTACCTGCAGGGGGAGCAATGACGGTTAGCACGAGCGGTCGACCGCTTCGACCGCATGGGACCGAGCGACGGCGCGCTTTTGGTCCCCGAGCACTAGTCATCGGCAGCGCCCTGGCGATCTCGTTCGCGGGGATCAACGTGTCAGGCGCGGCGGCAGCGACAGTTCGGGACGCAGCTCAGAGCGCGAACCTCGCGTCAACCTCGTGCCCGGGAACCACCGGACCTTCCTCGCCCGTCTTCACGGCACCGCGAACCGTCATGGTCGACGGCTTGACGCGGCACTTCACCGTGTCGACTCCGAATCCAGCGCCCGCGATCGGTGCGGCAGTCCCAGTGATCTTCGCTCTGCACGGCACAGGTGGCGATGGTCCCGGCTACGAGACCTACACCCACACAGCGCAAACCGCGGTGGCCCGGGGGTACGCCGTGGTTGAACCCGACGCTGTCGCTCAATCCAGTTCGACGACCGCCTGGACAGTGCCATCGCAAGGTGCGACGCCCGATGACTTTAAGTTCTTCGATGAGATCATCGCCAACATTTCCGACATTGTGTGTACGAACACCGACCGGATCTACGCCGAAGGACATTCCTCGGGCGGTGCGATGTCGGCCTTCGCTGCCTGCCGCTGGCACACGGTTGCAGCGGTCGCGTCGTTCTCAGGCGTAAACCTCATCAACCCCGCACGCTGTTCAACACGACGCGTGCCGATGCTGATCACTCACGGAACGGCAGACACTGCCGTTCCGTACGACGGGGCCGGCTATCTCCCTGACCCGAAACTTCCAGAAAAGGCCTCTTACACAGGGTCCGTCGACACCGACGTGGACTACTGGGCCAAGACCACAAATGGATGTACCGCGTCGACCGACGCCGCACCCATTCCGAACGCTGCTGCGACCGAGACTGTGATAAAACGCACCTACACCGGTTGCGTCGCCGATGTCGTGCTCGACAAAGTCACCGGTGGCCAACACATCGTCTTCCAGGCGCCCACCGATCCGGTGGACTCCGTCGCGGGGTCACTGGACTTCTTCGACGCGCACGACCGGATCGACGGTCCCGCGTACAAGCCACCTGCCCCGCCCGCAATCAACTTCCCGACGCCACTACCGAGCGACCCTCCGGGGTTAACGCTGACGCCTGTCGGCCCATTCTCCGATGGCGACACAGTGAAAGTGGACTTGACGGGTTTCAGTCCGTCCTCATCTGTCGCAGTCGCGGAGTGTAAACGCGGTAAGCAGGTCACGGGGCCGGGGTCGTGTGCTCTCGGTGTCAACGGGGTGATCGTCTACCCGGGTACGGATGGAAAGGCCACCGCCACCTTGAAACTCGCGGTGGGCACGATCAATGGGGCCGGCGATGCCTGCGGCCCGCTCGACCCGTGCGTCATCATTGCCGTCAACATTGGTCGCGCATGCGAAACCAATGCCGCGCCGATCACATTCACTGGCGGTACGACTCAACCCCCATTGGATCCGGCATACCCGGGCTGCCCCAAACTGCTTCTGTCGCAGGACAAAGCGAACCCCGGTGACATCATCACGGTCACCGGCTCAGCATTCGCCGCGAATACGTCCGTCAATCTCAGCGCCTACCACCAATGGCCCGCCGCAGGTGCTCCATCCGGTGCCAGCGTCGTAGTCAGTACAAGCGCCACGGGCACATTCACCACCTCGTTCACCGCGCCCACCATGGCTACGGGCATCGGTGCCTTTGCCACTGCGGACCCCGCCAGCGAGGTGTACGCAGTCGCAGTATTTCGATCGCCTCCGAACATCGGCATCGATGACCATGTGGCGACATCTCTGACGATCAAACGCAGCGCCTCGGTGATTTCGGTCGGTGCATTGGCACAACTCAGCGGTCGACTTCGCACGGCGAAGGGTGCGGCGCTCGGTCGGGCACGGGTGGCGATTCAGTCGCGCAGGCTGGGCAATGCGTCGTGGCATTCACTGACGACGACAACCACGAGTACGGCGGGGATCTACGCCACTCGCATCAGGCCGATCACCAACTCTGACTACCGCGCGGTCTTCGCCGGTTCGTCCATGATGCTGGCGAGCACGTCGGCAACCAGTCGCGTCCTGGTCAGGTCGATCGTGAGTTTCAATCTCACCCGCTCGCACTTGCGCCTCGGTCAACGTGTCTTGTTCTGGGGTCGGGTCGCCCCCCACGTCGGTGGCACGGCGTACCTCGAATTCCGCTACCAGGGGTTTTGGAGCGTGTGGCACGTTGTCAGGGTTCGACGCGATGGGTCTTATTCCTTCCGCTGGCGAAGTGACAACCGGATCAACCTGTCCTTCCGAGTGGTCGTGCCGTCGTCGCGCACCAATGCCAGCGGGGTGAGCGGACACGCTCGATTGGTGGTGGACTAGTTGAACGAGGTCTCAATGGGGACACGCCCAGCGGCAGAATCCCCCCGAGGGAAGATAAAGCCGCTGGGTGGTGTTAGTCTCTCAGTGCTCCAGGGCCACAGGTTCCTCACGTTCGATGGGGGAAAGCCCACACCACCCACTGATTGATCCGCAAAACGTGCGTGGTCGTAAGTTCGAGCCGAGGTCTGTGTCACCCCCGCCGCGTCGGTATTTGCCCGACAAGGCGCCGGAGACATCCCAATCCTGGACGCACTCGAAAATCACATTGCGAATGACTTAATCCGTACGACGCGATGTGGCACCCCTCCCCGTTGGGGAGGAGTTCAACTCCGGAGTCGCGCTAGTCAAGCCGACCTCCCGGACTCGGAAGGAAACCGAGTGACTGACACAACAACAACCACCTCAACCTCTAAGTCTGGTGGAAAGAAGCC
The DNA here is from genome assembly GCA_038244765.1 of Candidatus Nanopelagicales bacterium. Taxonomy (GTDB): domain Bacteria; phylum Actinomycetota; class Actinomycetes; order S36-B12; family JBBRLC01; genus JBBRLC01. The sequence continues at coordinate 32,299 of JBBRTC010000004.1, read as the reverse complement.
TGCCGGTGGTCTGTCCGGCATGCTGCTGCCCGAGTTGAAGACTCTCGCTGGGCAGCTGGGTATCGCCGGTGCATCCGGGATGCGTAAGGCAGACCTCGCGGCGGCGATCTCCGCTCAGCAATCATCAAATGGCTCAAATCGGTCGAGTTCGGCCGGGCCAAGGTCGGGCGCGAGCTCGTCCGCGGAGAGCAAGGCGTCGCGCGCACCTCGTGCTGATCGTGACGCCAGTTCGCCTGCAATCGACACGGCCTCCAGTCCGGATACCACCGATCGTGCCCCGGTCGATAACGGCGAAGCCCGCACGGATCGTCCCCGCAACCGAGACCGGTACGAGCGCAACGACAGGGACCGCAATCGCACCGATAGGGCCGATGGCGGCCAGGGTCAAGGTCAAGGCCAGCGAAATGATCGCAATCGCAATGACCGAGGCGATGGCGGTCAAGGCCAAGGCCAAGGCCAGGGCCAAGGTCAGGGCCAAGGCCAAGGTCAAGGTCAGGGCCAAGGCCAGCGAAACGATCGCAATCGCAATGACCGTAACGACCGAGGTGACCGGCCCGAGGGCAACAACCAAGGCAATCGATACGACGAAGACGGTGGCCGCAACAACAATCGCCGCCGCCGCCGGGGTCGTGACCGCGACCGTCCCGTGAATCGCCCGATGGGTCGGGATCGCTACGACAACGAGCCCGAGATCACCGAGGACGACGTACTGCTCCCCGTCGCCGGGATTCTCGACATCCTGGACAACTACGGATTCGTCCGTACGACCGGATATCTGCCAGGACCCAACGACGTCTACGTATCCCTGTCGATGGTCAAGAAGTTTGGTCTCCGCAAGGGCGATGCCATCACTGGCACCGTTCGCGCCGTGGCCGAAGGCAACGACCGCCAGAAGTTCAACCCGTTGGTCCGGATCGACACGGTCAACGGCGATGCAGCGGACACGGCTCGTACGCGTGTCGACTTCAGCAAACTGACGCCGCTGTACCCGCAAGACCGGTTGCGGCTCGAAACCGAGCCGTCGAATCTGGTGACACGTGTCATCGACCTGGTCTCACCTATCGGTAAGGGGCAGCGCGGACTTATCGTCTCGCCCCCCAAGGCCGGTAAGACCATGGTCTTACAGGCGATCGCCAACGCGATCAGCCAGAACAACCCTGAGGTTCACCTGATGGTTGTGTTGGTTGATGAGCGACCTGAAGAAGTCACCGATATGCAGCGCTCGGTCAAGGGCGAGGTCATTGCCTCCACCTTCGACCGTCCCGCCGATGATCACACCACGATCGCCGAGCTGGCGATCGAACGGGCGAAGCGTCTTGTCGAGCTCGGCCACGACGTGGTTGTGCTGCTCGACTCGATGACGCGACTGGGACGTGCGTACAACTTGGCGGCCCCGGCCAGCGGACGAATCCTGTCCGGTGGTGTCGACTCGACGGCGCTCTACCCACCGAAGCGATTCTTTGGAGCGGCGCGCAACATCGAGGACGGCGGCTCGTTGACTGTCATCGCGACGGCACTTGTCGAAACTGGCTCGCGAATGGACGAGGTCATTTTCGAGGAGTTCAAGGGCACCGGAAACATGGAGCTCAAGCTCGACCGCCGACTCGCGGACAAGCGGATATTCCCGGCGGTCGACGTCGATGCATCGGGTACCCGTAAAGAAGAGATCCTGCTCAACCCCGACGAACTCAAGACGGTGTGGAAGCTCCGACGCGTGCTCCACGCCTTGGATCAGCAGCAAGCAATCGAGTTGTTGCTCAACAAGTTGCGTGAGACCAAGAGCAACTTTGAGTTCCTCCTGCAGGTTCAGAAGAACACGCCGTCGGCGCCGGGCGACCCCGACTACTGATCCTCACCACCCTGAAACACCCCGCCGAGTCTGGACTTATCACCCCCAAGAGGTACGAATTTGGGGCCATAAGTCCAGACTCGGCGTCGTTTGGGGTGCGACGAACGCTCAAGTAGCAGCGACTTCGGCCGAAATCACCTGAGCGAGAGTGCTCAGGTCAGGGGACCGAGGCCTCTCGGAAGTACGTCACTGCGAGTCGCTGCGCCAACTGGGTGCTCGAACCGCGGGCTACCGGAGGGTTCGTCATGCGCGGGAGTACCTCTCGTGGCAGTCGCGTCATGCGCGCTGTCGCGGCTGTGTCGTTGATGATGGGCGGGATCGTCGTCGCGGGATCGTCACCGGCCTTGGCTGCTGTTGATTGTTCGGTGACGCCGACTAACGCCTCGTGTACGAGGACCAGACCCGTCGTCGAGTGCGTGTGGCTCAACGGTGACGGGACGTTCACCGCGCTGTTCGGGACGAACAACACGGGTACCGAAGAGACGGGCTTCCCTTACGGCCCCACGAATGCGATCACTCCGGCTCCGGCCAATCGCGCGCAACCGATGTTGATCCCCAAAGGCCACAAGAAGGGGACGTTCTTCACGACCGGCACGACCACGATTGCCTGGAAGATCGGCACCCGGACCGTCACAGCTCGAACCACGACGCGCAAGTGCGCAACAAAGCCGGTTACCGCATTCGGTGATGCGCGTGCTCTCGTGTTGGGCGCCGGCGCGATCTTGGTGGTGGGATTGTTCGTCCGTCGCAGGCGTACGTCGCTCCCGTCTGTGACAGCGGCTGATAGGCGGACGCCCGCGGACGCCGGGGTCTCCTCATGAACGTCCTCGCAATTGGGGCTCATCCCGATGACATTGAGTTGGGGTGCGCCGGTGCGTTGGCTCGCCACCGCGATTCCGGACACCGCGTGTTCATGCTCGTGATGACCATGGGCGAGCGCGGCCAAATGAATGGCGAAAGTCGGGTCGAGGAGCAAGAGCATGCCGCGAAATTGCTCGACGCGGATTTAATTTGGGCAGGCTTCGATGACGGGGTGATCCCGAATGGCCCAGAGACCGTCTCGGTGATTGACTCGGTGCTATCCCGCTACGACATCGACGTCGTCTATACCCACAGCCCCAACGACAGCCATCAGGATCACGTCGCCACGGCCCGGGCTTCAATCGCGGCTGGCCGGCGCACGCAACGCGTTCTGTGTTACCAAGCCCCATCGACGACGAGCTTCGACCCCAACGTTTTTGTGGACATCACCGAATCGTTGGACCTCAAAATTGACGCGTTGCTCGAGCACCGCTCGCAAGTGTTGGGCTGCGAAATGATCGAACTGGATGCCATCCGTGCCGGAGCTCGTTACTGGGGTCAGCGTGCGCGCGTCGTCCACGCCGAAGCGTTCGAATCACCCCGTTTTCTGTGGGATCCGGCCGGCGTTGCAACCCGGGCTCCTCGATTGTCGGTTGCCACGTCGTTGCGATCAACCAACGCGTACGCCGCAATGCCCGTCTCGGTCCACGTTCCCGCGGCCGGTCTCTAGCGACTGAATCAGCGACCTGACTTCCCGTGTCTGCCCCCACTCCGCGCATCTTCGCGCCCCCGACTGCGGGGTCGCTTAGTGCGTCGTGCGCACCGATGCAACACCGCAGTGTGGCCGTACGCCGTTTTTTGCCCACCAGCGCTGGACCCCGACCGCATATTGCCTTCTTGATGGGCGTCCCTTGTGCGATTGGGTGTTCCGTCGTTGCATTCGGTGTGGATCCGGTGGTCATCGCGATCATGGCCACAATCAATTTGGTCTTCGTGATCTTCTTCGTTCGTCATTGCGCGTTCGCGATCTCGGCATCTCGTTGGGCCGGACGTGACGTGGACGATGCTGGGCGCGTGGGCCTGACTTATCAACCACGAGTGTCGATTCTCGTGGCGTGCCACAACGAAGAAAAGGTCGTGGCCGCGCTGGTCACCGGACTCGATCGGCTCATTTATCCGAGGAAACTTCTTCAAGTCATCCTCATTGACGATGGATCGAGCGACAGCACGGGCGCGCGACTCGACGAACTCACCACGGATCTGGCGGGGATCGAGGTCCTGCACCGAGGGGCTGGTGCTGGGGGTGGAAAGTCAGGGGCGCTCAACGCGGCCCTGTCGCAAGTCACCGGCGAGGTAGTGGTGATCTTCGACGCTGACCACATTCCCGAACCCAACTCCGTCGCTCGATTGGCGCGGCATTTCATCGACCCACTCGTGGATGCGGTCCAAGGTCGATGCGTCGTGCGCAATGCGTTGGAATCCACCTTGGCCCGCGCAATCGCCATCGACTATTTCTCCGGCTACCTCGTCAATGAATACGGGAGGCAGGCGCTCTATGGATTGCCTGCCTACGGCGGAGCGAACTGCGCAGTACGCCGTTCGACTCTGGCGTCGCTGGGCGGGTGGAATCACGAAAGTGTGACTGAAGACACCGACCTCACCCTGCGGGTCCTCCTGCGCGGGGGCCGGATCCGCTACGACATCACGGCCGTCGACACCGAAGAAGCCGTCGGGTCGCTATCGCGCTTCGTCAAGCAGCGCTATCGCTGGGCGCGTGGGCACCAGCAGGTGTGGCGCGACTACCGATCGGGTGTCATGCGTACGCCGTACCTTGACGCCGCCGGTCGCTGGGAAACTCTGCTGTTCTTGCTCGTGTATCACGTACCGGTGCTGTGCATGGCGAGCTTGGCAATGACCCTGATGCGGATCATGGGAATCGGACCGAACGTGACCATGGTTGAACTTCTGCCACTGGCTGCGTTGCTCTTCGTCGGGCCATATTGCGAACTCGCGGTGGGATTGCTGGTCGGCAAGGCGCCGCGCCGATCCGCGTGGGCGTTGCTGTGGCTCACGCCACTCTTTGTCATCTTCATGGGGATCTGCTCGAAGGCGTGGCTCGACGGCATGCTCGGTCGGCCATACACGTGGTCGAAAACCGCGCGTACGTCCTGGCAGCCCGGGGTCGTGTCGTGATTCAACGACGAACAATCACGTATGGCACCGTCGCTGCGACGATCCTTCTCGTTGTGGTGGGCGTCTACCTCTTCTCGACGCCTATCCGCTTGTTAGAAGCGGCGATCGCGCTGGATCTGAGCCATCTCGCCGGGTTGAACTCCTCGGTCGAGAGTGACTACCAGTTCCAGATTCTGCCCGGACGCGCCCAGTGGCCGTTCCGCGCGCAACTCACGCCGTACTGTTCCTCAGCGGTCGTCATCGCGACCTTGCTTTCGGTCGCAGTGTGGGTCTTACCGGGGCGCTTTGGTCGACGAATGGGTGCCTTCGCTGTTGGTGCGACCGCGGTGTTTGTGGGAAATGTGTTGCGCATTGCGCTCGCCCTTGTCGGCGGCGCGACCTTCGGTCCATCGGGCCTAACTCTGCTGCACGACTGGGTTGGAACCGTCTGCGCATTGCTCTACACGCTGCTCGGGTTCTTCCTGATGCTCTGGATTCTGATGCCCAAGCACGCCGGAAATGTCGGAGCAGATGCGGCGGCCGCGCTGTGATGACGTATCCGCCCCTGGCGTCGATGGAGAGTGTCGATCTACTGACCTCCAGACATCCCGGTCACATTCTTCTCGGCGCACTCGTCGTGCTGGGCGTACTCCTTAGTGTGCGTGAATGGCGATATCGCCATCGCATTCGGCGTGCCATCGTGGGGCTGAAGTCGGCAAACCCGCTGACGCGAGCTGGTTCAGTTGACGTTGCGGTGGTTGTTGGTCTCGATGCGACGGCTTCTCACATCGTCGACATGATCTCCGTGGAAATCGAACCTGGTGTCCTCGACGTCGTGGCACGTGCCGTCGCGGGCCACGCCTGGGAGCCCTCGTCGTCGCGTTCGTTGGCAGAACTCCGAGTGTGGGCGCGCGCCTATCTCGAGGCGCATCCGGCATTGCGGCTCGAAGGTCTTGAGTCCAGCAAGGAGCCCAGTGACTCACTTCGCCCGCACGTTGCGTTTGGGTCGTTGCCGTCTGATATCCACGTTCCGCCCATGCCGTCGGTCGCAGGCGAATCGAACTTACTCGATCGCGTTACGCTCGCCAATTCCGATGCCGCACAACGGGTGTCGGTTCCCGGCGCACCCCGAAAATCCGCCGCTGACGAGACAGCCTTGACCACGCAAGACGGCACGCCACGCACCGTGATTCTCGTGACTGGCGCTGGGGGGCCTGCAGGAGTTGCCGTCATTCGAGCACTGAATCGGGCGGGGCATCGGACTATTGGGTTCGACGCGGATCCGATGGCGGTTGGCTTAAGACTGGCGTCGGTCGGTGTCGTGGGACCTCGTTGGGACGATCCGACGTACGGTCCGGAGCTTCTGCGGATCGCAGCCGCGCATGGGGTGCAAGCGCTGATCGCAACTGTGGTCGAGGAGTACGCCGCTATCGACGCAATTCGGGATCGACTCGAGGCTCTTGGTGTTGCGACGTTGCTTCCCGACAGTGCAACCGCCGCGCGTTGCGCGGATAAGTGGTTGTTCTTCGGGGCCCTGAGTGCTGCCGGGGTCAACACACCGGCGACCGGACTCGGTACTGCCAACGGAATTGGCGGGCCGTGGGTCGTGAAGCCACGAAGCGGCCGGGGGAGTCGCGACGTCCACCTGGTCGATCGCGCCGACTACCTGCCGTACGCGATCGCGGTAACACCAAATCCGTTGGTACAGCATCGATGTATCGGGCGCGAGTTCACCGCGGACTGTTTGGTCGACGCCACCGGCGCCGCACTTGCGGTGGTGCCGAGATGGCGACTTGAGACGAAGGCGGGCATTTCGACGAAGGGTCGTACGTTCGACGACGCGGAGGTGCGCACCGCATGTGAACGGACCTTGAAGTCAGTCGATCACATTGGTCCGGCCAATGTTCAGGGTTTCGTCTCTGACGACGGGAGCGTCTGCATCATCGAGGTCAATCCGCGATTTTCTGGTGGGCTGCCGCTCTCGTTGTACGCGGGTGCGGATCTCGTTGGTGAGTACGTCCGTCTGTTGCTTCATCTTCCTGTGCGACCGGAGCGACTCGTTCATCGCAACGGGGTCACCATGCTGCGCCACTTCGAGGAGGTCTACGTCGGATGAGCAACTCACTTCGGCTGACAGTCGCAATCGGTACCCGGCCCGAGGTCGTGAAACTGGCACCTGTGGTCTCCGCGTTAAGAGCTGCGGGGCATTCCATCCGTGTGATCGCGACCGGTCAGCACAGTGACCCGCGATTGGCTGGCGATCTCTTTCGTGAACTGGGCTGTCAGCCGGATGTCGTGTGGATCTTGCCCGAGCACGGTGAGAGTGATCGTGTGGGAGCTTTATTGGCCCACTCGTACGACGAGTTCTGCATCGACCGCCCGGATGCGCTCATGGTGCTCGGTGACACGAGCAGTGCACCGCTGCTGGCGCTCGCTGCCCGTCGTCATGGAATCGGCGTGATTCATCTTGAGGCGGGATTGCGCTCGTTCAATCCGAGGTCGTTGGAAGAGGTTAATCGGCGATCGATGGCCGCGTTGGCGACCGTGCACTTGGCACCGACTGACTTGGCCGCTGGGCTGCTTGAACGCGAAGGTGTGATGGCGGCTCGTATCCGCGTCGTCGGCAACCCAGTAATCGATGCGATCGTCTCGAGCGGGGTTGTGCCCACGTCTCCCGCGAATCGTCGTGGGGTTTTGTTTACCGCCCACCGTGCGACGAATGTTGATGATGCACAGCGGTTGCTCGTTCTCGAGCAGATTCTGCGTGGGCTCGTTGAGGATCACGGTCTCGTGCTCTTCCCTGTCCATCCGCGCACTCGCACTCGCTTGGAGGCGGCGGGTTTGTGGCGTGGACTGCGCGACTTGTCGGGACTGACGATGGTTGACCCATTGCCATACCGCTCCTTGTTGGATCGACTTGCGTCGTCGGTCGTATGCGTGACGGACTCAGGAGGGTTGCAAGAAGAGGCGTCGTATCTCGGTGTGCCGGTGGTGGTGATGCGACACACGACTCCGCGTTGGGAGGGTGTCGTTTCCGGCGCTGCCGAGCTGACCGGTGTCGATGCTCCGCGCGTGCTCGCGGCCGCGCGGCGATTGGCTGGCGCGCATGTACAGCGGCGAGTGAGTTCCCTTTCGTGTCCGTACGGTGATGGAAGCACGGGAGAACGCGTGTGCGATGCGTTGGCTGACGAAGAGTTGTTGAGTATGTTGGTTCCGGTCGAGCCCGAGCTGCTTCACGCGATTCCTGCGGAAGTCGCTGAGGTCATGGACGCGTCGAAGCCGGGGTTTGCCGCGTTTCGCGGCGTGCCGCTCGGCATGGTGGAACGACGAGGTGTCGCATGACCACGTCGGTGCTGTTCTCGGCGTCGGAGTCGGGGCGTTTGTCTGATCCGGATTCGTTTGTGGAGTGTCCTGTGTCAGGCGTGCTTATCGACCTCGACGACACGATCTATCCGCAGTCGGCGTACTTGGCTGGCGCGTGGGACGCAGTAGCCGAAGCGGGTGGGCGGTTGGGGCTGGATGAGTCGCGGCTGCGTGATGCGTTGGGCGATGTTTCCCGCGAGGGGAGTGACAAAGGTGGGATCGTTGATCGTGCGTTGCTGACGATCGGTGTACCGATCGGTGTGTTGGCTCGTTACGTGCCGTTGCTTGTCGCGGCCTTCCGGGGATATTGCCCGTCATCGTTGACGCCATACCCGGGCGTGTTTGATGCGCTCGTGACTGTGCGAGCCAGAGTCCCCGTCGCAATCGTGACCGATGGAGATCCGCGGGTGCAGCGAACCAAGATCGCGGCACTGGGACTTTGGGCGCGCGTTGACGCGATTGTGATCTCGGATGAGTTGGGGGGGCGATCCGCCCGTAAGCCGTCGCCGGTCGCGCTGGAGCACGCGTTGTCGTTGATTGGTGTGGATCCCGCAGCCGCGGTGATGATCGGAGATCGGCTGGATAAGGACGTACTCGCCTCCGCGCGGTTGGGGATGCGATCCATCCGCGTGCGTACCGGCGAATACGCAGCCCTCCCCGACGCCCCCAACTCGGTGGACCGTGGAGCACCCACCGCAATTGCGCCGGACAGTCTCGTGCGTCCTTGGCGTACGGCTTCCGACGCTACAACAGCAATTCAGAGTCTGACTCTCCTCCTCCCTTAGCCACTTCGTCCACGGCTAGGCGGCGAAGTAGTGGGTACGGATTGCGGTGGGAGTGAGCTCGGCCGCGTAGACACTGATGTCAGCGATTGCGCCGTCGAAGTTGGTCGAGCTCGGATCAGTCGGATAGTTCGGCCATGAACCGAGGGAGCCGCAGCCGAAACGCCAATAGCCCTTGAAGTTTTCGCTGGCGGTGTTCGCACTCGTCACTACCGAAAATCCATCCACGAAGAGTTGCATTCCACCGGTCGTTCCCATCGTGACGGCGGCTTGATGCCAAGCCCCATCGTTGTACGACAGCGGTGACGTGATGACCGTCGGAGAACCCAGCCATACACCAAATACGAGTTTGCCAGTGTTGGTCATATAGAGGTGGCGGTCGTAATTCGACGACGTACCGATTTGCGCTCCTTCGAACGCGGCCAACTTGCCGCCACTCGTGGATGTGGTTCTGAACCACATTTCGTACGAGTACTTCTTCGGATTGTTTAGTTGAACCGGTGACGCGATGCACGACGTATTGTTCTTCGATGACACCGCTAGGCCGACGTTGCGTGGAAGAGGTTGCGGCGAAAAGCCGTAGTTCCATCCCCCGACATACGTGCCGGGATTGCCGCTCCCCGAAGCGTCGGCCGCAGTCGTACCGGAGGCTTCGTTGAGTCGGTAGAAGAACAGCGGCCCCGAGTTGTTGACCTCGGTGACATAGGTTCCGGCGCCGAATTGGGCGTACGGCGAAATCTTCCACGCGTTGCCCGCGTCACTCGCGGTCGCGGCGAATGCCGAAAATGCCGCCCCCAACACGACTGCCATCGCCATCGCCACCGCGAACGTTGCGGCTATGGGGGACATGCGAAGCAAGGTCGGTACGCGAATCATTCGGATCACGATGGTCAATCGATTGAGCGCTGAGTTGAGCATCGACGTCACCAACCGCGTGTGGTCGATCTCATCGTCGTTCTCGAGCTGGATGTCCTCAACCCGATCGCCGCCATCGTTGGCAGTGGTGTCTGCGTCGTCGTTGGGAGTCTCGGCCTTAGCGTCCGGAGGCTCGAGGTCATCGAGGTCATCGAGGTCATCGAGGTCATGGAGGTCATCGACGTCGTCGACGTGATCGTCATCGTCTTCTGAGTTCTCGTCGAGGAGATCGTCGTCTCGGTCGCGTAGCACCAACACGATGGCGCTCACAAGAACGAACAGCGTCAGCCCCAGTGGAAGTAACGCACCCTCACGCGCCCACACCACGGGTAATGCAACGAAACGAACGCACAAGCGTCCGAGTCCATGTATCGCTGTGGATGCGACTGGGTGGGAGTCGTCCGTGGGATTGGCATCGCCTCGAGTGATCAGGGTGCCGTCGGGATTGACCGAGCGAATGCGGTGGATCACCGTACGGCTCGCGACGTTGGGATCGTCAAAACTGATGACTTGACCGGCCCGCACCGACGATGCGGGGACGGGTTCGGACACGACGACATCGCCGGGACTGATCCGTGGCCCCATCGATCCGGTCAGCACCACATCGCTGCGCCAACCGATCAGCGCGGGGATCGTGGCCCACAAGATCATGCCGGTCACAAAGGCGAGCAACACTCGAGCGGAGGTGACCAGGAGGAGATAGATCCAACCCGGCCGGCGTACCGCTTCCCCAGCGAGTACGCCGACCCGGGCTGTCGTCCGATCCCTCCCCGTAGGCAGGCTCGGTACGTCGGTGTCGGCTGGGAGGTTGACGTACGACGAACCGATGAGGTCCGTCGCGGTCGAGTCGACACCTTCGATAATCGCGACGCCGTCACGGGTGGCGGCGGCGTCACGATGATCGACGGTTGTGGGTGTGACGCTCATGGCGGCGTCCTCCACGACATAGGGGGCGAGTGCGACCGAGGGGGTGCGCGATGGAACTGCGCTGGTCGAGTCCGCTGACCGCTACGTCAGGCTTGGATCTCCCACGTGAATGTCGCCGACGCGGTCGAGTTCATCACTGAGCTCGGCGCTGCGGCATTCACTGTGTAGGTGAACTTGTAGGTCTTGCTCTCTGGGTTGGTCGACGGCGTCCAGGTGCCGGCGCCGGTGCCGTACGTCGACGGCATCGCCGTGAGCGTTCCGCTGTAGATCGACGAACCGACGAATGCGCCGCACGAGGTGAAGTCACCCGGCGTACCTTCGGCGACTGTGACGTCGATGTAGTTGGCGAGGCTGTTCGTCGAGGCTGAGGTCGTGTAGAGCTTGACCGGGCCGAAGAGCGAGGAGTTGCTTGTCACCTTGATGCACTTGGTACCGGTGCTGCCGGGACGCAAGCCCACGGCGTTGAACATCGCGCTGCCGCCGTCGTCATCGGTCAACGAAACGTTGCCGGTGGCCCAGTTATTGGCGGCGTCATTGGTGGTGGCGCTGAATGCGGCGTACGAGCCCTGCCAGACGACAAGGGCGCTGGCCAACAGCGCGGCGGGTACGGCGGCAGCCTTGATCATCCGGCGCTGGCGCATGGTGGGTCGGTTCATCGGGTCCTCTTCGCATCATGTCCATACGGCGTTTCGTACGGATCCCTCTCCCTGTCACCAATGAATCGGCCCGCTTTGTCCCACCTTGAGCCACCGCCCCCCACTGTCTTCCGAGGGGGGTAGACGCGGGGACGGGGTTTGTCCGGGGTAGGGATTGGGCGTACGGCGGGTGGGCGGGCATACTTTGCCCCGGTTTCCGGTTCACGCATCTGTGCCTGCCATCCGGCGGGCCGCGACCCGGGGCTTTCGTGAGGAGTACTTGTGAAACAAGGCATTCATCCTGAGTACGTCGAAACCACGGTGACCTGTACCTGTGGCTCTACGTTCACTACGCGCAGCACCGCGAAGAACGGCGTCGTTCACGCGGACGTCTGCTCCCAATGTCACCCGTTCTACACGGGCAAGCAGAAGATCCTCGACACCGGCGGTCGCGTTGCCAAGTTCGAAAAGCGCTTCGGCAAGACAAAGGCCACCGAAGACTCCGAATAGCTTTGCCCCACGGGCGTCGGCTCGTCGCTTCGGTGACGGCCCGGCGCCCGTTGCCATCCCTGCATCACGACCGCCGCACGACGGCAGAACCCGGACCACCGCCGAACCGTAGGAACGCTCGAACCCAACGCCGGCACCCGCACGAACCGCACGACCGTCTGACCGCGAAGGGAGGGGCCGACCATGTTCGAGGCCTGCCTTCCACTCATCGATGAGTACGACGCGCTGGAACACCAACTCGCCGATCCGGCCGTACACACCGATCCCGACTTAGCCCGCCGGCTCGGCCGTCGGTACGCCGAACTGCGTGCCGTCGTTGCCACGTACCGGCTGTGGAAACAAATCGGCGAGGACGAAGAAGCTGCCCTGGAGTTGGCCGCGCTTGATGAGGGCATGGCGGCGGAGGCCGTACAACTCGCGACCGATCGCGAAGCCGCCGCGGAGAAGTTGACCGCGCTGCTCATCCCGCGCGATCCGCTGGACTCCAAAGACGTCATCTTGGAAGTCAAGGCAGGTGAAGGCGGCGACGAATCGGCATTGTTCGCCGGCGATTTGCTGCGCATGTATTTGCGGTACGCCGAACGACGCGGCTGGTCGACCGAGGTGCTCGGGGCTGAAGAGTCCGACCTGGGCGGTTACAAGGACGTCTCAGTTGCGATCAAGGCGCGCGGCGTGATCGATCCCGACGATGCGCCGTACGCCCGTTTGAAGTTCGAAGGCGGTGTGCACCGCGTTCAGCGAGTGCCAGTGACCGAGTCGCAGGGGCGCATCCATACCTCGGCAGCCGGAGTTTTAGTGTTCCCCGAAGCCGAGGAGATCGATGTGAGCGTCGATCCCAATGATCTGCGCATCGACGTCTTTCGTTCGTCTGGCCCTGGTGGGCAAAGCGTCAACACCACCGACTCTGCCGTGCGGATTACCCATCTCCCCACGGGTGTCGTCGTGAGTTGTCAAAACGAAAAGTCGCAACTGCAAAACAAAGAACAAGCAATGCGAATCCTGCGAGCTCGCTTGCTCGCCTTGGCCGAGGAAGAAAGCGCGAAGGAAGCTTCGGATGCGAGGCGATCGCAAGTACGCACGGTGGACCGAAGCGAGCGGATCCGGACGTACAACTACCCGGAGAACCGCATTGCCGATCACCGCGTGGGCTACAAGTCACACAATCTCGATCAGGTGCTCGACGGTGACATCGATCCCATCGTGCAAGCGTGCATCGATGCCGACCGCACCGAGGCGCTGGCCAATTCGACGGGAGAGCGCGCGCGATGAGCGACAACGGGGGGACGTGGTTTCGCGAACCGACTCGAGGCGGATTCACCACGATGCGTTCGGTCCTCGCTGATGCCGAGGCGCGTCTTACCTCTGCCGGAGTCGCGAGCCCGGCGTACGACGCCGGCGAGCTCATGGCCTTCGTGCTCGGCGTTCCTCGTTCTCGGTTGGTAATGTCCGAGCCCCTACCCAGTGCGCAACGGGTGCCGTTTGAAGCACTGCTTTCACGTCGGCTGTCGCGCATCCCGTTGCAACACCTGATTGGCAGGACAGGCTTTCGTCGCATCGACGTACTCGTCGGCCCGGGTGTGTTCATTCCGCGGCCCGAGTCTGAATTAGTTGCCGAGGCGGCAATTCGGGCCTTGCGTAAGGTGCCGATCACCGAACGTCGTCGCCGCATCGCCGTCGACTTGTGCAGCGGGTCCGGTTCGCTCGCGCTGTCGTTGGCGATTGAGGCCGGCGACACCGAGATGTACGCCGTCGAAGCCGACGACGCAGCTGTGGTGTGGACGCAACGTAACATCGACGCGTGCGCCGATCGAGTACGTGAAGCCGGTTCTACGATGACGTTGGTGCATGCCGACGCGACCGTAAGTGCACGTGACAGCGGCTCGCTGCGCCATCTCGTGCGATCCGTCGACGTCGTCGTGTGCAACCCGCCCTACATTCCCGATTGGGCCGTACCTCGCGATAAAGAGGTCCGCGAACACGATCCCGCCCGTGCCCTGTACGGCGGGAGCGACGGACTTGATGTCGTACGCGGGGTCGCCCTTGCCGCCGCAGCCCTGTTGGTTCCCGGGGGCGTCTTCGTGGTTGAACACGGGGATCTTCAAGGTGAATCCGATGGCGAACTTGGCGTGCCCTACCTCCTGCGCGAACAGGCCCGCCCGGACGGCCAACGGGAGTGGTCGAAGGTGTCCGATCACCCCGATCTGACCGGCCGCTCGCGTTACTGCGTCGCGATCAAGTTCTGACCTTGTCGCGGTCCTCCCCGGCGACCGAGTGAGCGACCGACTAGGGAACCCCTTTCGTCGTTGCGGTTTGATGACCTCGTGAGTTTGACCTTCGATTGCGCGGAACCCCTCGAACGCGCCCTCGGGTTGGAAGCGGCGGCATCAGCTGTCCGCCGCGGAGCATTAGTCGTGTTGCCCACCGACACCGTCTATGGCCTCGGTTGCGATGCATTTTCGGTGTCCGGAGTTGCCGCGTTGTTGGCCGCGAAGAGTCGGGGCCGAGACATGCCGGTGCCGGTGTTGGTCGGATCGACAAGGACCATCGACGGGTTGGCGTACGAACTGAGCAGCGCCGCGCGCGATCTCGTGCAGGCGTTTTGGCCCGGCGCGCTAACCGTGGTTGTACGCGCGCAACCCTCACTCACGTGGGACCTCGGCGACGCGGCCGGGACGGTCGCGATCCGCATGCCGCTGCATCCGGTCGCGCTTGAGTTGCTGCGCGAGACCGGCCCGATGGCGGTGTCGAGCGCCAATCGCAGCGGACTACTCGCTGCCGCGAACGTCGACGAGGCAATGGATCAACTTGGTGATGACGTGGCCGTGTACCTCGACGGTGGTACGTCCGGCGATGCCGTTCCGTCGACGATCGTCGACGTGACCGGTGAAGTTCCGCTTGTGTTGCGTGAGGGCGCGATCAGCCTTGACTTACTTCGCACGGTCGTACCGGCCCTCGAACCCGCGCGCTAATCCTGTTCCAACGGTTGCTTCCGAGCCCTGTTCAAACACGCAAGCAACCGTTGGCCCAGGATTGAGGGCAGTGGTACGTCGACTACATCACGTTAAAGATTTGGTGCACCTCAACGATTCCGCCCGCAGCGAGGTGCGGGCAGCGCTTGGCCATCTCGCTGGCCGCGTCGATGCTGTCGGCGGAGACCACGGAATAACCCGAGATTCCGCTGCTGCTTCCGTCGGTTGCGCTGCCATCTGACCCGACGGTTCGTGAGGCGTCGGTCGGGTTGCCAGGATCGACGACGGCCGGACCAAGTTCGGTGAACCACGCGCCCCACGCGGCCATCACTGCCTGACCTGCTTCTTCAGAGTCGGGGGTTGTGGCGTCGCCGGTGTACGCCAAGAGGTAGTTCGTCATGGTTGCTCCCGCATGTGGTGCGCGGCCTCGATCGGCCACGCGGGCGCTGCGACCCTACGCGCCACGGTTTGATGACCGCATGAGAAATGGCACTTTTGCGACACACGATCAAGTCTTCTCCGCGAGCCGCGCGATGACCTCCGGTCGGCGTAGCGGCGGAACGGTGGTGGGTGGTTGTTTGCGGGGCGGCAACGTAGTCAGCAACGCGGTCGTCGTCGAAGCTATCTCAACAATCGCACGCTCAAATGCGTCTCGGGTTAGATCCGTAGGCTTCTGTACGCCGGAGACTTTGCGAACAAACTGACGAGCAGCAGCTTCGATTTCCTCGGCAGTGGCTGCAGGCTCGAGCCCGCGCAACGCAGTGATGTTTCGACACATGTTTCCAACCTAGTCATCCGGCCCGAAAGTCCAAGGACCGCCCGAGATCCAATGACGCGCGGTCTAGACTCGCGAACCATGAGCGCAGACACCCCTTTCTGGGGGCCCGACTTTGATGCCCTGCAAGCCGAAGACCCCGAGATTGCGGGTGTCGTCCTCGCCGAGCTCGATCGGCTCCGGGGCGGCTTGCAACTCATCGCGAGTGAAAACTTCACCTCTCCAGCTGTGCTGGCCGCACTCGGATCGACGCTGAGCAACAAGTACGCCGAGGGCTACCCGGGTCGGCGCTACTACGGCGGATGCGCTGAAGTGGACAAGGCCGAGACCATCGGCATCGAACGCGCGAAGGCGCTATTCGAGGCTGATCACGCCAATTTGCAGCCGCACTCCGGGGCGAGCGCCAACCTCGCGGCGTACGGCGCATTCGTGAAGCCGGGCGAAAAGATCCTCGCGATGAGCCTGCCCCACGGCGGTCACCTCACTCACGGCACGAAGGTGTCATTCTCCGGCAAGTGGTTCGACGCCGTCCACTACGGCGTCAACGCGACGACCGAAGACATCGACTACGACCAAGTGCGTGACCTGGCCCGCGAGCATCACCCAAAGATGATCATCTGCGGCGGCTCAGCAATACCGCGACTCATCGACTTCAAAGTGTTCCGTGACATCTGCGACGAGGTCGGCGCAATCTTCATGGTCGACGCCGCGCACTTCATCGGACTTGTCGCCGGCAAGGCCATCCCCAGCCCCGTCCCGTACGCCGATGTCGTAACCTTTACCACGCACAAAGTCTTGCGCGGTCCTCGCGGCGGCATGCTCGTATGCAAAGCCGAGCACGCATCCGCCTTGGACAAGGCCGTCTTCCCGATGATGCAGGGCGGGCCACTCATGCACGCCGTCGCTGCAAAGGCAGTCGCACTCAAGGAAGCGTCTACTCCGGCGTACCAGCAATACGCAACGCAGGTCATCACCAACGCCAAGGCATTGACTGAAGGCCTTGTAGCAGAGGGGATGCGAGCGGTGTCGGGTGGCACCGACACACACCTCGCGCTTCTTGATTTGCAGGGTCTCGGTGTCTCCGGGGCCGATGCGGAAGCACGCGCCGACGCCGCACACATCGTGTTGAACAAGAACGCGATCCCGAATGACCCGCAACCACCGTCGATCGCGTCGGGCATCCGCGTCGGTACGCCGGCAGTCACTACCGCTGGCATGCTCGAGTCGGACATGAAGGAGATCGCCTCGCTGATCGGGCGCGCGATTCGCGACATGGACGGATCGGCGACAGCCAGCGTTGCTGCCGAGGTCGCCGAACTCGTGGCGCGTCATCCGGCGTACCCGCGCGACTAACGGATGCGCGAATACCTCCTGTGCATGGTTGCCGCCGCGGCGGTGACCTACCTGACCACTCCACTCGCGCGCGCGTTCGCGATCAAGTGGGGTGCCCTCGCTGAGGTACGCGACCGAGACGTCCACGACACACCGACACCGCGACTCGGTGGCATGGCCATGTTCGCCGGACTTGCAGCAGCCTTTCTCCTTGCCTCACGCCTGCCGCGGATTAGTGAAGTGTTCGTCGGCAACCGCCAAGCACTCGCCGTGCTCACCGCATCGGGATTGATCGTGTTGCTCGGCATGGCCGATGACCGATGGGGTCTGGACGCGCCGACCAAATTCGCCGGCCAGGCCCTCGCCGCGGCGGTGATGGCATTTCAAGGTGTCCAGATCATCTGGTTGCCGATAAGTGGAACTCTCGTGCTCGACCCATTGACCAGCGTCCTGCTGACCGTCCTCGTCGTGGTCGTCACCGTCAATGCGGTCAACTTCGTCGACGGACTCGACGGACTCGCCCCCGGCATCGTCGGCATCGGAGCGGTCGCCCTGTTCGCCTACTCGTACCTGCTATCGGTCGAGTACGGCTTTAGCCGAGCCACCCTCTCGACATTGGTCGCCGCCGCGCTGGCCGGCATGTGCGCCGGCTTCTTGCCCCACAACGTGAACCCCGCGCGGATCTTCATGGGGGACACTGGCTCGATGCTGATCGGGCTGCTGCTCGCAACCTCGACCATCACCTTGACCGGACAGGTCGACCCAAGTGCGCTTGACGGCACCACCTTCCTGCCCACGCTGCTTCCGTTGCTCATTCCGCTCGCAGTCGTGGCGGTGCCGTTGGTCGACCTGATGCTGGCCATCGTTCGGCGCACCAGGGCGCGCCGATCGCCCTTTTCTCCCGACAAGCAGCATTTGCACCATCGGCTCCTCGAGATGGGCCACTCGCAGCGTCGCGCGGTCTTCTTGATGTACGGCTGGACCGCGCTGGTCGCTGGCGCCGTGCTGGCCCTTGCGTTCTTCCCCGTCGCGGTCGCCGCCGCGATATTTGCGGCCGGATTCGGGCTTCTGGTCCTCGCGGTGCGCTGGCCGAGGGTGATGGCAGCGCGGCGGGCCACGCCGGTCTGACTGGTAACCTGACGCCCGCCGTCGCGCCCGAGCGACAGTTCGCTCGGTGAGTGATCCCGACGCGGTTTTCCCTGATGTTGAGGCTGTCCATGCATAGTGCCGATGTCGCGATCCTCAAGGGTGCGGCCATCCCGACGATCCTCGCCGGGTTGCTGGTCACGGTGCTCGGCGCGATCTTCGCGGGATCCAAGGGGGCTCTCGGCGCCATCATCGGGGCCCTCATCGTGGTGATCTTCTTCACCATTGGCCAAGCCGTGCTGAGCTACATCTTGCGGCACAACCCCGATATGGCCACCACGGTCGCCTTGTCGCTGTATTTGGTGAAGATCGGTGTACTTTTTGCCTTCATCATCCTCTTCCAGGGCACAGATGCCTTTAATACCAAGGTTTTTGCACTATCAGTGCTGACCTGCACGCTGGTCTGGACAACGGCCGAAGTTGTCGTGTTTTCTCGCCAAAAGGTCCTCTATGTAGAGCCGGGAAGTGGTCCCGGACACGAGCCCGCGGAACACCAATCGTGAGCGACCCCTGGACCAGGCAACGAGGCTCGCGATGGTACGGTTCCGGCGCGTCGAAAGGGGCGCCGTCTCGGTCTGACGACCGGGGAACCGCTGATGCTGCTTGGTCAGCCATGTCCAGTCTGATTGCCGGGATGTTGATCTACGGTGGGTTGGGTTGGCTGGTCGGCCATTGGCTCGGCAATGAAGCCCCCTTCGTCGCCGGAGGCATCCTGATCGGGATCGCCCTCGCGTTGTATTCCGTCTTCGCTCGGCTTGGGGCCTTGGGCTCTGAGCCGCCGACGCAGCAGCGGGACCGATCGTGACGCGATCGAAGCGCCGCCCGGAGGTTGTCACACCGATGCGTACGCGCACCGATGTACTCGACGTATCCGCACGTGGGCTCCTAACTCGTGGGGAGAGTCGTCGTGGCCGTTGACCTCATCTCCAACGGTGTATTGACCTCCGAGGGTTCGTGCCACCTCGTCCCGGAAGGCTGCGGATTCCCCGCGCCCAGTGGCGACATCTTCTTCTTCGACCCCTACGTGTCATTCTCCGTGTTGGGTCTCGACTTCCATATCAACAAGGCTGTCGTGCTGATGTTTATCGGCAGCGCCATCATCGTGACGTTCTTCTTGGTTGCCTTTCGTCGCCCCAAGCTAGTGCCCGGTAAGACGCAATTGGTCGGCGAAGTTGGCTACTTGTTCGTACGCGACGGGATTGCGCGCGATGTCATTGGCAAGGACGGCGACCGGTACGTCCCCTTTCTGACGTCGCTGTTCTTCTTCGTTTGGATCATGAACTTTATGGGTGCGCTGCCCTTCGCTCAGTTCCCAGTCATGTCGCGGTTCATGTTCCCCCTCGGGTTGGCCCTGATCGTCTACGTCGTCTATATGTACTTGGGTATGAAGCACCAAGGCGTGTGGGGCTTCTTCCGCAACGCGATGTTCCCGCCGGGGTTGCCCGCCTTTGTCTACGTACTCCTGGCGCCCATTGAACTTCTGGGGTTGGTGATCATTCGACCGGCCACCCAGGCGATCCGACTTTTCGCGAACATGTTTGCCGGTCATTTGCTACTCGTGACCTTTAGCGTCGGCGCCTTCTATCTCTTGAGCCCGAGCGTGATCGGAATCCTTGGATCGGCAGCATCGTTCACGACGGTCGTCGCTCTGACGGGCTTCGAGATGTTCATCCAGGGTCTTCAGGCATTCATCTTCACGCTGCTTACGGCTGTCTATATCTCCGGTTCACTGCACGCCGAACACTGATCTCTCGCACCAACTGATCTATCGCACCAACGCGCGACCCATTCGGATTTGCACCACCTCAGACCGGCGGACCAACCGCCGGCCGGATAGAAGGACAAAGAGATGATTAACCTTCTTGCAGAAGGCGTGACCGGTTCGCTCGGATCGATCGGATACGGCCTGGCTGCGATTGGACCCGGCATTGGTATCGGCATCATCTTCGGTCAGGGCGTGCAGGCCATCGCCCGCCAGCCCGAGGCGTACGGCGTGATCCGTCAGAACATGATCCTTGGCTTCGCCCTGGCAGAGGCGCTCGCTTTGATCGGCTTCGTGGCACCCTTCGTCTTCGGCAAGTGACGAAGATGCACGTGCTTGTCACCGCAGAGGACGCCAAGAATGTCTTGGCGTTGTCAGTCGATGAACTCATCATCGGACTCGTCGCGTTCCTCATCGTCTTCGCCTTGCTCGCGAAGTTGGCATTTCCCAACATCAAGAAGACGCTGACCGACCGCGTTGACGCGATTGAGGGCGGCTTAAAGCGCGCGGACAGCGCGCAGGCCGAAGCCACGGCGCTGCTTGAGCAGTACCGTGAGCAACTCGCCGAGGCACGTACTCAAGCGGCGACAATCCGCGCGGAAGCAGCCGCTGAAAAGGCGACGATTATCGACGAGGCTCGCACCGAAGCGTCGGCTGCTGCCGCGCTCGTGACGGCACGTGCGGAGGCGAACATGGCCGCCGAACGTGCATCGGTGATGTCCTCACTCACCCGTGAGGTCGGCCATTTGGCGATCGACTTGGCCGGCAAGGTGGTGGGGGAATCGCTGTCTGACGACGCGCGAGCCCGAGCGACGGTGGACCGGTTCCTCGCAGATCTCGAATCCCGGGCAGACGCCTGATGCTTGGCTCCAGTCGAGGCAGTCTTCTGGCCCAAAGCGATGCGCTCGATGCGCGTCGGAATGTGCCGGATTTCTCCTCGGTCGCGCCGGAGTTGTTGGCCGTTGCCGACCTTCTCTCGCGCGAGAAGTCTCTGCGGGTGGCATTGGCTGACTCCGGCCAAAGCGCGCAAGCGCGGGAGTCGTTGGCGTCGAAACTGCTCGGTGAACGACTCGGTGAGACGTCGCTGGCCGTTGTCGTTGACGTCGTCCGCGCGCGTTGGTCGCACGCGGACGACGTCGTCGATGCCCTGGAGCGGCTGGGTGCGCAAGCGGCCTTCACGGTCGCAGACTCTGACGGGACGCTTGATCGCGTTGAAGAGGAGATCTTCCGCTTCGGTCGCGCAGCGGATGCGTCCGCTGACTTGCAGATGACGATCACCGATCCGTCCCTCACGGCGGCGACCAAATCCGCCGTCGTCCGTGATGTGCTTGGTGGGCGGGCCGCGCCGACGACCGAGTTGTTGCTGGAGTATCTCGCCGGACACCTGCGTGGCCGTCGGGTGGATGACGCCGCCGCACTTCTGAGCGAACTCGCCGCCGCGCAACGCGAGCGAGTCGTGGCCGAGGTTCGAAGCGCCGTCGGTCTCGATGCCGATCAGCGTCGTCGATTGGCGGAGGGGCTGTCGCGGTTGCAGGGTCGTCAAGTTCGGTTGAACATCGCAATTGATCCCGATGTGTTGGGTGGTATCAGTGTGCGCATCGGCGGCGAGGTCATCGACGGCACCGTTGCCAACCGCTTGGAACAAGCTCGTAGGACGTTGCTCAACTAGCACTTTGCTCAGGGTGACAGAACGGATCGACAACATCGCAGTACGAGAGACGTTGCAGGTACTAGACCTGGGTAGAACTAGAGGAAGTAGGGCACCATGACGGAGCTGACGATCCGACCCGAGGAAATCCGGGATGCGATCGAGCGGAACGTCGCGTCGTACTCGCCGGAAACCACTCGCGAAGAGGTCGGGCGCGTCATTGAGACCGGCGACGGCATTGCGCGCGTTGAAGGTCTGCACTCGGCGATGACCAACGAGCTCTTGGAGTTCGAGGGTGGTCTGCTGGGCTTGGCGCTGAACCTGGATGTACGCGAGATCGGTGTGGTGCTGCTCGGCAACGGCGACAAGATCGAAGAGGGCCAGCCGGTACGCCGTACCGGCAACATCTTGTCGGTCCCGGTCGGCGACGGCTTCCTGGGTCGTGTGGTTGATCCGCTGGGCGACCCGATCGACGGACTGGGTCCGATCGAGCCCGAGTCGCGTCGTGCACTCGAGATCCAGGCGCCGTCGGTGGTGCAGCGTCAGCCGGTGAAGGAGCCGATGGAGACGGGCATCAAGGCTATCGACGCCATGACCGCCATCGGGCGCGGCCAGCGACAGTTGATCATTGGCGATCGCCAGACCGGGAAGACGGCGGTCGCGATCGACACGATCATCAACCAGAAGCAAAACTGGGATTCCGGCGATCCGAAGAAGCAAGTCAAGTGCGTCTACGTCGCCATCGGACAAAAGGGTTCGACGATCGTTGCGGTGAAGTCCGCGCTCGAAGAAGCGGGATCGATGGCGTACACGACCATCGTTGCTGCTCCGGCGGATGCTCCGGCGGGCTTCAAGTACCTAGCGCCGTACACCGGCTCGGCCATCGGACAGCACTGGATGTACCAGGGCCAGCACGTCCTGATCGTCTTCGATGACCTGTCCAAGCAAGCCGAGGCGTACCGCGCGGTGTCGCTGTTGCTTCGTCGCCCGCCGGGTCGGGAGGCCTACCCCGGCGACGTCTTCTACCTGCACTCGCGGCTGCTGGAGCGTTGCGCGAAGCTTTCCGATGAGTTGGGCGGCGGTTCGATGACCGGTCTGCCAATCATCGAGACGAAGGCCAATGACGTATCGGCCTACATTCCCACCAACGTCATCTCGATCACGGATGGTCAGTGCTTCCTGGAGTCCGACCTCTTCAACTCCGGCGTACGCCCGGCCATCAACGTCGGGATCTCGGTGTCGCGCGTCGGTGGTTCGGCGCAGGTAAAGGCGATGAAGAAGGTCGCTGGACGTCTTCGGTTGGACCTCGCGCAATACCGTGAGTTGGAAGCCTTCGCGGCCTTCGGCTCAGACCTCGACGCAGCGTCGAAGGCACAACTGGGACGAGGCGCACGGTTGGTGGAGTTGCTGAAGCAACCGCAGTACTCGCCGTTCCCGATGGAGCAAGAGGTTGTGTCAGTGTGGGCGGGTACGACCGGGCAGCTCGACGACGTCCCGGTCGAAGACATTCGGCGCTTCGAACGTGGCTTCTTAGATCACGTTGGCCGCGATCACAAGGGAATCTTCGACACCATTCGTGAATCCAAGGACCTATCCGAGGACACCGTCACCCTGCTGACCAAAGCCATTACGGACTTCAAGAAGGGCTTCACCACGACGGCAGGTCATTTGCTGATCGAGGAGGAGCCCGTTGCTGCGATGGACGCCGAGCACATCGACCAAGCGACTGTCACTCGCCAGGTTCGTGGCTGAGTCGGAGAGCTGATACACCATGGGTGCTCAACTTAGGGTCTACCGGCGGCGGATCAAGTCCGTGCAGGCGACTAAGAAGATCACGAAAGCGATGGAATTGATTTCGTCATCGCGCATCGTGAAGGCGCAGCAGCGCGTCGATGCGGCCTCGCCGTACACGCGTGAGTTGACCCGTGCCTTGTCGGCTGCAGCAACGTATGGCAGCGCCTCGCATCCACTGACCTCGCAACCCACGGAGTCGCGTCGAGCAGCGTTGTGCGTCGTCACCTCTGACCGTGGGCTCGCCGGTGCGTATTCCTCGAACGTGATCCGTGAAGGCGAAGCACTCACGCGTCTTCTTGGCGATGAGGGAAAGGGAGTGTCTCCCTTCCTCGTCGGCCGCAAGGGCTTGAACTTCTACCGGTTCCGGGATCGCCAGATTGTCGGCTCGTGGACCGGCTTCACCGACCAGCCGAAGTACGAAGACGCCGAGGCGATCTCAGCAGCGTTGCTTGATGCTTTCCTGACCTCGGCCGACGAAGGTGGTGTTGACGAGATTCACATCGTTTACACCGAATTCCTCAGCATGGCGTCACAACGAGTCGTGACCAAGCGGATATTGCCGCTTGAAGTTGTCGACGAAGTCGTGACCGCCCAGTCCGAAACGGGAAATCCCTTCCCGCTGTATGAGTTTGAACCATCGGCTGACGCCGTGCTCGATGCGTTGTTGCCGCAGTACATCGAAAACTTGGTCTGGAATGCGTTGCTGACCGCAGCCGCATCCGAGCACGCGGCACGTCGGCGCGCCATGAAGGCCGCCACCGACAATGCAGAAGAACTCATCAAGTCACTCGTACGCCAAGCCAACCAGGCCCGTCAGGCCGAGATCACCCAGGAGATCAGCGAAATCGTCGGTGGAGCCGACGCGCTGAACTCTGCCAACGCAGGAGGATGAGCATGACCGCTACGACCGAGACCACGACCGGCGTTGGCCGTGTCGCCCGGGTTACCGGACCGGTCGTCGACGTGGAATTCCCCGTCGAGGCGATGCCGGCGTTGTACAACGCCCTGGAGGTCCTCGTGTCCTTCAGCGCGGGTGACGTCGCAGAAGAGCGCACGCTGACTCTCGAGGTCGCACAACACATCGGCGACAACATGGTGCGCGCGATTTCGATGCAGCCGACCGATGGTCTCGTGCGCGGTGCGCCGGTCACGGATACCGGCGACTCGATCACGGTGCCCGTCGGCGATGTGACCAAGGGCCACGTGTGGAACACCTTGGGCAAGCCGCTCGACGTTGACGAATCGACGCTGAACATCACCGAGCGTTGGGGCATCCACCGACAGGCGCCGCCCTTCGACCAACTCGAGAGCAAGACCGAGGTCTTCGCGACGGGCATCAAGGTCATCGACTTGCTGACGCCGTACGTGCAGGGTGGCAAGATCGGACTCTTCGGTGGTGCCGGTGTCGGTAAAACCGTCTTGATCCAGGAAATGATCTACCGAGTGTCGGAAAACTTCGGTGGCGTATCGGTCTTCGCCGGCGTCGGTGAGCGGACCCGTGAGGGCAACGACCTCTTCGGGGAAATGACCGAGTCCGGTGTCATCGACAAGACCGCACTTGTGTTCGGTCAGATGGACGAGCCCCCGGGCACGCGACTTCGCGTCGCGTTGTCGGCGTTGACGATGGCGGAGTACTTCCGCGACGTACAGAAGCAAGATGTGTTGCTCTTCATCGACAACATCTTCCGCTTTACCCAGGCGGGTTCTGAGGTGTCGACTCTGCTGGGCCGCATGCCGTCGGCAGTCGGATATCAGCCCACCTTGGCTGACGAGATGGGTCAGTTGCAGGAGCGGATCACGTCGACGCGTGGTCACTAGATCACGTCGCTTCAGGCGATCTACGTTCCTGCGGACGACTTGACCGACCCAGCGCCGGCGACCACGTTCGCGCACTTGGACGCAACGACGACGTTGTCACGTCCAATTTCGGAACTGGGTATCTACCCGGCAGTCGACCCGCTGGACTCGACGTCACGACTTCTCGACCCTCGCTACGTCGGCGAAGAGCACTACGCGGTTGCAGCCCGAGTAAAGGAGATCTTGCAGCGCTACAAAGACCTGCAAGACATCATCGCGATCCTTGGTATCGACGAACTGTCCGAGGAGGACCGCATCCTCGTCGGTCGCGCGCGTCGTATCCAGCGCTTCTTGTCGCAGAACTTGTTCGTGGCCGAGGCGTTCACCGGCCAGGCTGGATCCTTTGTCCCGGTTGAGGAAACGATCGCGTCGTTCAAGGCATTGACCGAAGGTGCCTACGACCACCTCCCTGAGCAGGCGTTCTTCATGTGCGGCGGAATCGAAGACGTTGAGCGCAACGCGGCCAAGTTGGCGAGCTGAGACGTCGATGGCTGTCTTGAAGGTCGAGGTCGTCGCGGTTGACCGCATGGTGTGGGCAGGCGAGGCAACGAGCTTGGTCGCGAAGACCCTCGAGGGCGAGATCGGGATTCTTCCCGGTCATGAACCGGTGTTAGCGCTGTTGGCTGATTCAGCCGTGCGGCTCGAAGGTGCCGACGGGGAACGGCTGATTTTCGCCGTACACAAGGGTTTTTTCTCGGTGGCTAATAATCGAGTCTCGGTGTTGGCGGAGTCGGCCGAACTGTCGACGCAGATCGACGTCGCCCGCGCCGAAGCCGCTCTAGCCTCGGCCAAATCAGCCGTCGCCGACACCCCCACTTCGACCGGCTCTAGCAGCGGTTCGGGTTCGCCCGGGACCGCATCAACTCAAAGCGCCGACCCAGAGTCAGCGCTAGCTCGAGCCGAAACCCGCCTCAAAGTAGCCAACCTCGACGCCTAGCCCACCCAATCATTTCTGCATGAAAGGTCTGTTCGTCAGGCTCTATTGAACGAGCGGTGCTTTCATCCGGGTTTGTTTGCGATGAAGCCTCGAAACGTCGCTCTCATGGCTCGTGTACGGCGAGTCAAAACTCCGACGGAAGGCTCAGGGCCGCGAGGTGTCGGCCAGCGACGCGGCACGCTCCAACATCGCCGGGACATCAAGTGCCGGGTTAGCGGTTGGCGCCGGGGACCCATAGCACGTCGCCTTCAGCCGGTCCGCCGTCGGCCGCGTTGTAAGGGGCGAGGTTGGCGACTCGGGCCAGAATGAAGAGGAGGTCCGACAGCCGGTTGAGGTAGGTCGCGGTCAACGGGTTCATCGAGGAACCGTGGACCTCAATAGCGCCCCAGGTACTGCGTTCGGCGCGGCGGACCACCGTGCGCGCCACGTGCAGCAGCGACGCCCCGGCCGATCCGCCGGGCAGGATAAAGGACCGCAACGCCGTGAGCCGGTCGTTGTAGGTGTCGCAGTACGCCTCCAAGACATCGACATAGCTCTGTTCGACGCGAAGGGGTGGGAATTCAGGCTCCTCGATCACCGGCGTGCACAAATCAGCTCCCACATCAAAGAGATCGTTCTGAATCCTGGTCAGGACCGCGGAAATCTCCGGCCCCAAGCCGCCTAGGGCGATCGCCACGCCGATCGAGGAATTGGCTTCGTCGACATCCGCGAAGGAAATCAGCCGCGGATCGTTCTTCGAGGTACGGCTCATATCGCCGAGCGCGGTGGTGCCGTCGTCGCCGGTACGGGTGTAGATGCGGGTGAGGTTGACCATCCCGACACTCTAGGCGGCCTATCCTTGCCGCGTGGAAGCCCTGCATGTCGTCGGCGGTGCGCGCCTCGTTGGCGCGGTCCATGTTCATGGCGCAAAAAACAGCGCACTGAAGTTGATGGCGGCTTCGCTGCTGGCACCCGGACGCACGACGCTCACGAATGTCCCCGCGATCCTCGACGTCGAGATCATGGCGGAGTTAGTACGTCGACTTGGGTGCGACGTAGTCCATGACGCCACTGAAGGTTCAGTCATCATCGAGGTGCCCGAACGTCCCGGTCACAAAGCCGACTACGACCTCGTACGCCGGATGCGCGCGTCCATCTGCGTGCTGGGTCCCCTCTTGACGCGCCTCGGCGAGGCCGACATTGCGCTTCCGGGTGGGGACAACATTGGCTCGCGTGGCCTCGACATGCACATTGCAGGGCTCGAACGCATGGGCGCAGAAGTGCGCAGCGAGCACGGCTACCTCGTCGCGTCGAGTGCGAAACAATTGGTGGGCGCGCAAATCTGGCTCGACTTCCCCAGCGTCGGTGCGACCGAGACATTGTTGATGGCCGCTGTGTTGGCTGACGGCACCACAATCATCGACAACGCCGCGCGGGAACCCGAGATCGTCGATATCTGCTCGATGCTCTCCGCGATGGGCGCTTCCATCAGCGGTGCCGGTACGTCGACGCTCGAGATTAAGGGTGTCGACGGACTCAATCCGGTGAGCCACCGCACTGTCACGGATCGAATCGTCAGCGGAACGTGGGCTGCTGCCGCGGCCATCACGGGCGGCGACATCCGGATTCTCGGTGCAACGCCGATTCATCTTGAAATTGCCTTGGACAAGCTCACGACTTCAGGTGCTGCCGTGGAGATCTTGCCCGATGGCCTTCGGGTCTCGATGGATGCACGGCCGCGCGCTGTCGACATCGTGACGCTGCCCTACCCGGGCTTTCCGACAGACTTACAGCCGCAGTTCATTGTCCTCAATGCGATCGCTCAGGGATCAGCGATGGTGACGGAGAATCTGTTTGAGTCACGCTTTCGATTCGTCCACGAACTAACTCGACTCGGCGCCGACGTTCGCACGGACGGCCATCATGCACTCGTTCGTGGCCGCACCCAACTCTCCGGTGCTCCGGTGGAAGCAACCGATATCCGCGCCGGTGCCGGGCTTGTGCTCGCCGGACTCGTCGCGGAGGGCACGACGGTGGTGTACGGCGCGGAGCATCTCGATCGTGGCTACGCGGGCTTCGTCAACGACTTGGTATCCCTGGGCGCAGACGTGACCCGTCGAGCTGTTGACTAACCGATGGAGGAATTTGTGGCCACGCGCGTTGCGGTGATTGGTGCGGGACTGATGGGTGCGGGCATCGCCCAAGTGGCAGCTGTTGCGGGCCATGACGTTGTTCTGCGCGATGTGAATGACGATGCGTTGAGCCGAGGCTTCGCAGCGATTCGAGCGTCCTTCAGCAAGTTTGTCTCGAAGGACCGCATGACCGAAGAGGAGGCTGTGGCGGCGCTCAGTCGGATCACCACGTCGACGGAACTCGATGCCGTTGCCCACGTCGACATCGTCATTGAGGCGATCTTCGAAAGCCTTGACGTGAAGACCAAAGTCTTCGGTGAGCTCGATCGCATGTGTGCTGAAGGCACGGTGTTGGCAACCAACACTTCCGCGATTCCGATCACCTCGATCGCTGCGGCCACCTCGCGCCCAGAATCCGTGGTCGGCACCCACTTCTTTTCCCCGGTTCCGCTGATGAAGTTGTGCGAACTGGTACGCGGGTTCAAGACCAGCGATGAGACGTTGGCGGCGGCAAAGACGTTCGCGGAGTCTGTCGGAAAGACCTGCATCGTGGTCAATCGAGATGTTGCGGGATTTGTGACGACGCGGCTCATCAGCGCGCTCGCGATGGAGGCCGTACGCCTGGTCGAGAGTGGGGTGGCATCGGCTGAGGACGTGGATGCCGCGTGTCGACTGGGTTTTGGCCACCCGATGGGTCCGATGGAGACGATCGACATGACCGGTGTCGACATCATGCTTAACGCGACCACGAACATTTACACAGACACCAAAGACGAGAAGTTCGCCGCACCCGAATTATTGCGCCGGATGGTCGCAGCGGGGGACCTGGGGCGCAAGTCGGGCCAGGGCTTCTACCCTTACTGACATGACCGCATCAGAACCCGGCCCGCAGAGCGTGCGGCGCAAGGACCGGCCGTGGATGATGCGGACGTACGCAGGTCACTCCTCAGCATCAGAATCCAATGCGCTTTTTCGGCGCAACCTGGGCAAAGGCCAAACGGGCTTGTCGGTGGCCTTCGATTTGCCGACCCAGACCGGGTACGACGCTGACGATGAGTTAGCCCGAGGAGAAGTCGGCAAGGTAGGTGTACCTGTCGCGCATATTGGCGATATGCGCGCACTTATGGCGGATATCCCGCTCGATGAGATGAACACGTCGATGACGATCAACGCGACGGCGATGTGGTTGCTGTCGTTGTATATCGCGGTCGCCGAGGAGCGCGGAATCGCATCGACGTCATTGTCGGGTACGACTCAGAACGACATTATTAAGGAATACCTCTCGCGCGGAACCTACGTCTTCCCGCCCGAACCGAGCCTACGACTGATCACCGACATGGTGACGTACTCCGTGCTCGAGGTTCCCTCGTGGAATCCGACTAACATTTGCAGCTACCACTTGCAAGAGGCGGGTGCGACGCCCGTGCAGGAGCTCGCGTTCTCGCTGTCGACGGCGATTGCGGTGCTCGATGCCGTACGAGATTCGGGCCAGGTTGCGCCCGAGCGGTTTGGTGACGTGGTCGAGCGGATCTCGTTCTTCGTCAACGCGGGCGTTCGTTTCATCGAAGAGATGTGCAAGTTGCGAGCGTTCGTCGCGATGTGGGATGACTTGGTCCGCGAGCGGTACGGCGTCACAGACGCAAAACAACGTCGATTCCGATACGGCGTACAGGTCAACTCACTAGGGCTAACCGAGGCGCAGCCGGAAAACAACGTCGGCCGGATTGTGTTGGAGATGCTCGCGGTCACGCTAAGCAAGGACGCGCGAGCGCGAGCCGTTCAGTTGCCCGCGTGGAATGAAGCGCTGGGATTGCCGCGACCATGGGACCAGCAGTGGTCGCTGCGACTGCAGCAGGTGTTGGCGTACGAGTCGGATTTGCTTGAATACGAGGACATTTTCGCCGGATCGACGGTCATCGAGGCGAAGGTATCGGGATTGATTGACGAGGCACGCGAGGAGATGGCGCGGATCGAATCGATGGGTGGTGCGGTTGCCGCGATCGAAACCGGTTACATGAAGTCCGCACTCGTGTCCGCCCACGCCACTCGGCGAGCGCGGATCGAAGCTGGCGACGACATCGTCGTCGGTGTCAACGCCTACCGCGAGACCGAGCCGAGCCCGCTGTTGTCCGATCTGGGGACCTCGATCCTGGTTCTCGACCCGGCCGTGGAGAAGGACGCGATTACACGACTTCAGGCGTGGCGCGCTGATCGCGATGAGGGTCGAGTGGCGTCAGCGTTGGGCAAACTCGAATCAGATGCGCGCGGTTCGAGCAACTTGATGTACGCCTCGCTGGAGTGTGCCCGCGCCGGAGTCACGACAGGGGAGTGGACGGAGACTTTGCGTTCGGTCTTCGGCGAGTACCGGCCCCCGACCGGAGTGGGGGGCGCCATCAGCGCCGGTGAATCGAGTGAAGCACTGACGCGGTTGCGCGGGTTGGTTCGCGAGACCGGCCAGGCGCTTGGTGGTCGGCTGCGCTTTTTGGTAGGCAAGCCCGGCCTCGACGGCCACTCCAACGGGGCGGAGCAAATTGCCGTACGCGCGCGCGATGCCGGGTTTGAAGTCGTGTATCAGGGGATCCGGCTGACGCCTGCGCAAATCGTCGCGGCCGCGATCGAAGAGGACGTCCACGTCGTCGGGTTGTCGATTCTCTCCGGCTCGCATCGCGAACTCGTACCGATGGTTCTGGACGGCCTTCGCGCGGGCGGGCTGGTCGATGTCCCGGTCGTCGTCGGCGGCATCATCCCCGATTCCGATGCCGCCGAATTGCGTGCCCTCGGCGTGGCCGAGATTTTCACCCCTAAGGACTATGACGCCACCGTGATCATGGCCAAAGTCCTCAACGCCATCCGCGCCGCCCACGACCTCCCACCATTTCCCTAGGCCACACCCACCACCTGCCCCTGCATTTTCTGCATTTTCAGCATTTTCAGCATGAAAGGGAGTTCCGTCAGTCTCTATTGATCGAAAGTGCCGTTCATCCCGGCGGTTTCGACGGCGTACCCCTTAGGCGAAGGCGAAAATGACGGTGACGCTGACGGCCACCTCTTGTGAACCGGCCTGAATGGGTACGGCGCTCGTAGCCTCGGCCATGTACGCCCGGCCGTCATAGGCCCGCGGGGTCGGACCGGTAACTGTTTCGTCGATTGAGATCACGGCGCCGAGCGACCGCCCGGCGGCTGCGGCGTACTGCTCAGCTTTTGCTGTGGCGCTCTTGAAGGCTCGCGACCTGGCGTTGGTGATGAGCGAGCTGGTGTTTTCCAAATCGAGGCTCACCGAGTTGACGCGGATCGCGTTTCCGCCAGCATCGGCTGCGGCCCCAATGGCGTCGCCGGCCTTGTCGACGTCGTGGAGTACGGCGGTCACGCTCTCGCTGACCGCATAGCCGTTGGGCGTCGACTGACCCTTTGAGTAGTTGTAGTCCGGCTGGATCGACAACCCGTTCGTCTGGATGTCCCTATCCGCGACGCCGTGTTCTTGCAGAGACTTCTGTACGGCGGCGGCCGCCGAATTCGCCGAACGTAGGGCGTCGGACACGTTTGTCCCGTGGGTTGAAACGCCGAGGTCGACAAGCAATGTGTCCGGCGTACCGGTCACTTTGCCCGTGCCAGCTACGGTGATTCCGGCAGCAGCATTTGGTAATGCGGACGCTGCTGCGGGGGCTGCATTGGCGGTATTGGTGCGGGAGGTGCCCAGCAAGTAGGCGACGGAAAAGACAACGAGGGCGATAACCACAAGAGCGATCGTGGCCAGGCGCCGAGATTCCACGGTGAGCGTCATATCGCTGAGACGCCGTACTGCCTAGATCGGTTCCCACGAGTGTCGACACTTCGGCGAAATCTGCTCGATGAATGGAGGATTCGTTCAATAGAGACTGACGAACAGACCTTTCATGCAGAAAAAGGCAGAGAGCGGAGACGGAAAAACGCAGAAAACCGGGGGGGGGGGGGGGGGGGGGGAAACTGGGTTATGTCAGCGTTGCCCACCGCGAACCCCATTTAAAGTGGTGCCTG
>JBBRTC010000003.1:0-80085 GCA_038244765.1 Candidatus Nanopelagicales bacterium | reverse complement strand
CCGCTGAGCCCCGCTGAGCCCCGCTGAGCCCCGCTGAGCCCCGCTGAGCCCCGCTGAGCCCCGCTGAGCCCCGCTGAGCCCCGCTGAGCCCCGCTGAGCCCCGCTGAGCCCCGCTGAGCCTAGGCGGCCTAACTGTCAGGTTCGCGTGAACCGAACAAAATCTCATCCCACGACGGCACACTCGCGCGCTTACTCTTGCGTACACGGCGCGGGGCCGGAGCCGGTGGTTCTGGCTCGCTCGGCACGGGTCCAGTTGCATGGCGATCATCCTCGGCGTGCCACGGCGGAGGCGCGGCCTCATCAATTTCGTCTACGAATTCAATTTCCGGCACGTCCTCGACGACCGAGGGTAAACCGATGAGCCGCGGGCGGATGTCTTCTTCGACATCGATGGCGCTCTCTTCCAATAACCATGCAGCGTCATCATCGACGGAGTGCAAACTTCTTCCGACCGTGTCGTAAGTCCAGGTGGCCTGCCCGTCCGCACCACCTTCGGGCCAGGTCACGACCAGCGTCCAACGACCATCCTCGCGACGCCAGGCGTCCCAATTCAGTCGCGAGGGATCAATCCCGCGGGTTCGAAGCCGGGCTGCGGCGACTTCGCCCAACGTGCGTGCGGCCTCGTCGCGACGTATTTCGGTGGCCTTCGCTTGGGAGGCGACGAACTCTCTCTCGGCGAGCATCGGACCTTCGAATCGGCGTACTCGGTCCAGGGACACGCCGTAGTTGTCGGCGACCGTTTCGGCGGAGTGGCCCGCGCGGATGAGGGCCTGAATGGCACGGGGGGAGAGGCCTTGGGCGGCTAGATCGAGCTGACCGAGCCGACTGCGGTCTTGGCGCACGGCCGAAGACAGGCGCTCGTCGAGAGCGACCGAGTAGCGCTCGCCGTCGCTGCCGGACAGCAACAACGACGCGGCGTCGTCACTGAGGCCGAGAAAGGACAACTCGTGCATGCGTTACTCCAGTACGGCGGGTCGGGACGGTCGGGTCGACAGAGCGGATCGTGGCAGAGGGCAGTCTGTCGCCAAGTGAGCCTCGGCGCTAGCACTACCCCCAGTTGGCGTGGTGGCGTCTTTCGCGGCAGGCTCGGGGCGTGCCACTTGCCGCCGCCGATGGGGGAGCGCCGTACGACTCGGTCTTGATCCAATCGTTTGGCGGTCCGGTGGGACCCGATGATGTGGATCCGTTTCTTGCCAACGTCCTGCGCGGGCGCGAAGTCAACGCCGAGCGACTCGACGAGATTCGCTCGCGCTATCTGGTGATGGGCGGCATCTCGCCCATCACGGCCCAAACTCAAGCCCTACGTGACGCGCTGGACGCGGCGCTGCAAGCGGCCGGCCTGGACGTGCCGGTCTACGTGGGTTCGCGCAACTGGCGCCCATTCCTCGCCGACACACTCGCGTCGATGTACGCCGCCGGAGCGCGACGCGCATTAGTGGTGGTGACGTCGGCGTACTCGTCGTACTCCGGGTGTCGGCAGTACCGCGAAGATCGCGAAAACGCTCAATTGGTGGCTGGTGCGGGTGCCTTAACCCTCGATCGGATTCGGCACTACTTCGATCATCCGGGCTTCGTCGAGGTGATGGTCGACAACGTCAATGACGCCTTGGACTCCCTGGATCTGCCCGGAACCTCGTCGGTGCGGTTGTTGTTCTCGACTCACTCGCTGCCGCAAGTTCTCGCCGACGCCTCAGGTCCGGGCGTCGACGGAGCTGCCAGGGTCGACGGCGTTGCCGGTGGGGATGCGGGTGCTGGCGGTGCTTATGTGGCGCAGCATCGAGCGACTGCAGCAGCGATCGTTGATCGCCTCGCGGTTCGCCGATCGGTGCGCTACGACTGGGAGCTGGTCTTTCAGTCCCGATCAGGAGCGCCCTCAACTCCTTGGCTCGAACCGGATGTCAACGATCGCATCGACGAACTTGGCGCCGATCGCGTGAACGCCCTAGTACTCGTACCGATCGGCTTCGTCAGTGATCACATGGAGGTGGTGTGGGACCTCGATCGGGAGGCAACCCAACGCGCCCTCGACCTCGGGCTTGTTGTTGCCCGCGCCGCGACCGTGGGCACCCACCCACGCTTTGTAGCAGGGCTCGTTGAACTCATCAAGGAGAGACTCGATCCATCGATTCAAGGTCAAACCGTGAGACGGGCATGTTCCGCGCTCGGACCGTCGTGGGATGTGTGTGATCCGGCGTGCTGCCTACCGCCGGCGCGCGTACGGCCGCCGGTCACCTCATGAGTTCGTCATTCGCGCAACCCCAAGATCTCGGGGAGCTGTTGACGTTGGCACGCGTTGCCGCCCAGGGCGCGGGGGAGTTTCTGCGGGCGGGGTGGGGGACAGCGCTCGATGTGGAAACGAAGTCTTCATCAACGGACTCCGTGACGAATATGGATCGCGCAGCGGAGAAAATGATCGTGGACACCATCCTCACCGCACGACCTGATGACGGCATTCTGGGCGAGGAAGGCGGGTCACGACCCGCGTCGTCGGGAGTCCGCTGGGTGATCGATCCACTCGATGGAACGACGAACTACATCTACGGCTTGTCGAACTGGTCGGTGTCTATTGCAGCCGGCTTGCTCGCCACGCCCGGAGATGAATCGTCGATGTGGACGTCGTTGGTGGGCGTCGTCCACGTGCCCGCTCAGTCGACGACGTACGTCGGGCATCGAGGCGGAGGCGCAACCCGGATCGACGACACCGTCGCTCGCCCTATGTCGCCTTCTGTGTGTGACTCGTTGGGTCAGGCACTGGTCGGAACCGGATTCAGTTATGACGCCGTACGCCGCGCTGATCAAGGTCGCGTGGTAGCCGAATTGCTTCCCCGAGTCCGCGACATTCGTCGGCTCGGCGCGGCCAGCATTGATTTGTGTCTCGTTGCCGAGGGACGCATCGATGCGTTTTACGAAAGTGGTCTCGCGCCGTGGGATCGGGCGGCCGGCGAGCTCATAGCTCATGAGGCGGGAGCGGACGTCCGGGAGATCGCGGCGCACCGCGAGGGCGACGTCGAACCGATCTTGCTTGTCACCGCGCGACCGATTGGCGACGCACTTGCAGACCTGATCACCTCGGTACGCCGCTGATCGAGCCGCGCAAATCGGTTGCGTGGTTCACTCCAATCGGCGCAGTTCACCTCGATACCAATGGCCGTTGTGGACGTACATTGCGACAGCCGCCGAGAAGGCCCCGTCAGCGATGGCCTCGTGGCGGATCTTCGCTGGAACCCCCAACGCCATCGACCGCGAGGGCACTTCCATGCCGTTGGGAATCAGCGCGGCAGCCCCGACCAGTCCGCCGGACCGAACAACGGCGCGATGCAGCACTACCGAACCCGAGCCGATCAAGCAGTCGTCCTCAATGGTGCAGCCCTCAAGGTGAGCGTTGTGGCCGACGACGCAGCGGTCGCCGATCGTCGTGGGCAAGGCCGCGGTGCAGTGCACGATGCTGCCGTCCTGGATGGACGTCTGGGATCCGATGGTGATGTCTCCGTGGTCGCCTCGGAGAACGGCCGTAGGCCAGATCGTTGACTCCGGACCAATCGTGACCGAACCGATAATGACGGCGTCGGGATGCACGAATGCCTCGGGATCGATATGTGGAATTCGGTCACCTAGGGCGTAAATGGCCATCGCGACTCCCACGTGCCGAAGGTGCCTGGTTGAGGCGGAATCGACACGCTATCCGGTCTCGTCGCTACCGCTCGGGTCACCCGATGTGAGCGGCGTCACCCCCATCCGGGTGGAAACCCATGGTCAGCCGGTATGTCGATTCGCCCCGGCCGCTGCATCGGGGCACAATCTGGCCCTCACCTCGGGCATGATTCGGCCGTTTGCTGCGTTAAACCCGAGGCGTGACACGGCCAGCAGGACCATCAGACACAACACGGCCGGACGGCCGGGAAGATTGCACTATCCGCACGAGACAACTGGAGTTCGCCACCATGGCAACCGACTACGACGCACCGCGCAAGACCGACGATGAGCTCGCCGAGGATTCCATTGAGGAACTGAAGGCGCAGCGGGCCAACAAGGCGTCGTCAACTGTGGACGTGGACGAAGCCGAACTTGCCGAGAGCCTGGAACTTCCGGGTGCGGATTTGTCCGATGAGTCACTCACGATGACGGTGGTTCCCCGCCAATCCGATGAGTTCACCTGCTCGCGCTGTTTCCTGGTCCATCACCGCAGCCAGTTGGCTAAAGAAATTGGTGGCCAGCCCGTCTGCCGCGAGTGCCTGTCCTA
This sequence comes from Candidatus Nanopelagicales bacterium, assembly GCA_038244765.1. Classification (GTDB taxonomy): domain Bacteria; phylum Actinomycetota; class Actinomycetes; order S36-B12; family JBBRLC01; genus JBBRLC01. The sequence continues at coordinate 75,845 of JBBRTC010000003.1, read as the reverse complement.
GCTCATCGACAACGCGCCCGTCGACAACGCGCCCGCCGACAACGCGCCCGCCGACAACGCGCCCGCCGGCAATGAGGTTCAGAGAGCGAGTTCCTGAGCCGCCACGTCATCGTTGATGCTGGGACTCATCGCGCGGGAAATAATCACTTCAATCGCGGCAACAATCGCAGCGGTCGTGATGGCCCACGTCAGCGCACGCACGAACGTCGTGTTCATATCCCGAGTCGGTGGTTCGCCACCGGTCCCGCGGCGGTAAGCCGAATCCATTCCCCGGCGTACAGCCCACGTCGCACCCATGACAGCGACGGGCACAAGCAGGGACGAACGGTTTGACTCGGTCAAGGGTGCCTCCACGCGCTGGAACTGATGTGTGCGGTGCAACTGATCTCAGCCTGCCATAGTCCGGCGGCCAGGATCACGGGGTTGTCGATTGAGTAGTCGCATTGACCAGCGCTGCTCGCAAGTCTTCGGGACGACGCGTCGAGATCATCCAATAGGGGTGAGGATCCTCGGAATCTGTGACCTCGATGACAACGGACGCAGGGACACCTGGACGAAGGCGCATGAACGAATGCGGATCAGCTCGTGGCCCCCGCGCAGCCTTCGTTCGGTCTCGATCGAGTACGGCTACCGAACCGACGTACACAACCGGGAGTCGAGCGGGACCGACGTGCAGTTCGGTCGCGGTCACCGAGATGAGTGGTGCGGTGCCGACCAACCACCAGGTCGCCAGCCCTTGTGTGAAGGCGAAGGTCACTAACCCCCACCCGTTACCCAGCACGTGCCCATACGCGACTCCCAACGATGCGGTCATCGCAGTGACGACCACCCACAGCGAAATGGGCGCGTTAACGCGTTCGCGGTAGGTCACAACGCGCACTCTCGCACGGGTGGCGGTGACGAATTCCCGCGGCTCGAACAGCGGCGACTAAGGTCTCAGGAGTGACGGAATCTCCCACTAGTCGGGCACGCACGTCGGCGAGCACCACCCCGCCCCCTGAGGCAGTCCTGCCTGAGCGTCATCCCAATGCTCCGGCACCGGGGACGGAAATCTCTAGCCACTATTCACTGTGTTTCGGTTGCGGCGAGGATCATGGCACCGGTCTGCACATGCGCACCTTCGCCGGGGAGGGTTTGAGCTTACGAGCCGAGTTCACGGTCACCGAGCATCACCAGGGTGCGCCGGGCCTCGCGCACGGTGGGCTTTTGGCCGCCGCGTTCGATGAAACGTTGGGAGCAACGAACTGGTTGCTCGCCGTCCCCGCCGTGACCGGCCGGTTAGAAACAGATTTTCGCCGCCCCGTGCCCGTGGGCGAAGTGCTGCACATCTTTGCTGAAGTCATTGGAGTTCATCGACGCAAGGTTTATGCCCGCGCCGTCGGTCGACTCGGATCTCCGAACGGATCGGTCGCGGTAACGGCAGCGGCATTGTTTGTGCAGGTTCCGATGGAGCACTTCATCAAGAACGGTCGCGCTCAGGACGTCGAACGAGCGGCCGCCGATCGGGCCGTACGAGCCAGCGTGCAGGCGTTGGAGATGAACCCGTGACCGGTGTCAACGACGTGGACGTGTTGATTCAGTGCCTCGATCCGGACTTCGAACCGCCCACATATGCGCGCCCCGGGGATGCCGGCGCCGATCTGCGCACTACTGCGGACCTCACCTTGGCGCCGGGCGAGCGCGCGCTGCTACCCACCGGAATTGCGATCGCGTTGCCACCGGGATACGCCGCATTTGTGCATCCGCGTTCTGGACTTGCGGTGAACTACGGCGTCAGTTTGGTGAACGCCCCGGGGACCATCGACGCGGCGTACCGCGGTGAAATCAAGGTGAGCGTGATCAATCTTGATCCGCGCGAGCCGGTGACGTTTCGGCGAGGTGACCGGATTGCTCAACTTGTGGTCCAGCGGGTGGAGCGGGCGATCTTCCATCACGTCGCGGCGCTGCCCGGATCGGACCGAGGCGAGGACGGGTTCGGCTCCACGGGTGGTCACGCCGGTACGGTGTAGGCCTCGGCACGACGCGACGTGCTGCTGCATCAGATTGCTTTCAGGAGGCTCCGCGTGTTCCGACGTCGGCGAACTACCGATGAGGACTCCGTCGAACTTGACGAGACAACTGATCTCGACGACGTCGACGAAGAAGATGACGCCTCCGACCGTGACGGATTACCTGAACGACCCAACGGTCCATGGGACTCCGGCGAGATCGAAACCGACGACTCGTACCTTGACCTCGGGTCGATGCGGATCAGCGGGCTTGAAGCCATGGAAGTACGCCTCGAAGTAGATCAGGGATCTGGCGCAGTGGTGGCCGTCACCGTTGTCGAGGGGGATAGTTCCGTTGCACTGCAGGCATTTGCGGCTCCTCGACGCGAAGGAATGTGGGGTGACATTCGCAAAGAAATCGCTGGTGGGATCTCCTCATCCGGTGGCACTGTCGATTTCCTTACCAGCGGCTTTGGGACCGAACTACACAGTGTCATGGCCGTTCAAAGCCCCAACGGCAAGCAGGGTCGCGCCCCGGTTCGGTACGTCGGAATAGACGGCCCGCGTTGGTTCCTGCGCGCGGTATTCAGCGGCCCTGCCGCGAGTGATCCGCGCCAAGCCGGCCACCTTGACGAGGTCGTGCGCGGTGTGGTGGTGGTGCGTGGGTCCGACGCGATGGCACCGGGGGACCCCTTGGCGTTGACGATGCCGGGCGAAGGCCGTCCGGACGTGGGAGAGGATCCGACCGATCGCGAGATTTTGGCCCCATTCCAGCGTGGGCCCGAGATCACCGAAATCCGATGAGTAGGGCTGACACGCAACGACCGGGCGTGGCGACTCGCCTGCGCCAACGCTGGTTTCCTACCGACTCAGAGGTAGATGCTGTATTCGAGCGGGAGCGAACTGAAAGGGACGGTGCGACTTCCATTGCCGATGCCGTCCGAGGCGTTCCGATCCGAATCTCGGGATCACTGCGCTCAGTTTGTTTGTGCGCGAGCGGAACCGCACCTCGGTTGGAAGCAGAACTCTACGACGGCACAGGTCGAGTCACGCTGGTGTGGATGGGTCGGCGCCGCATCCCGGGAATCAACGCCGGCCGTTTGATTGTGGTTTCTGGCCGTATTACCGAGGTGCACGGGCAGCCGACGATCTTTAACCCGAGATATGAATTGCGCGCCGGTTCGTCGTCATGAGTGATTCGCCATGACGGAGTCGTTGCCCCACGTCGACTCTGCCGACGACGATCCGTCAAGCGCAGAGTCCTCCGACGCAGAGTCCTCCGACGCAGAGTCCTCCGACGCAGAGTCCTCAGCGGAAGCGTTGGCCAGGACCGATGTGACCGTCGAGAAGGCAATGCTGGCTCAAGCGTTGGGTGGTTGGCGGGGGGTTTTCGACTCAGGTATTCCCTCGCTCGCGTTCGTCATCGTGTATCTCCTTGATGGCCAACAGTTGCGTCCTGCCGTATGGTCCGCAGTTGGCGTTGGTGCGGTGATGGCCGTCTTTCGCATTTATCGCAAGCAGAGCGTGCAACAGGTGTTGTCCGGTTTCATCGGGCTGGCGTTCTCGGCCTGGTTGGCCTCGCGAACCGGCCAAGCTCAAGACTTCTTCCTTCCTGGCATCTTGATCAACGCAGCGTATGGCGCGGCCTTCTTGATTTCGATTTTGATTCGGCGGCCGTTAGTCGCGTACGCCGTCGGCGCCATCTCCGGTGATGTGCGGACATGGATTTCTGATCGTGAACACCGCCGCGCGGCGACTGCCGCGACGTGGGTTTGGGTCGTCATATTCTTCGGCAAGGTGGCCATTCAATTGCCGTTGTATTGGGCCGGAGCCGTTGCTGCGTTGGGAATAACGCGAATCGTGTTGGGCTATCCGTTGCTAGCGCTAGGCGGCTATATCAACTTCCGGCTGATCCGATCCGCATCACACTCGATCGATCAGTGACCCATCAGGGTTCGTAGCGCGGGTTCCTGATCGGCAGCAGTAACGAACATCAGTTCGTCCCCCGCTTCCAGCGGGTCATCGGGGGAGGGCGTGATCACGCGGTCTTCGCGGATGATCGCTACGAGCGCCGTATCGGTCGGCCATGCCACCTGGGCGACTCGCGATCCCACCACTGGCGAGTCAGTGGCCAACGTCATTTCGACCAGGTTCGCGTTGCCTTGGCGGAAGGTGAACAGGCGTACGAGTTCACCCACTGATACGGCTTCTTCGACCAACGCGGAGAGCATCCTCGGTGTCGAGACGGCGACATCAACGCCCCAGGTGTCGTCGAACATCCACTCGTTCTTGGGGTGATTCACCCGGGCTACGACGCGCGGTACGCCGTACTCAGTCTTAGCGAGAAGGGACACGACCAGGTTGACCTTGTCGTCTCCTGTTGCGGCGACGACGACATCACAATTTTGCAGTCCGACGTTCTCTAGCGCGCTGAGTTCGCACGCATCGGCCTGAATCTTCGTCGCGCCGGGCACAACGTCAGGGCGGATTTTATTCGCGTCGCGATCGACGAGCGTGACGTCGTGGCCGTTGCCGAGGAGTTCCTCTGCAATGGCGCGACCGATCTTCCCGGCACCGGCGATCACAATGCGCATCAGTTCGCCTCCGGACCGGCAGCGCATTGTTCTTGCAACCGTTCAAGGGCTGAACTCTGGGCGACGACTCTGATGATGTCGCCGTCTTGAATCACTGTCTCGGCTGCGGGTATCGACCCTTCACCTAGACGCGTCAGACATGCAACCCGCGCGCCGACTTGGCGTTCGAAGGACGACACAAGCATGCCCACCCACGCGGAACTGAGGTGGATCTCAGCGAGGGTGACCGCGCCGGAAGGATCGTGCCATTCCTCCCGCAGTGAACTGGGCAACACTCGATGCAGAATTTGATCAGCTGTCCACGACACGGTAGCCACGGTGGGGATGCCGAGTCGTTCGTAGACCTCGGCTCGGCGTTGGTCGTAAATCCGCGCGATCACGGTCTTCACGCCGAAGGTTTCCCGAGCAACACGAGCCGCCAGGATGTTGGAGTTGTCGCCATTGCTGACGGCCACAAATGCGTCAGCGGAATCGATCAGGGCCTCGGTGAGGACATCGCGGTCGAATCCGACGCCGGTCACGGTGATCCCGCTAAAACCGCGGTCAAGACGACGGAATGCGGACGCCTCATGATCGATAACTGCGACGGAATGCCCGGCGCCATCGAGAGTGTGCGCCAGCAGCGACCCCACTCGACCGCAGCCCATGATGACGATGTGCACGTGAGCCTTTCGACCAGATCCAGACGGGTAGCGAGCCGGAGACTAGGCCTCGATTCGCTTTCGTCGTGCCAGCCGCACACGGTACAGGCCGCGCACGACCTACGATGCTCGCCGTGCCGTCACCCACCGAACTGACCAAGCGACTTATCGTCGGCCGAGCTCTGCGCAGCGAAGCTTTGGGCGAAACCCTGCTGCCTAAACGGATCGCCTTGCCGGTCTTTGCCTCTGATGCGCTGTCGTCTGTCGCCTACGCGCCAGACGAGATCTTGCTGACGTTGTCCCTCGGTGGTCTCACGGCGTACGCCTTCTCGTGGCAGATCGGGATCATCGTCGGAATCGTGATGATCACTGTCGTCGCGTCGTACCGCCAGAACGTGCACGCCTACCCCAGCGGCGGCGGCGACTACGAAGTTTCCACTGTCAATCTCGGTCCGCGCGCGGGACTGTCGGTGGCTAGCGCCTTGCTCGTGGACTACGTGCTGACTGTCGCTGTGTCGGTGTCGTCCGGCGTACAAAACGCAGCCGCGGCGATCCCGTCATTTCGAGGCCACGAAGTCCAAGTCGCTGTGGTACTCGTCGTCATCTTGGTGTCGTTGAACTTGCGCGGAGTACGCGAATCCGGCGCCATCTTCGCGATCCCGACCTACGCGTTCATCGTGGGGATCCTCGGCATGGTGATCTGGGGTTTCGTTCGGTTGCTGGTGTTCAACGATCTGCCGCTGTCAGCCACGGCCAACTACGAGATTGCCCCCGCCGAGGCGTACGCCTCCGGTTTCGGCGGTATTGCCGCGGTGTTCCTCCTCATGCGCGCTTTCTCCAGCGGGTGTGCGGCGCTAACCGGCGTGGAAGCAATCAGCAACGGCGTACCAGCCTTCCGCAAACCAAAAAGTAAGAACGCGGCAACAACGTTGCTGCTGATGGGAACGATCGCGATCACGATGATGCTGGGCATCATCGCGCTGGCCAACAAAGTGCAACTGCACTACGTCGAGGACCCATCGACACAGCTGCTCTCTAACGGTGTTCCGGTTGGTGACTCGTACGTGCAAAACACCGTTCTCGCTCAGTTGGGACAGACGGTGTTTGACCACTTCCCGCTCGGCTTCTATTGGGTGACCGCCGCGACTGGAATTGTGCTGGTACTCGCTGCCAACACGGCATTTAACGGTTTCCCTGTCCTCGGATCTGTCCTCGCTCGCGACGGCTATCTACCGCGCCAACTCCACACTCGAGGAGACCGACTCGCGTTTTCCAACGGCATCATCGTGTTGGCTGCCGTCGCGCTCGTGCTCATTATCGCGTTCGACGCCGAAGTGACTCGACTCATTCAGCTCTACATCGTCGGTGTATTCGTGTCATTCACCATGAGTCAGATCGGCATGGTTAAGCACTGGACCAGGTTGCTCGCCACCGAAACTGACGAGTCGGTAAGGCGCCGGATGCTGCGCTCGCGGCTCATCAACGGGTTCGGTTCGTGTATGACCGGTCTTGTCTTGGCGATCGTGTTGGTGACGAAGTTCTCCAAGGGCGCGTGGATCGCCATCGTGGCCATGGTCGTCCTCTACGTGATCATGCGCGGCATCAAGAGCCACTACGACCGGGTTCGGCTGGAACTCACGCCCGAGGACGACGAAGCAGTGACATTGCCCAGTCGCGTCTACGCCATTGTGTTGGTCTCCAAGATTCACAAGCCGACGTTGCGTGCGCTGGCGTACGCCCGCGCGACCCGCCCGACTGTCCTCGAGGCCGTCACCGTTGACGTCGATGACGAGGAAACCGCGCGGTTCGTGGTCGATTGGGAAACTCGTGCCATCCCGGTGCAACTCACGGTGCTGGATTCGCCCTATCGCGAAGTCACGAGACCGGTCGTTGATTACGTCAAGGGGTTGCGGCGTGCAAGCCCCCGGGACTTGGTGACGGTGTACATCCCCGAGTACGTCGTCGGTCATTGGTGGGAGCACCTGCTACACAACCAGTCAGCGCTGCGCCTCAAGGGCCGACTGCTCTTCACACCCGGAGTCATGGTCGTGAGCGTCCCGTGGCAACTGCTCTCGAGCGAACGCGCAGCTGAACGTCCCTTGGACAACGCGCCTGGAGCCGTACGGCGAGGGGAGCCCAGCGGGCGGGTCGCCGACGCGCTTGTGAGCGATGAATTCGCCCAGCCGCTGGAAGTTCCGTCCTCTCGCGACGAGATCTAGCCGATGCCCGTACCTGGGGATCGGGTTGTCGTTGACGTGGGACCAGTCGCACACGGCGGCCATTGCGTTGCCCGGTTGGACGGCCAGGTGGTGTTCGTTCGACACACACTTCCCGGTGAGCGAGTCGAAGCGGTGGTTACCGGTGTAGGTGGAGGAGAGCGCTTCCTACGCGCTGACGCCCTTGCTGTCTTGGTCGCGTCTCCTGAGCGCGTGGGTTCACGGTGCGAATTTGCTGGGGCCGGAAATTGCGGCGGTTGCGATTGGCAGCACGCCAGCATGCCGATCCAGCGCGAGATGAAGGCCGCCGTTGTCGTTGAGGCACTCGAACGAATCGGCCGAATCAAAGAGATTCGTGGTGTTCCAGTAGCAGCAGCCATCACCGTCGAAGCGGTACCCGGCGATCACGATGGCCTCGGCTGGCGCACCCGGACGCAATTTGCTGTCGGCGACGATGGGCGACTTGGTCTGCGCCGTCACCACAGCCACGATGTGATCGCGATTGATAAATGTGCGATTTCCGTCGACGCCATCAACGCAACATCGGCGACCGCACGTACGTGGACAGGCTGCGAATCAGTGGAAGTGGTCGCATCGTCCACGGGCGATATCGTGGTGGTTCCACGTACAGCGGGGACACGGCTTGCGCCAGAAACGTTGGTATCGGGGCTCCCTGACGATGTTCGCGTCGCGGGCGTACGGGGGAGTCGACGCGTCAGTGAGGTCGCCGGCGATCGGCATTGGCAATTGGATGCCTCCGATTTTTGGCAGGTGCATCCCGGATTGGCCGACACGTTGGTTGCCGCGGTGCGCGACGCGCTCGCACCCAAACGCGGCGATCTACTCGTCGATCTTTATTGCGGCGTGGGGTTATTCGCTGGTGCGCTAGCTCGTGACGTGGGCACGAGCACCCAGTTGCATGCGGTCGAGGCCGATCGCCGGTCGTGTAGCGATGCTCGGCTCAACTTGGCAGACGTGCCGCAGGTCGTGATCCACCAATCGAGCGTGGACAAGTGGCTGCACGGTCCAACGGTGCCGCGCGCCGACCTGGTTGTACTCGATCCCCCTCGGACCGGGGCTGGCACGAAAGTGATGAGGTCGATAGTCGCATTGGCACCGCGCACAGTCGCCTACGTCGCGTGCGACCCGGTGGCGCTGGCGCGTGACCTAGCAACGGCCCGAGACCTCGGCTATGAAATTCGGGCCTTGCGCGTTTTTGACGCCTTCCCGATGACCCACCACATGGAGTGCCTGGCGGTTCTCGAACCTGCCGCCGCGATCTAGCCGCGTGTCCGTTGCCGGATGAGGGTACGATGAAGTATCTTGATGTCGAGATACTTTTGTCGAGGCAACTGCAAGTGATGACGCAGCCCGACTCTTCGCGGGCGCTCAGCGTAGGAGGATCACGATGGCGAGCACTGACAGCTTTTCGGCCCGAAGCACCCTTACGGTCGCCGGCACCTCCTACGAAATCTTCCGAGTCGACGCTGTTGAGGGTTCGGCGAGACTGCCGTACACCCACAAGATCCTGCTGGAAAACCTACTGCGCACTGAGGACGGTGCCAATGTCACCTCCGAGCAGATCGCGACGCTCGGGCGCTGGGTTGCCGACTCGGAGCCCATCGACGAGATCCAATTCACCCCGGGACGCGTGATCCTGCAGGACTTCACCGGAGTCCCGTGCGTCGTCGACTTGGCGACCATGCGCGAGGCGATGAAAAAACTTGGCGGGGATCCTGCCAAGATCAACCCGCTTGCCCCGGCCGAACTTGTGATCGACCACTCGGTCATCGCTGACTTCTTCGCCACCCCGGATGCCGAAACGCGAAACGTCGACCTCGAATACGACCGCAACCGTGAGCGCTACCAGTTCCTTCGGTGGGGTCAATCAGCCTTCGACGAGTTTCGAGTCGTCCCGCCGAGCACCGGCATCGTCCACCAAGTCAACATCGAGTCACTGGCCCGGGTGGTCATGACTCGCAATGGTCAGGCGTACCCCGACACGTGTGTCGGAACTGACTCGCACACGACCATGGTCAACGGGCTGGGCGTCCTGGGCTGGGGCGTCGGCGGCATCGAAGCCGAAGCCGCGATGCTCGGGCAACCCGTCTCGATGTTGATTCCCCGCGTTGTCGGTTTCAGGTTGTATGGCCGGTTGCCGGAGGGCACGACGGCCACCGACCTCGTTCTGATGATCACCGAGAAACTGCGCAAGCACGGCGTGGTCGGCAAATTCGTCGAGTTCTACGGCGAGGGAGTCGCGGCAGTGCCGCTGGCGAACCGCGCGACCATCGGCAACATGAGCCCTGAGTACGGCTCCACCGTCGCGATCTTCCCGATCGACGACGAGACGTTGCGCTATCTGCGACTCACCGGCCGGACCGAGAACCACATCGAATTGGTCGAGGCTTACGCGAAAGCCCAAGGCCTTTGGCATGACGCGAGCAACGAGCCGACGTACTCCGAATACCTCGAACTCGACCTCGGCACCGTCGAACCCTCGATCGCCGGTCCGAAGCGTCCGCAGGATCGGGTATCGCTGTCGGATGCGGCCGCGAACTTCGCCAGTGTGCTGCCGGAATACACCTCCGATCCGAGCGCCCAGGTCGAGATCTCGCTTGATGGCGAAAACGCGAGCATCGGCCACGGCGCCGTCGTGGTCGCAGCAATCACGTCGTGCACCAACACGTCGAATCCGTCGGTGATGGTGGGCGCGGGTCTGCTGGCGAAGAAGGCCGTCGAGAAGGGCCTGACCCGCAAGCCCTGGGTGAAGACGACATTGGCCCCCGGTTCGAAGGTCGTCACGGACTATTACGACAAATCCGGTCTCACGCCGTACCTCAGTAAGTTGGGCTTTGACCTGGTGGGATACGGATGCACGACCTGCATCGGCAACTCGGGCCCGTTGCCCGAGCCGGTGAGTAACGCGGTCAATGAACGCGACCTCGCCGTGGTATCTGTGCTGTCTGGCAACCGAAACTTCGAGGGCCGCATCAACCCCGACGTCAAGATGAACTACCTGATGTCACCACCGCTCGTGGTGGCCTACGCGCTGTTGGGGCGCATGGATGTTGACATCACCACGGAGCCTTTGGGTGCGGGCAGCGATGGTGCCCCGGTCTATCTGCGCGACATTTGGCCCACGCCCGCTGAGATCGAAACCACGATCGATTCCTGTATCGACCCGCAGATGTTCACCTCGAGGTACGCCGACGTGTTTGCCGGCGATGAGCGTTGGCAGAACCTGCCGACCCCGACAGGGGACACGTTCGCCTGGTCGCCGGAGTCGACGTACGTGCGCAAGCCGCCGTATTTCGAGGGAATGGGCATGACGCCAACACCGGTCACGGATGTGTCGGGTGCGCGCGTGCTGGCCAAGCTCGGTGATTCCGTCACGACCGACCACATTTCGCCCGCGGGATCGATTAAGGCGGACAGTCCGGCGGGTCACTACCTCGCCGCACATGGAATCGCGCGTACCGACTTCAATTCCTACGGATCGCGTCGCGGCAATCACGAGGTCATGATTCGCGGGACGTTCGCCAACATTCGCCTGCGCAACCAACTCGTCCCCGGCGTCGAAGGCGGATTCACAGCCGACTTCACTGCCCAGGGTGCTCCCCAGACCACCATCTACGACGCCGCCCAGACGTACGCCGCTGCGGGAATCCCGCTCATCATCCTGGCGGGCAAGGAGTACGGCTCCGGGTCGTCTCGCGACTGGGCCGCCAAGGGCACTGCGCTGCTCGGCGTACGCGCTGTCATCGCCGAGTCCTACGAGCGAATCCACCGGTCCAACCTGATTGGGATGGGGGTACTGCCGTTGCAGTACGCGCCGGGGAGCACAGCGGAGTCTCTCGGCCTCACCGGCACCGAGACTTTCTCCGTGACAGGGATCGTGGCGCTCAACGAGGGGGTCACTCCCAACACAGTGGCGGTCGATGTGGTCCGGGCCGATGGGACCACCCTCAGCTTCAATGCCCTCGTCCGGATCGACACCCCCGGTGAAGCCGAGTACTTCCGCAACGGCGGAATCCTTCAGTACGTTCTCCGGTCCCTGGTCGAGTAACGCAAGGCTGGCTCGTTGACGAGGTGTTGGGGTGCGGAACCGTCGCAGGCATTTAGACTTCTTGCGTGCTCCTTCTCCCCACGGTGAACTCACCGGCTGATCTCAAGCGGCTCCCCGCGGACCAGTTGCCCCAGTTGGCGAAAGAGATTCGCGATTTCCTGGTGGAGAAGGTCTCGGCGACCGGCGGGCACCTAGGACCCAATTTGGGCGTCGTCGAACTCACCATTGCTCTGCACCGCACCTTTGAGTCTCCGGGTGACGTCGTCTTGTGGGACACCGGCCATCAGGCGTACGTGCACAAGATCGTGACCGGGCGTCGCGACGACTTCGACAGTCTGCGCCAGCAGGGCGGATTGTCGGGATACCCGAGTAGGGCCGAGTCGCCCTCGGACGTCATCGAAAACTCGCACGCGTCGACGGCGCTGTCCTACGCCGATGGAATTGCCAAGGCCTTTGAGCAACGTGGACTCGGGTTGCGGCGTCACGTGGTGGCGGTCGTCGGTGACGGGGCACTCACCGGCGGAATGTCGTGGGAAGCACTGAACAACATTGCGGCATCGAAGCGGCCTGTCGTGATCGTCGTCAACGACAATGAACGCTCCTATTCACCCACCGTCGGTGGGGTGGCTCATCACCTCTCGACGTTGCGGACGACCCGCGGCTACGAACGATTCCTTGAGTGGGGCAAACGCGCACTTGGCCGTACGCCCGTCGTCGGAGTTCCGGTTTTTGAAGCGTTGCATGGGGTCAAGAAGGGCATCAAGGACATCGTCGCGCCGCAGGGGATGTTCGAGGATCTCGGGCTGAAGTACATCGGCCCGGTGGGTGGGCACGACTTCAACGAACTCGAACACGCATTAAGCCGGGCTCGCGATTTCGGTGGCCCAGTGATCGTGCATGTGCTGACCCAGAAGGGTCGTGGCTACGCGCCGGCGGAGGCCGATGAAGCCGATCGATTCCACAGCGTGGGAATCATCGACCCCGACGCGGGTCGACCCCTTCGTGGTGGGGCGCTCACCTGGACATCGGTGTTTTCTGATGCACTCGTCGCGATCGGCAACCAGCGAAAGGACGTCGTGGCCATTACTGCTGCCATGACCGGTCCGACTGGGCTCGACCGTTTTGCCACCGCTTTCCCTGACCGCATGTACGACGTCGGGATCGCGGAGGCGCATGCGGTCACGAGCGCGGCGGGCCTGGCCTACGCCGGCATGCATCCCGTCGTCGCGGTCTACTCCACGTTCCTCAATCGCGCCTTTGACCAGGTGCTGTTGGACTGTGCGCTGCATCACGCGGGTGTGACATTCGTGCTCGATCGTGCGGGTGTGACCGGGGAGGACGGACCAAGTCACAACGGAGTGTGGGATCTCGCCCTGCTGCAGATCGTGCCGGGACTTCGATTGGCGGCACCGCGCGACGCTGCCACGCTGACCCAGTTGCTCAGCGAAGCGGTTGCGGTCAACGATGCGCCGACGGTGGTGCGATTCCCTCGCGGTGCTGTGACCGTGGAGATACCCGCGATCGATCGGGTTGCCGGCATCGATGTGTTGGCCCGCACGGGCGCCGACGACGTATTAATCGTGGCCGTCGGGGCGATGGCCCAAATCGCCCTCGACGCCGCCAGCCGACTTGAATCGCAAGGCGTCGGCGCCACTGTGGTCGACCCGGGTTGGGTGTTGCCCGTGCCTGCTGGTGTCGTCGAACTAGCACGCCGGCATCGACTGGTCGTCACGATTGAAGACGGTGTACGCGCGGGAGGAGTCGGCAGTGCGGTTGCCCAGGCCTTGCGCGACGCAGACGTCGACGTACCGGTCCGAGACTTTGGTGTGCCGCCAAAATTCCTCGATCAAGGTCTCCGGGCGCAGGTGTTGGAGCGCGTCGGTTTAACCGGCCAAGACGTGGCTCGCAAGGTCGTTGAGAAGATGGCCCAGATGGATGATGCGACCCCGACGAGTGGCCAACCCACGTCGCCCTGGTCGCGCGATCAAGCTTGACGCGAGACCTGTTCCCACGGATCTGACGCCGACGGATCTGCGAGGGCGTGCAGGACCGCTTTGCCTCCCGGGCGAGCTAGTGCGATCTCCTCGCGAGTAATCAAGATTGGTCGGGCGAACCCCCGTTCGATCGGCCCCGTCGCAGCCGCCGCTGCCAACGCAAACGCCGGGTCAACGCGACCCAGATCGAGCCAACCGCGTGAGCGCATCGGAACTGCGGCCGTACGCATTCCAGTGCGGTCCCACGTCAGCAATGCGCTGCGAAACTGTGGGACGGAAAGCAAAGTGAGTACATCGCAATCACCGAGCGGTCGGAGCGGTGCGAAGGGGGCAAGCCGTACTCGAATAGCCGCCAGCCGAGCCATCGCGCGCAGGTGCGCTTCGGCGTGTGCCATCACTTGGGGCACATCGATTCCCGCGGCGCGAGTAAGTCCGCGCGGGACAGGAACGAAACTCAGCGGATCGGCGGGTTGAGAGCCGTGGCGTTCTAGCGAGATGCCCAGCCCGACGTCGAGTGCACCACCCAGCACGCGGCGATAGGGCCACGACGGACCGGGATGCAAGATGTGAGAAACCGGCAAAGCAAGTGGACGCAAGCGGCGCATCGCGCGCCGACCCGAAAGCATCCCAAGCGCTTGCCGAATCGCAAACCAACGTCGGACCCGATCGCGCGCGAGGTCGCCGTCTGGGGCAGCGATTCCGATGGCTTCGGTGACCTCGTTCCAGCCCACGCAGAGCGGGTTCCCCCCGGGTCGTACAGGTGGCAGCACCGGACCGAACTCGTCGAGTCGAATATCGACATCGTCGAGCACAGTGATCGCAAGAACGATCGTCCGATGAGCGCGGGTCACGCGGTCGCCCAGCACTCTGGTGACGGTACGCGTTCAGCGTGCCGCGCTACGACGGCCGCAAGGGTGACCGAGGGTCACGCAGGGTGGCCAGCACTCACCTAGCGCGTACACAAACGCCGGAGCGACCGCGCGCCAACACGCATCCGGAACGTGCGACCCCTAGCCTGCACCAACGGCGTTCTCTTTCTTTTCCCCGCGGGGGAGTCAGGAGGCGGGTCGAACTTGTCCTCGCCCGGGTTAGAGGTGGCCGCTCCACGCGAGTTCATTCGAATCCGCGCGCTCGCCGACTTCATCGATCGATCCAGCCAGCCGGGCCGTCGAGCACTCGGAGTGCTGTGCTTCACCGTCGCGTATATCGCCCTCGCGCTGCTGGCTCAACCCCTTACCGGTGTGGCCGACGGATCCTCATCCTTATGGATCCCGGTCGGACTAGCCGGCCCGGTCCTTGCCCTGTCTCGCATGCGCATGTGGCTGCCGCTCATGGGTGCGATCGTTGTTGCCGAAACACTCGTTGACCTGCACGCCGGTTCCACCCTCGTTGTCGCCTTGATGTTCGGCGTTATCAACGTCATTGAAGCGGTGGTGTTCGCAGCGATTCTCAAGTGGCGTTCCGCCACGTCGATAGATCGAGCCCGCGACGTGTTGTGGTTCACCGTGGCGGCGCTGATTGCGACGTTCGCTGCGGGGGTACTTGGTTCGTGGTCGGTGACCACCGATGGTGGCAGCCAATTCATTCGGGTCTGGAGGTCATGGACAAACGGAGATCTCATCGCGCTCGTCTGTATCGGGGCGTTGGTGCTGCGATTGGACCGACCCATCCTGGGGACGTGGAAGCGTCGGCTGGAATTGACCGTCGTGGTGGTTCTTCTCTGCGCACTCATCACCGCAATCTTCGAGGCACCGGCTCGATTTAGCACCGGCATCGTGGGCCTGCCGTATCTGATTCTGGTTTTGCTGGTGTGGCTGGGAGTCAAGTTTGGTGCGGGCTCGATCACGCCGGTCATGGCCGTGATGGCGGTGACAAGTGTGAGTTTCACGTTGGCCGGGCTGGGGCCGTACACCCTGATATCTGCAGAATCCGGTCGCCAAATTGCGACTCTTCAGGAGTTCCTCTGCATCGGGACACTGACTGCCCTGGCAATCACGGTGCTGGTGGAAGAGCGCCGCCGCGTCGCGGATAACGCCCAAACAGCGATCCGCCTGATGAATCTCGTTCTCGATACCACTGAGGCTCTTGTATATGTGAAGAGTTACGACGACCTTGAGGGATACGGCCGCTACGTGCTCGCGAACCACACCTTCGTGCGAACCCATGGAACTCATGGCCTGGTTCACGAAGGAAGGCGCGACGATGAAATCTTCGGAGTCGAGCGAGCCGAGCAATTCCGCGCCATGGATTACGAAGTCATGCAGTACGACGACGTGATCACTCAAGAAGACGTCACCGTCGATAGCGAGGGCGAGTTGAAGACCTTCTTGTCGACTCGCTTTCCGGTGCGCAATGGCTCCGGGCGAATCGTCGGCATCGGTGGGATGTCGACCGACATCACCGGCCGCAAAAAGGATCAAGCGCAAATTGCGGCAAGTGAGCGCATGATGCGCGCGATGTTCGACCGGTCACCGGTGGCAACCGCGCGGGTGGGGATTTCTCAGCGAGGGATCTTGATGCTACGTGACGCGAATCTTGCGATGTGTCGACTCGTCGGCCTCGAGCCGGTCGAACTAGCGGCGGCTGACTTGACCAGTTTGCTGCACCCAAATGATCGAGGTTTCATCATCAGCAACGCGATGTTGGCGCTCGCGGAGCCGACCGAAGCGATCAGTGATCCGCAGCGGGCGTCCGCCGATGCAGTTCGTCAACGCGAGATTCGTTTGATGCGTGGCGATGGGCGTGAGGCTTGGGTGCGGCTCGGACTCGCTGCCCTCGGCGTCAACGACGACGACGGCCTTTTTGACATCGTGATTCAGGTCGAAGACGTCACAGCGCGCCGCGATGCCGAAGCGACGCTGACAAAGCAGGCTCTCTATGACGCAGTGACGGGGTTGTTGAACCGCCATGCACTCGTCGATCGATTGGATGCAGCCATTCGACGTCTCGCTCGGGCTCAAGGCGCCGTTGCGGTGCTCTTCGTCGACTTGGACAACTTCAAAGAAGTCAACGACACGCTCGGTCACGGTGCTGGCGACCTGTTGCTGGAGGAGGTCGCCGTACGTCTGCGGCACGCAGTGCGACCCGAAGACACAGTGTCGCGACACGGTGGCGACGAATTTGTGATCGTGTGTGAAAAGTTGCACGACGACGCTGAGGCACGCGTTATTGCGGATCGCGCCCAAATTGCGCTCTCGACGCCCTGGGAGTGCGACGGGCGAGTCTTCCTGCCGACCATGAGCATCGGAATCGCGACGACACGCGACTCCACCATTCGCGCCGAGGACTTGTTGCGTCGCGCGGACCTCGCGATGTACCGAGCCAAAGCACAAGGACGAAACCGCGCCGACTTCTACCACGATGAACTGGAAGAACGTGTCAGCGCATCGGTCGCCATCCAAACCGAGATGCGCCAGGCAGTGGCGGGAACCGGGCTGATCGTTCACTACCAACCGATTGTGAACCTCGGGACGGGTGACGTCGTCGATGCCGAAGCCCTGGTCCGGATCCAGCCAGAAACAGGTGACCTGCTCTACCCGGCCTCATTCATTGATGTCGCCGAGTCGACCGGACTGGTCGTCCCCATTGGCGGATCGGTGCTGCGCCGAGCCATGTTTGATCTCAGTGGTTGGTTGGAGGCTGGCGCGGAGATCGGCGTCTCGGTCAACGTTAGCCCGCGCCAGTTGCGGCTCGCCGACTTCGCCGAGCAAGTCCTTTCGATCTGCGCGGGCACCGGTGTCGACCCAGCTCGATTGACATTGGAAGTAACTGAGCAAGCCGTCGTCGATGAGTTGGACCCGGCGTATAAGACGTTGAAGTCACTGCGAGATCGCGGCGTTCACGTGGCTATCGATGACTTCGGTACGGGCTATTCAAGTTTGACGCGGCTGAAAAGCCTTCCCGCGGACATCATCAAGATCGACCGTTCCTTCGTCGCCGGTGTGGTCGACGACAGCGACGACACCGCCATCGTGGGCGCTGTGGTCCAGGTTGCCCACGATCTGGGGCTACTCGTGGTGGCTGAAGGCGTCGAAACGCAGGGGCAGGCCGACGCCGTGACCGCGATGGGCTGCGACTGGGCTCAAGGCTGGCTCTACGGGCGACCCGTGCCGGTCTCCCACTTCGATCTCACTGCGGCAGCGTTGAGTATCCCGGTGGTAGGAACCGCGACCCATTGACTCGCTCGGATGTCCCCGTCCGATCGAGGTAGGGCGTGATGCCGCCCAGGTGGAACGGCCAGCCCGCACCCAAGAGCATGCACAGGTCGATGTCTTGGGGCGCGGACACGACACCGCTGGACAGCATTAACGCGATTTCTTGAGCCAGTGCGTCGAGCGCGCGTTGGCGTACCTCACCCGACGTCGACGGCGTCGTCCCGACCTCGAACAGCTCCGCGACACTCGGATCGATGCTAAATCCCGTACCGTCGAAACGCATCAATGAGCGCTTACCTGCTTCGACGATCCGGCGCTGATTCTCAGATACCGAGAAACGGTCGGGGTAGGCGTCGTGCATGGTTTCCGACACGTGCAGCGCGACGGCCGGTCCGACCAGTTGAAGAAGCGCAAACGGAGTCATCGGCAGACCGAGCGGCGCCAGCGCGTTATCTGCGACGTTGAAGGGGGTGCCCTCGTCGACCGCAGCGGTTACCTCGCCGAGAAACCGGGTGAGTAGACGATTGACAACAAAGGCCGGCGCATCAGCGACGAGGACGGCCGACTTGCCGAGCGACTTGCCGACGGAAAAGGCGGTAGCCAGGGTGGCGTCATCAGTGTTATCCGCCTTCGCGATTTCTAGTAGCGGCATGACGGCTACGGGATTGAAGAAATGAAATCCGACTACTCGTTCTGGATGCTCAAGTTTTGCGCCCATCGCGCTGATCGACAGAGATGACGTGTTCGTTGCAAGAACGCAGGTGGGGGAGACGATGGCCTCGAGTTCTGCAAACACAGTTTGCTTCACCGACAATTCCTCAAACACGGCTTCGATGACAAAGTCCGCGTCGGCAAAACCAAACTTGTCAGTCGCACCGGTGACTAATGCGATGAATCGGTTCGCCTTGTCCGTACTGATGCGCTTCTTCTCCACCAGAGCGCTAATCTCGGCTCGAATCTGTTCCAACCCCGCGTCGACGCGAGTTTGGTCAAGGTCGGTGATAACGACGGGCACCTGAAGACGGCGCACAAAAAGCAACGCCAGTTGGGTGGCCATCAGGCCGGCCCCAACGATCCCGACCTTGGTGATGGGGCGAGCCAGCGACTTGTCGGGTACGCCGACGGGTCGCTTTGCGCGACGCTGTACGAGATCGAAAGCGTACAGACCAGCACGAAGTTCGTTGGTCATGAGCAAATCGGCGAGGGCCACATCCTCGGCGGCGAAACCCTCGTCTCGAGAACGGCCGCGCGCGTCGCGTAGCAGGTCGAGGGCCCGGTACGGCGCCGGAGTTGCGCCATGAAACTTGTCGTCGGCGATTTCGCGGCCACGCGCGATCGCGGCGTCCCACGTCTCCTGGCTGTCGAGCGGGCGACGCGGGACGCTCAATTCGTCGCGGAGTACGGCCCCGGCCCAGTTCAGTGAGCGCTCGAGGAAATCGGCGGGTTCGAGCAGGCGGTCAGCGATGCCCAACTTGGCCGCGCGAGGACCAGTCAACATTCGGTTGGTATTCAACGGATTCTCGACGATGACCGTGGTCGCGGCGTCGATTCCGATGAGATGCGGAAGCAAGTAGGAGCCACCCCAGCCCGGAACAATTCCGAGGAAGACTTCCGGAAGGGCAAACGCAGTGACCCCGGTGGAGATCGTGCGATAGGTGCAGTGAAGCGCGAGCTCGACTCCACCACCTAGCGCAGCGCCGTTGACAAATGCGAAGGTCGGTAGGCCGCACTCGCCGAAACGCCGGAAGACCCGGTGACCGAGTTCGCTGATCTGCAGAGCGGCGTCGCGCGACGCAATCATCGGGACGCCAGTGAGATCTGCCCCCACAGCGAAGATGAACGGCTTGCCCGTGACGCAGACAGCGCTGACATTGTGCGAAAGCGCTTCGGTCAACGCGGTGTCGAGTTCTTGCAAACCGGCCGGCCCGAACGTATTGGGTTTCGCGTGATCGAACCCGTTGTCCAAGGTGATGACGGCAATTCGCCCGGGACCACCAGGGATGTCGACCAGCGTGACGACCGAATGGGTGACGATTTCGTTGGGGTGTACGGCATCGCTCATGTCAGTTCCTCGACCCGTCGAAGTTGGGGTTTTCCCAGATGACCGTTCCGCCCATGCCCAAGCCAATGCACATGGTGGTGAGGCCATATTGAACCTCGGGGTGAGCGACGAATTCGTTGGCGAGGTAGGCCATCAGCCGTACGCCACTGGACGCCAACGGATGACCGACGGCGATGGCGCCGCCCATCGGGTTGACCCGAGGGTCATCGTCGGCAACGCCAAAGTGATCGAGGAAGGCCAGCACCTGCACCGCGAACGCTTCATTGACTTCGAATCGCTGAATGTCATCGATGCTCAAACCGGCCAGCCGCAAGGCTTTTTCCGTCGATGGCACGGGGCCGACGCCCATCACTTCTGGTTCAACCCCGGCGAAGGCGAACGAGACGAGGCGCAACTTCTTGGTGAGCCCCAACTCGTCGGCGACTGCTTCCGAGGTGAGTAACGCTGCAGTGGCGCCGTCGTTGAGACCGGCAGCGTTGCCGGCCGTGACGCGACCGTGCGGGCGGAACGGAGTTTTGAGTTCACTGAGCCCGGCGACGGTGGTCCCGGGGCGCGGTGGTTCATCGACGGTGGCAAGACCCCAGCCGCCGTCCGCGGTTCGCGTCGCGACCGGGACGAGGTCGGGCTGAATTCGTCCGTCGGCGTAGGCCTTGGCGGTTTTCTCCTGGCTTCGCACGGCGTACTCGTCGGCGCGTGCGCGGCTGAGATGCGGGAAGCGATCATGCAAGTTTTCGGCCGTCTTGCCCATCTGCAGCGCATCGGGATCTACCAAGCGCTCAGACACAAAACGCGGATTCGGGTCGACGCCTTCGCCCATCGGATGTCGACCCATGTGCTCGACCCCACCGGCAATGGCCACTTCGTAGGCGCCGATGCCGATGGCGGAAGCCATCGTGGTCACCGACGTCATCGCGCCAGCACACATTCGGTCGATGGAAAACCCGGGAACCGAACGTGGCAACCCCGCCAAGATGCCAGCAGTTCGCCCGATCGTGAGTCCTTGATCGCCGATCTGGGTCGTCGCGGCGATGGCGACGTCGTCGATCCGGTCTGGCGCCAGTGCATCGTTACGTCGCACCAGCTCGCGTAGCACGTTGACGGCGAGATCGTCAGCACGGGTGCGGGCGTACATCCCCTTGTCGCCGGCGCGACCAAATGGGGTCCGTACGGCGTCAACGACGACGACATCGCGGATCAGACGGGACGGGCGCGTGGTCTCAGACATGGGGGCTCCTGGGCGGTCCGGGGGAGGCCGAAGGGGGCGAGTTACTGGCCGGTAACAGCCTACTCTACTGACGAGTAACTGCCCTAGTGCGCGCTAGTCGGAGGTCGCATCCGGTGGCGGGCTGGCCGGGGGCGACATGGGGGGGGATACCTCGGTGGGCGGCGACTCACCTAGGCCCGGCTCTGCCTCGATATCCACCGGTTCGGTAATGGCGAGGGCCTCGAGAAATATCGGAAGGGTTAGTTCAATCTGCCAGGGGCGGGCGCCGAGTCGGACGAGGTCCGCGGCGACCGCCTCGGCTGTGGTCGGAGTCGGCGGTTTCCAGATCACCCGGCGGACAGCGTCCGGTGAGATGAGGTTTTCCACCGGTAGGTCACTCGATGCAGCCACCCCGTTGAGATCGGCTCGAGCCTTGCGAAGCCGGGCCGCCGCCACCGGATCGCGGTCGGCCCAAACGCGCGGCGGCGGCGGGCCATCGCCAGGGAGCGACAGGGGTGGCAATTCAGAGGCCGGCAGCGCCAATGCGGCTGACACCGAGCGACTCCACGTCGCAATGTGGCGCTTTGCGCCGCGATGGCGAAAGGCACCGAGCGCTTGCAGGGCATCGATATCACTCGGTAGCGCGAGTGAGGCTTCAATAATCGCGGCATCGGCCAGGATCCGACCCGGCGAAATGTCGCGGGTCTGTGCGATCTCGTCGCGGGAGTACCAGAGCCCTCGAACGATCGCCAAACCGCGCGGGTTGCGTACCCGGTGCATGCCTGAGGTACGCCGCCAGGGATCGGTGCGCGGACGCGCAGGCGGTGCCGCCACGATCGCGGCGAATTCTTCGCTGGCCCACTCGCGTTTGCCAGCAACGACGAGGAGTTCATCGAGGATGTCGCGCAGTTCCACGAGCAGTTCAACGTCTAGGGCGGCGTAGTGCAACCACGCTTCCGGCAGTGGCCGAGTCGACCAGTCCGCGGCGGAGTGCTCCTTGGCTAGCGAGAACCCGAGTTGGCGTTCCATGAGTGCTGCGAGCCCGACTCGGGGAAGTCCGAGAAGTCGTCCGGCCAACTCGGTGTCGAAGACTCCAGCGTGCGGGATGAGACCGATCTCCGCGAGGCAAGGCAGATCTTGGTTGGCCGCGTGCAGCACCCACTCCGATTCCCCCAGTACCGCAGCGAGCGATCTCAAATCGTCAAAGGCAGTCGGGTCGATGAGCATGGTGCCGGCGCCGGAACGTCGAAGTTGCACGAGATAGGCGCGTTGTCCGTATCGATAGCCCGATGCTCGTTCCGCATCGACGGCGATCGGGCCATGGCCGTCGCGCAACGCGGTGACCGCCTCAGCCAACGGACCTGGCTCATCGATGAGAGGAGGTAAACCGTCGGCCAGGAGCAAGGGAGGTATGACCAGTGCTGCGTCGTCAGCGTCACCAGCGGATCCCACGCCAGCTGCGATCTCAACGTCACCGGGCTCCGGCGCGGAGTTGTCCGGCGATGACGTCACGTGCCCACCGTACGACGTGGGTAGGTCTGTCCCGTAAAAAGGCCCGACACAGCCGCGCGGCTACACGATCACGGATCCGACTAGCGGACCAGGCCAGCCCGCATCGAGAGGGCGACCATTTCGGCGCGGTCACCGGTTCCTAGCTTGCGGGCGATACGAGCGAGGTGACTCTTCACGGTCAACGCGGAAAGACCCAAGTCTTCCCCGACTGCCTTGTTGGAGTGCCCTTCAGCAACGAGTTGAAGCACCTCGACTTCGCGAGCCGACAAATCATCGGGCGAGCCTGAACGGCTACGACTGCGGTTGACCGCAACGAAGGGGAGCGGGTCAGGGACGGAGTGGTCTGCGGTGACGAGGTAACCGCGGGCTCCGCCAGCCATCGCCGCTCGGACGGCGTACGAGTCATCGCGAACGGTGAGCAGGACTACTCGACGCCACCCCAGCTGGCGCAACTCCGCCAAGAGCGGCAACACGGGACTGTCGGGCAGTCCACCGTCGACGATCAGGAGTTCTTGCGAGGATTCATGGCGAGCGCGCACGCGTGCCTCGGCGGCACTGGCTGCCTCAATCACGTCGCGAGCTCCGAGACCACGCAGTCGCGAGGCGAGAAAAGCCCTCCGGTGCGGCGATTCAGCAACTAACAACGCGGTAAAGCGGGACCGGGGGAGTCCAGCAAGTCCGGCGCCTGGGCGTTCGACAACAGCGACCACGCCGGGCCTCCTCAACGGTGACAGCAATACACTCAAGACCACGAATTTGAGGTCCTTGTGCCGTATCGGACCCCCTGCGCGGTTACTTGACCCGCTACGCCCAACGAGGGCCTACGCTCACCCGTTCGGGTGGGGCCAGCTGGCGTGTGGGTGACGAGGCTGGTCTTGAGCGAGCCGAGATGCTCAGTCAGAGTCAGCGGGCACGACGAGGTAACGCCACCACTCCAGGCGCAAGCGGTTCGAGCCCCGCAGCGGTCGCCAGCAATTCGGTCCACGCCCGGACGTGTGGAGCCAAGTTGTGGTGCATCGCCGTCCAGGACGCACGCACTTCGAGTTCACCTTTGGCGCGCTGATCGGACATTGATCCAAACGACGTCGAAGCCGTCCGCGTCACAGTGCCGGCGATGTGGCCGTACTCAGCCTGATTGCGTTGCAGGGACTCGACCAGCCACGCCCAACCCACCTCGGCCAGCATGGGGTCGGCGGCGAGTTCCGATTCGACGTGGGCCCGAATGAAAGTCACGATCCGAAACGTGCCGTGCCACGTCGGCTGACCGTCGGGTTCATGGAGTACGACCAGGCGCCCACTTCCGAGTTCCTCCTCGGCACCGACGTCAGCGGTGAGCGCGAGGGCGAAGCGGGCGAGACGCTGGGGGGCCGGGGCCTCGTCAATGTCGATTTCGGGTCGGGTGGTGAATCCCGACAACGATGTCAGCGCAGCGGCGAAGTCGGCGGAGAAATCCCCGCCGCTCGTTCCGCTGAAGTTTGCGTCTGGACGCCGCACCGAAGTCACGCCCTGAGAGTAAGTCGCATCTGTCGGTGGAACCGGTAGCGACGAATACGGTCGGCGCGTCGCAATAATTTCAGCCCCCGTGGCCCACGCCTTAGAGTCGCCCGATGGCCGTCTTCCTAGCGCTGATCTCCAGCGTGATGTGGGGAAGTGCGGACTTTCTCGGTGGCACCCTGTCCCGGCGCCGTCCGGCCCTCGCTGTCGTCGGCGGCTCTCAGTTGGCCGGACTCGTCGCCGCGATTGCCATCGCCAGCGTTCTCGGAAAGTGGGGCGACGATCCGGCGTACTGGCGGTGGGCCATCCTTGCGAGCCTGTCTGGCTTCATCGGGTTGGTGGCGTTTTATGCGGCCTTGTCGCGAGGAACCATGGGCATCGTCGCGCCGATCGCCGGACTCGGCGTCCTGGTCCCGCTGGGTTTGGGTTTGATCCGCGGCGAGTCGCCCACGGCGGCACAGTTTGTTGGCATTGCACTTGCCCTTATGGGCATCGTCGCAGCGAGTGGACCGGAACTGACGGGCCGGACAGAGCTCCTTCCGTTGCTGTTGGCTGGCCTCGCGGCGCTGATGTTTGGAACGTCCTTGTCGGCCATTGCCCAAGGCAGCCGTACCAGCGCGGTGATGACGATGGTCGCGATGCGTGCGACAACCGTGGCGGTGGTTCTGGTCATCGCATCTTTCGCGCGTAGCCGAGGTGGTCTTGTGCCCGCCGACATCGGAATGCTCGCCGCGATCGGCATCTTCGACGTCGCGGCGAACCTGTCGTTTGGGGTCGCGACGGGACTGGGGTTGCTAGTGATCGTGTCGGTGCTCGGTTCGCTATACCCGGTGACAACCGTCGTGCTCGCCCGTTGGTTCCACGACGAGCGCCTTGTGCCCGTGCAATATGTCGGCGTCGGGATCGCGCTGTGCGGAGTTGCTCTGATAAGTACGGGCGGCGCCGGGTGAGACCGCACGTGCGACGATCGGCGGTGTGACCATCGCCGCGCCATCAAGTGCCGTCCCGTCAGCTGCGCTGCCCGCTACGCATCCGTTGACGTCGGGCCGTACATCGGATTCACCACTCATTGCGGCCGCGCTGGGGCGTAGGCCGACGCGAATCCCGGTGTGGTTTATGCGTCAGGCGGGTCGCTCGTTGCCGGAGTATCGCGCCTTGCGCGAAGGAACCTCGATGCTGGATACGTGCTTCCGCACGGACATGGTTGCCGAGATCACTATGCAACCGGTACGTCGCTACGGGGTGGACGCCGCAATCTTCTTCTCCGACATTGTGGTTCCTCTGCGCGCCGTTGGTGTCGATGTCGAAATTGTTCCGGGAGTCGGACCGGTTGTGGCGCGGCCATTTCGAACCCGTGCCGACCTTGCGCGCCTACGGGAACTCGAACAAGCCGATGTGGAGTCCGTGCTGGCGGCGGTCTCGTTGCTGACCTCCGAGGCAGGTGAGTTGGGAGCAACGCCGCTGATCGGTTTCGCCGGAGCACCGTTCACGTTGGCGTCGTACCTCGTCGAAGGTGGACCGAGTCGAGATCATGTGCATACCAAAGCTCTTATGCACAGCGACCCTGAACTCTGGTCCGACTTGTGCGCGCGGCTGGCAGACATCGCCGGGGAATTCCTGCGACTTCAAGTACTCCATGGCGCGAGCGCTGTGCAGTTGTTCGACTCGTGGGCAGGGTCGTTGAGCCGCCGAGACTACGAGCGACACGTGCTATCCCATTCGCGCGCCTGCTTCGATCGAGTACGCGGCCTCGGCGCTCCGATGATTCAGTTCGGCGTCGGGACCGGTGAGTTGCTCACGTCGATGGCCAGCGTCGGATGCGATGTCGTCGGCGTGGACTACCGCGTAGATTTGGTCGACGCGATCGCTCGTCTCGGTCCTGGCGTCTCGGTGCAAGGCAATCTCGATCCAGCCTTGCTGTTTGCATCCTCCGATGCTCTCGATGAGGCAGTGGCTCGTATCGTGCAGAGCGGGCGCGGCGCCCGCGGACACATCTTCAATCTGGGTCACGGGGTACTGCCCGAGACCAACCCCGATGCGCTCGCCCGGGTCGTTGAGTCAGTCCACAACACCTCGGTGAACTAAATGAACTGGCAGGCGCCCGAGTGACTTCGACCCCGCGACAACGAATTGCTGTTGTGGGTGGCGGGATTGCCGGACTCGCCGCAGCGCTTCAGCTGTCATCGCGGCCGAATCCGCCCGAAGTTGTCGTGTTGGAGTCATCGAGTCGAGCCGGTGGGAAGTTGCAGTTGGACTCGGTGGCCGGAGTCACGGTGGATGTAGGAGCCGAGTCAATGTTGGCCACTCGCCCCGAGGCTGCGGACTTAGCGCGACACGTCGGGCTTGGCTCGGACTTAGTGGTGCCAGCGATTAGCGCGCCCGGGCTGGTGCTCAGCGATGGCGTCGCGCGCGCGCTACCGCCGGGCCTGGTGCTGGGAATTCCGGGCGATCTGGATTCGCTAGATCGCGCGGGAGTGTTGTCACCACAGGCATTGGAATTCGTTCGCGCCGAAGCGAATCGCCCCACCAACACGATTGACGCCGACGTGTCGCTCGGTGGATTCGTGCGTACTCGGCTCGGCGATGAAGTGGTTGACCGGCTCATCGAACCGTTGCTCGGTGGGGTGTACGCCGGCCACGCCGATGAGTTGAGCCTGCAGGCGTGCATTCCTGGGATCTACGCCGCAGCGACGAAAGGGGTCGCCCTCACCACGGCGGCTCGCGAATTGGTGGCACGCGCGCGTGCCGTGGATCTGGAAGTCGGCTCTAGGGGCTCGCGAGGAGGGAATCGGTTTGTCGGCGTGCATGGGGGTGTCAGCCGCGTCGTTGATGCGGCGCTCGGAGTGTTGGCAGCTCGCGGAGCCGAGGTGCGGTTCAACACAACCGTGCGTGGACTTGCACGAACCGCGTCCGGGTGGTCGCTCACGCTCGGATCAGCCGCCGTACCAGCAGTCGCGGAGTTCGACGGGATCGTGATCGCCACGCCGGGGCTCGCCGCCGCTCGCTTGGTCCGCGATGTCGCCAGTGCGGCAGCGGAGGACATCGCGGCGATTGACTACGCGAGCGTTGCGGTGATCACGATGGCGTTTCGGCGTTGCGACGTCGACGAAGTGGGCGTTGACCGGTCGAGCGGCTTGTTGATGGTGCCGCGCCCGGATCGAATCGTGAAGGCGTCGACGTATTCGTCGTCGAAGTGGGGATGGCTCGCGCAGTTGTGCGCCGAGGAAGCGGAACCGCTTGTCATCCTTCGCGCGTCGGTCGGTCGCTTCGGCGAACAGCACGTATTGCAGTGCGACGATGACGAACTCGCCTCGATAGCCGAGTCGGAACTGCGCCCCCTCATCGGCGCCCGAGCGGACTCGATAGATCACGTCGTGACGCGGTGGGGAGGATCGTTGCCGCAATACCGAGTAGGCCACGTTGATCGAGTTGCCCGAATCAGGTCGGCTCTCGCCAGTCATACCGCACTAGAAGTGGCGGGTGCGGCGTACGACGGAGTGGGAATCGCGGCGTGCATCGCCAGCGGTCAATCCGCGGCAACTGCCGTGATGGATCAACTCGGTGTTCGCTAGTTCGTAAGCCGAGTGGCCGGCACGCGCATCAGTCGGAGAGAATAGGCCCATGAGCAATCCGACCAGCGATTCCCCCCGCCCCAAAGCCCGCGAGATCAACGACGAAATTCGCTACACCATGTGGTCGGTTTTCCGGGTCGAGAACGGGCTCCCGGATGACCGAGTCGCAGTCATTGCCGAAGTCGATGCGCTCTTCGAGTCGCTAGCTCACAAGGATGTGATCGTCCGAGGTTGCTACGACGTCGCCGGATTGCGGGGCGACGCGGACGTGATGATCTGGTTGCATGCATCGACCTCGGATGCGTTGCAGGAGGCCTACTCCATGTTGCGACGTACGGCCTGGGGTCGTGTGCTCACCCCGGTGTGGTCGAACATGGCGTTGCATCGACCGGCGGAATTCAATCGCTCGCATGTGCCCGCATTCCTCGCTGGTGAAGAACCGGGCGACTACGTGTGCGTGTATCCGTTCGTGCGGTCATACGAGTGGTACGTACTACCCGAAGAGGAACGTCGCGCGATGTTGATGGAGCACGGAATCATGGGTCGGGAGTATCCCGACGTACGAGCCAACACGGTGGCGTCTTTTGCGTTGGGGGACTACGAATGGATCCTCGCCTTTGAGTGCGCGGAGTTGCACCGCATTGTGGACTTGATGCGCCACTTGCGCGCGTCGCAAGCGCGACTGCATGTTCGCGAGGAAACCCCGTTCTACACCGGCCGACGCCGCGCCCCCGCCGACCTCATCACTACCCACCCCTAACCCCCGCTCGGAGCGCGCCTATTCGACGGGTTCGAGCTTGAGCGATACCGAGTTGATGCAGTAGCGCAGGTCGGTGGGAGTGCCGTAACCCTCGCCCGAAAAGACGTGCCCCAGATGCGAGCCGCAATTGGCGCAGCGAACTTCGGTACGCACTGACCCCATCGAACGGTCTTCGATCTCAACGATCGCGTCCCCCGCGAGCGGGGAGAAGAACGACGGCCAGCCGCAGTGCGAATCGAACTTCTCGGTTGATCGAAAGAGCTCCGCGTTGCAGGCGCGACACGAGTAGACGCCCTGTGTCTTGGTGTCGGTGTACTCGCCGGTGAAGGCTCTCTCGGTTCCAGCCTGCCGCAGCACCTGGTATTCCTCGGGCGCCAGTTGCGCGCGCCACTCCTCGTCGGTGCGAGCAACGACGTAGGGCGTGCCGTCGGGCTTAGTCTCGGACATATCGGTGCTACTCATGCGCCACCACTTCCTTGAGAGCCAACTCACGTGGACGACCGTACCCGGGGAATCGCCGTCGGAGCCCGCGGAAGTGGGGTCACTGCGGGTTGGTAACCGTTCGGTAAGCGAGCAAGCCGCCGAACGTCACCAAACCAAGACCGCTCGCCGCGTCGACGAGCGCGGCTGCCCGGTCGGTCAGTCGCCCACCAATGAGGGACATGATCCCGGCCAGGCTCAGATGGAACGCCAACGAACCCACGCCAATTCCCACGATGAAGGCAATGGCTCGCTCCGGTGACCCGGTGACGTCCGCGACCGCGGCGCCACCGAAGACGGCACCCCACGTCAGAATTGTCAGTGGGTTCGACGCGGTCGCCACCACGGCCGTCCGGAACGCTCGCGCGGGTTGCATCACTTCGTCGTCAGATACCGCGCCGATCCGCAACCGAAGCGCGGTATGGATGCTGCGCGCACCGATCCAGATCAAGACAAGGGCGCCGACGAGGCCGAGCGCGAGCCGAAGCGGCGTGATTCGCAAGAGTGCGGCTGCGCCGAGGGATCCGAGTACGGCGTACGCGAGATCGACGGAGGCCACACCCGCGCCCAGTGCGGCACCGCTGCGGAAGCCAAAGCGAGCCGACGTCCGCGCACACATCAGCCACATCGGACCGACTTGTGCAGCGGCAAATGCGCCGAGCAGGGCACCGGTAATAAGCGGTGCAAGGAGAGCGGAATTCATGATCGTCATGATGCCTGGCAGCCCATCGGTTGTCGTGCAAATTTGGCACCTTTATCGAGGATTTGCGGGAGGGTAGGGGGGTGGTGAAAGCGAATGTTCCGGCGATTGAGTTGGAGGTTGCCGGACGCCTTGTGCGCGTCAGCAATCCGGACAAGCCGTACTTCCCTGACGTTGGCGTGAGCAAGCTCGACGTGGTTCAGCACTACATCGCGGTGAGCGACGGCATCCTGCGTGCCCTCTACGAACGTCCCACCACGTTGGAGCGATGGCCCTCCGGCGTACGTCCCGACGTCAAGATGGCGACACGTGACGGAGCTAAGGGAGAGGCCTTCTATCAGAAGAGGATCCCCTCCGGTGCTCCCGACTACGTCGAGACCGCGCACATCACTTTTCCGTCCGGCCGTACCGCCGACGAGGTCTGTCCCACGGAACCAGCGGTGATTGCTTGGGCGGCAAACCTTGGCACGATTACCTTTCATCCGTGGCCGGTACGCCGCGCCGATGTCGACCATCCCGATGAATTGCGCATCGACCTCGACCCGCAACCCGGTACCGATTTCAGCGATTGCGTTCGAGTCGCAGGCGAAACCCGCGCGGTACTCGATGAACTCGGGTGGATCGGTTTCCCGAAAACCTCCGGCGGGCGTGGCATCCACATCTATGTACGGCTCCAACCGCGCTGGACGTTCACCGACGTGCGCCACGCAGCGATCGCACTTGGCCGCGAACTCGAGCGTCGTATGCCCGGGCAGGTGACGACGCTGTGGTGGAAGGAAGAACGAGGCGAGACCGTCTTCATCGACTACAACCAAAATGCGCGCGATCGAACCATCGCTTCGGCGTACTCTGTCCGCGCGCGACCAGGTGCGTTGGTGTCGACACCCGTGACGTGGGATGAAGTCCCGCAGGTCGCGCCAGGAGATTTCACCGTACGTACGGTGGCGCCGCGATTCGCCGAGCTCGGTGATCTGCACGCGAGCATCAATGACGTCGCGCACGACCTGACCCCTCTTTTGGAGTGGTACGAGCGCGACGAACGCGATCACGGACTCGCCGATATGCCCTATCCGCCGGACTATCCGAAGATGGCAGGCGAGCCGAAACGCGTCCAACCCTCGCGAGACCGTGACCGTCCGAGGAAGTGACTCCTAGTATCACGAATATGACGCAGCCCCCTGTCCTCATCGGGCTAATCGGTTACGGCTTCGGTGGTCGCACTTTTCACGCGCCCTTCATCGCGGCGGCAACAAACTGCGAATTGGTCGCGATAGTCACTCGTAATCCCGACCGACGCGCAGCTGCTCAGGCCGAGCATCCGAGCGCTCAGTGTGTCGATTCGCTCCCGGACTTGATCCGGCTCGGCGTTGAAGCCGTGGCGATTTCCACTCCTGCCGAAACCCACATTGAGTTGGTGCATCAGGCGATCGACCTCGGTTTGGCTGTCGTCTGCGACAAACCCTTCGCGCTAGATCCGCAGAGTGCCCAGTCGGCCTACGACCATGCCGCGCGCGATCATGCTGTGATCAGCGTGTTTCAAAATCGTCGGTGGGACTCGGATCTGCTGACGGTGCAAAAGCTGATCCACGCCGACTCGCTCGGCACCCTCACCCGTTTCGAATCCCGATTTGAACGCTTCGCTCCCGAGCGGGGACCGCGGCGCGCGGGGGGCGGCACGCTCCTCGATCTCGGAACGCACCTCATCGATCAGGCGTTGCTTCTCTTCGGTCCGGTGTCCTCGGTCTATGGCGAGTTGCGCGTACGACCTGATCAGGAGGGGCGCGACGACGACGTCTTCCTCGCGCTGACCCACCAATCGGGATTCACGTCCCACCTCATCTGTAGCTGGACCGCGGGAGACTCCCGACGGCGATTCGTGGTGTCAGGTACCGCCGGCGCGTACGCCGTCGATGGTTTAGACGGACAGGAAGCAGCGTTGAAGGAAGGCCGAAGTCCTGCCGCCGAAGGCGCGACGTGGGGGATAGAACCGGAATCGGCCTGGGGCGAGATAAGGCGCGGAGAAGCTCAAACCGAAAGAGTCCCCAGCGAGAGAGGTCGCTGGGATACGTACTACCCGGCCTTCGCTGCCGCCGTACGCGGGGACGGGGTCGTCCCCGTCGATGCTCGTGACTCTATTCGTGGGTTGCACGTGATAGCGGCAGCTCGGGAGAGCGCCGCTACCGGCCATATCGTTCAACTTTCCGCCGACGAGTGAACGCCTCGCCTCCCAGCCGAGCGCGACCGAATCGTTACGTGATGCTCACTGCTTCGACGCGCGGACTTGATCACACCGGAATAGGTTCCCCCTGTATTACTCCGATTGTCGATGGCGACGGTCGACCGAATCTGCACGTGGCGGAGCCATCTGCGGCTCGGCCAACGCATGGGCAGACATGCAGGAAAGGACGACAATGGCAAAGCGATCATTGACCGTGGCAGGGCTCGCGGTCGTCACTCTCCTTCTTGGAGCGTGTAGTAGTTCAGGGACAAGTAGTGGTTCGAGTTCTCCAGCCAGCGGCGGAAAGATCGGCGTCATCCTCCCGGACGCAGCATCGTCGCCGCGTTGGGAGTCAACTGACCGACCCAACCTGGAGAAGGCCATTACGGCCGGCGGCTACGAAGCCGTTATCCAAAACGCCACCAAAGACGTGACCAAGTTCGCGTCCATCTGTGACGGACTGATCAACCAGGGCGTCAAGGTCCTGATGATCGTAAACATCGACTCACAGAGTGGAGCGGCGTGCCAGAAGAAGGCGCTGGATGCGGGCATCAAGAGCATTGACTACGACCGGCTCACACTCGGCGGGTACGCGAGCTACTACGTATCCTTCGACAACGTCCAGGTTGGCAAACTCATGGGCCAGGGTCTGACCGACTGCCTCACGGCTGGCGGCAAGACCAGCGCCAACGTCGTGTTGATCAATGGTGACCCGACAGACAACAACGCGTCGCTGTTCAAGCAGGGCTACGTTGAAGCGTTGAAGCCAAAGGTGGACTCGGGCGCGTACAAGATCGTCGGCGACCAGACTGGCAAGTGGGACGCTACGGTTGCTCAGACGACCTTCGAGCAGCTCTTCACGGCCAACAACGGCAAGGTCGATGGTGTGGTGTCGGCCAACGACACGATGGCCGGTGGAATTGTCACCGTGCTGGGCAACAACAAGCTTGCCGGCAAGGTGCCGGTCACTGGTCAGGACGCCTCCGACCCAGGACTGCAGCGCGTCATTGCAGGTACGCAGTGCGGCACCGTCTTCAAGGACACAGCGATCGAGGCAACGCTTGCTGCCAACATCGCCGTCAAGATGGCTGCCGGTGACACGCCTGGTGCCGATGCTTTGGCCACCAGCACGGTGACGGACACGATCGCTAACAAGCCGGTCAAGTCCGGTTTTGCCACGCCTGTCTGGATCACCAAGGCGAACATCAAGGTGCCTTTCGACGCGAACTACACGACCGTCGCAAAGGTATGTACGCCGGATTACGCGGCGCAGTGCACGACGCTCGGCCTGTCCTAGCGAGTTAGCTAGTTAGCGAGACGGCGGGGGTTAGGCACTTTCCTAGTGCCTGACTCCCGCCTTTCGGTAGTGTTTGCGCCCCAACGTCCTTTGTGAGGTCCGATGACGATCACTGCCTCCGCCGGAGAACTAGCCCCACCTCAAGACGGTCAACCGTTGCTCACTCTGCGGGGGATCAACAAGAGCTTCGGGGCCGTTGAAGTCCTCAAAGACGTCGACATCGAATTCAGGCTCGGGAAGGTGACCGCACTCGTCGGTGACAACGGCGCCGGCAAGAGCACGCTGATCAAAGGCATCGCAGGGATTTACGCGTTTGACGGCGGCGAGTACCACTTCGAGGGCGAACGGGTCCACGTGACGTCGCCGAAGCAGGCAAACGCGCTCGGAATCGAGGTCGTTTACCAGGACCTCGCCCTTTGCGACAACCTGGACATCGTCCAAAACCTGTTTCTTGGCCGTGAGTTGACCAGCGTTGGAACGCTTGACGAGATCACCATGGAGGGCCGCGCTTCGGAGACCCTCGCCGGTTTGTCCGTGCGGACGGTGAAGTCAGTTCGACAGAAGGTGGCTAGCCTGTCCGGTGGTCAACGCCAGACTGTGGCCATCGCGCGAGCTGTGTTGTGGAACTCCAAACTTGTGATCCTGGACGAACCGACCGCCGCACTCGGTGTCGCGCAGACCGAGCAGGTCCTGCGACTCGTTCGTCGCCTGGCCGACCGCGGCCTCGCCGTCATCCTGATCAGCCCCAATATGAATGACGTGCTCGCGGTGGCCGATGATATCGCCGTTCTCTACCTCGGCCGGTTGACGGCGCACGTCCAAGCCAAAGACGTTACACACGCGCAGGTCGTTGAACTCATCACGGGCGGCAAGCTGGTGTCCGAGGGCGAGTCGGTGGGGGTGGAGCCGGCTGGGAATC
The DNA here is from genome assembly GCA_038244765.1 of Candidatus Nanopelagicales bacterium. Classification (GTDB taxonomy): domain Bacteria; phylum Actinomycetota; class Actinomycetes; order S36-B12; family JBBRLC01; genus JBBRLC01. Next base: position 41,971 of record JBBRTC010000003.1, on the reverse strand, counting down.
TCGGGGCGCTTCCCGTCGACGCCTTTCCAACCGTCGATCCGATCGTTTCTGACGAGGGCGGCAACTCATGAGCCAGACCATGATGGACAAGGAGTTGGAGAACGCGGAAACTGTCCCGGAGATGGGGTTGGCAGATTCTGCGCGCGACTACCTCGCTCGCGTGCGTGGGGGCGACGTCGGTCCACTCCCCGCGATCCTCGGACTGGTTGCCCTGCTGATCGTGTTCGCGTCGTTGCGCCCCGAGACATTCACGAACCCGTTCAACTTCGCGAACCTGCTGATTCAGAGCGTCGCGGTCATCGTCATCGCCATGGGCCTTGTCTTCGTGCTGCTGATTGGCGAGATCGACCTGTCCGCGGGCTTCACCGCCGGTGTTGCGGGCGCAATGTTGGGGGTGGCGGCGACCCGGCACGACTGGCCGTGGTGGGCTGCGGTGCTGGTGTGTCTGGCCACCGGTGCCTTCATCGGACTGCTGATCGGTTTGCTCGTTTCAAGAGTCGGAATACCTTCCTTCGTTGTAACACTGGCCATGTTCTTGGCGCTGCAGGGCGTACTGCTGCAGATCATCGGCGAGGGTGGCACGATCCCGATTGAGAGCGAGACCCTCCTAGGCATCATGCGAAATACCATGACGCCCGGGTGGGGTTGGGCGCTCTACGCCCTCATAGTCCTCGGCTATGCGGGGGTCACCTATCGTGCGATGAGGATCCGGCGGTCCAAGGGTCTCGTCACTTCGTCAATGTCGGTCTGGGTGTTGAAGGTCGTCAGCCTCGCCGTCCTGTTGGGGCTCTGCACCTACTACCTCAACGTCGAGCGCAGCAGGAACCCGGCGATCACCTCCATCATCGGCGTGCCATTCGCCATCCCCCTTCTCCTGGTCCTGCTCGTTGTCCTCACGTTCCTTCTACACCGCACCACGTTCGGTCGACACGTGTACGCCGTGGGCGGGAACGCCGAAGCAGCCCGACGAGCAGGTATCAACGTGCCGTTCATCAGGCTGATGTGCTTCGTGATCTGCTCGTCCGTCGCCGCGATCGCCGGCATCCTGCTCGCCAGCCGGGTCAACTCGATCACGCCCAGTTCGGGTGGCGGCGAAACGCTTCTGTTCGCCGTCGGTGCGGCGGTTATCGGTGGTACGAGCCTCTTCGGCGGCAAGGGTCGACCCATTGACGCGATTATTGGTGGGCTCGTTGTCGCTGTCGTCGCCAACGGCATGGGGCTGCTCAATCAGCCTGCCGCCGTCGTCTACATGGTCACCGGCGTGGTGCTGCTTCTGGCAGCTGGCGTCGACGCGTTGTCGCGTCGTCGCGCAACCGCAACCGGTCGCGCCTAGAACTGCACTCCTTCACCGGTGCCCGGGCGAGCGAAAACTGCTCCTCGATCACCGGTGAAGGATCGTGTCGATGTCGAACGTGACGGGGCGCTCCAACTGGTCGTATGTGCATGATTGCGGAGTCCGATCAGGGCGCCACCGTTGAAACTGAGTCGTGTGTCGGAACCGATCGCCTTCCATGTGGTCATAGGCGACTTCGCAGACCAACTCCGGGCGTAGCAACGTAAATGACAAGTCCTTGCCGCCAGTCCAGCGGGAAACACCACCGGGACGACGCCCTGCCTCGGTATCGCCGGAGCCGCCCCATGCGGACCACGGATGGTCGGAGACGTCGGACTCGTAGGGCGCCAGCAATGCGATCAGTTCGTGGCGGCGTACGGCCGTGAATGACGACGCGACGCCCACGTGGTTGAGAAAGCCACGGGCATCATGCAGGCCAAGTAGGAGTGACCCGACCATAGGCGAACCGTCGGGCCCCGGATTCTTGTGGGCTCGCCACCCGGCGACAACCACGTCGGCCGTACGCGAATGTTTTACTTTGAGCAGGGATCGCACACCAGGCTGGTAAAGGCCATCCCACGGCTTGCAGACCAGCCCATCTAGTCCGGCGCCCTCGAATTGGCCGAACCACTGCGCGGCGACGGCCTCGTCACCGGTGGACGGTGTGATGTGTACGCCCGGCTGCGGGTTCGCGAGCGTCGTCTCGAGTAGCGAGCGGCGGGCGCGAAACGCAGTGCCGAGAAGTGACTCGTCTCCAAGGGCGAGGAGGTCGAAACCGACGTACGAGACAGGGAATTTGGCGGCGAGTTCATCGATCTTCCAGCCGCCGGCTTCCTTGCGGGGACGGATACGGCCGGTCAATTCTTCAAACCACAATCGCCCGTCGTGGGCGATGACGAGTTCGCCATCGAGCACGCATCGATCCGGTGTGGACTGCCGCAACGGTTCGAGGATCTCCGGGAAGCAGTAGGTCAGATCCTCACCGTTGCGGCTCTGCAACGCGATGTCCTCGCCGTCACGAAAGACGAGCATCCGGAAGCCATCCCACTTCGGTTCGTACGACAATCCGCCCGCGACTGAATCCGCGGCCGGTACGCCCTTCGTGGGCTTGGCCAGCATGGGGGAGACCGGGAACTGAACCGGTAGTGACATCTGAACCGGCACGGTCATGTGTGGCTCCTGGTCATTGGTTGTTCCGACTATTCACGAGGTAACGAGCGAACAGGGATCCGTCGTCTTCAAGAAGGTGACCCACGGTGAGATCAACGTCCGGGTAGGTCCGGGCCGGTGGCACTGCGACCCGACCGATCAGTTCGCCGTTTGTCGCGCCGACCAACTGAGGACTGATCGTCAAACACAGTTCGTCGAGAAGACCAGCGCCGATCAGTTCGCCGAGGAGGTGGGGTCCGCCCTCGCAATGGATGCGACCAAGTCCGCGCCTGCTTAACTCCCCAAGCGCACCGGTCAAGTCGACCTGGCCCTCGCCGTACGAGAGCACCTCGACGGAATCCGGTAGTGCTCGTCGCCGCGCAGGATCAGCATCGAGGGTCGTTATCACGATCGGAGTCGCAATGCCGTCGCCGCCATCGGTGAATAGCGGCGATTCCAACGGCAAGTTCAACGACCTACTCACGACTGCGAGCGTGGGCGCGGGGGATTGACCATTGGTAGTTCGGCGCTCGGCGTACTCGGGTTTGGGCTTGGCCGCCCGGTAGTTTTCGGCACGGACTGTCTGAGCGCCGACCAAGATGAAGTCGGTGAGGCCGCGCAGCGCGGCGAAGAGTTTGCGATCCGAATCCGAGGAGATCCCGCGGGAGGTGCCCTGAGCGGAGTGGGCGGCCCCGTCAACGGTGGCGACCATGTTCGCGCGCAGCCACGGCTGCGCGGGCCAGGCGTACGCCGCGTCGATGTCGTCATCATCAAGTGGGCCACGAGGGTCGGGCAAGAGCATGCGCACCCCTCGATCTTGGCACGTCGAAGCTGCGTACCGGCTACGGTCGCGGTGATCGCCCGTACCGGCATTTTCGATCGACCCGACTTGGGGGAGCGCACGTGGATCAAGCACTCGATCGGGCCAGCGCGGTTGCCGATGCGCTGCGGTTTGTCCCCGGCGAAACGAAATTCGCCAACCTCGACACGCGAGCGACACCCGGGCAATCGGACAAGGGCCAAGCGGCCACTCAACTCCTTGATCTCGACTCACGGCTTGAGGGATTGCAGGAGCGACTCTGGGCCGAATCTGTTGGCGGTGGTGAGCGGCGAGTCGTGCTCGTGCTGCAGGGAATGGATACGTCCGGGAAAGACGGCACGATCCGCCAGGTGACCCGCTCCTTGAATCCGCAAGGGGTCGCTGTCTATTCGTTCAAGGCACCGACCGCCGAGGAGCGGCGTCACGATTTCCTATGGCGGATCGAGAACGCGGTCGCCAAACCGGGTTACGTCGGCATCTTCAATCGGTCGCACTACGAGGACGTACTCATCGTGCGTGTTCACAAGATGGTGCCCGAGGAAGAGTTGTCGACGCGTTATGAGCGCATCAACGAATTCGAGCACCGTCATAGCGACGACGGAGTTGTGTGGGTCAAGTGCATGCTCCACATTTCCCCTAAGGCGCAGAAGGAGCGGCTGCTCGCTCGCCTTGACGATCCAACGAAATATTGGAAGTACAACGCGGCCGATCTTGCCGAGCGGGCGCGCTGGGGCGATTACTCGACGGCGTACTCCGACGCGCTGGAGAAGTGCACGACCGACGTCGCGCCTTGGTACGTCGTCCCCTCGGATTCCAAGTGGTATCGCAACTGGGCAGTGGCACATCTTCTTCTCGGGGCGCTTGAGACAATGGCGCTGCAGTACCCGCCCGCCGATTTCAACGTGGCCGAGCAACGCAGACTCGTCGAAGCCGCACCCTGATCGCGACACGTTTGCCAGGCCCCCCGGATAGCGTTGCGGCTGTGTCAGTGACAGGGCGTACGCGAGCCCACGCGCAGTCGTGGTTGCGACGCGGTACCGGCCGTTTCGGTGGCTGGGTGGAACAACTTCCTGCCGGGCGCGGTCGTCGCTTACGTGTTGGTTGCGGGGTCCTCGTGGTCGGCTCGCGCCTGCAAAAGCGCGTCCGCCTCAATGGACGGGCTGCCGAGATCTCCTTCTGGGGGGTCTTCTCGATGCCTTGGATCGTGATGGGAGCCGTGTCGACGAGTGCGTTTGTGGCTCGGTTCGTCCCTCAATCAGATCTCGACGACCTCGAAAAGCAGGTGGTGGCGACTCTGTCGAGGTTTGTCACTCCGCAAGTTGTCAACGACTACGTCATTCCTATTCGGAACGAGATCGTTTCCGGCGGAAACGCCTCGCTGGGTCTGCTGGGATTTGCGGTTGCGATTTATGGCGGATCTCGTTTGCTCGCAACAACTGTCCAGTCCATCGCGTCGATTCATGGCAGCGCGGAGCGGTCGTACACCCGTTCGCGCATTTTGGCGGTCATCGTCTACGGGGCGCTCCTCCTCGTTATCGCAATTGCCATCCCACTGCTGTTGATTGGCCCCGACCTGGTGTCGCACTGGTTCCCGTGGGCTTCGTGGTTGAGTTTCCTTGGATATCTGGTCGTGGTGGGAGGGTTGATCGTTGGCGTGCTGAGCACGCTCTATCGCGTTTCTCCGTCCCCCTCGCTGCGCTGGCGGGACACGATTCCGGGGACGGCGGTGTCGGTCGCTGGGCTGTTGCTGGGCTCGATCGGGTTGCGTGTGTATTTCTCATACCTGTTCCGCGACGGATCGATCTACACCGCGATCGCTGCACCGATCGCGATCTTGCTGTGGGCATACGTGAGTTCGCTCGCCGTACTCGTGGGTGCGGCCGCAAACGTGATCTGGCTTGGGCGTACGGAATTGGAGTCCATCGGTGGCGACGCCCTGGTCATCCTCCGCGACAGTTCCGCTAAACCGCCACTCCCCAGCACACGGGAGAGTTGATCATGGAGAAATGCACCGCTTTCCGAGAAATGCCGGGCAAAAGTCCATGATCAACTTGGGGCTCGGGGCGCGGCATTCTGCGGAAGCAGTGTTTGCAAGGAAGTTCATTTCAACCCAATTCGTAGCTGCCACCGGCATTGACACCTGCTGGGTACAACGCCTCCGAGACCGCAGTGCTGCCAGGATCACGACGTTCGCACGATCGTGAGTCCGGTCATGGTCGGCACCAACAGTTGAGTGCCGGAGATCGCGGGCGTCGCGAACCGCGAGGTGACGCCGACGGTCACCTGCGCGAGCGACGCTCCGTTCTGGGGGTCGAGTGAGTGCAGCACGCCCGCCCCAGGGTCGAGCGACCAGACGCGACCACCGCCGACAACCGGTGACCCTGAGACCGCCGGGTCCGCGGCCCATACCACGCTCATCGTGCCCGCAGGGGATATGCGCACCGCGCGCACACCGTCGCTGCAGGGGACATAGACCACGTCGTCGACCACGGCGGTGCCGCCGAATGAGGTGCACACCTCGGTTTGAGACACCTCGCCGCCGATTCCACCGAGCCGCCCCTGGCGCAGGAGGTAGGCGGTACCCGACTTGCCCGCGATGAAGACCCAGTTGTCACCGACGAGTGCGGGGCCTTGAGACCCGAGGTCGAGGTCGGCGGCGTTGTCAGCAGCCCACGACGACGGTGCGAAGGAGTCGACCAGCGTTGTCCCCTCGAACTCGAGCACCGAGTCGCTCGAGTCGTAGGGGTCGCCGGGGCCTGAGGCTCCGTTGCCGACGGAGACGAGCAGGTGGCCCGCGCCGTCGACCGTCGGTCCAGGGGCTGTCCAGATGCCTGCCTCGCGCTTCGTAGGCACGGTGTAGGCGATCGGCGTGTGCTCTCCCGCGAGCGGTACGCCGACGAGTCTGCCCTTGTAGTCGCCGCAGTCGCCAGCCAGACCACCAAACGGGACCCACACCCTCCCGCCCGTGAGCGACAGCGCACCGCGCTGCTGCATAGCTGCGGGGTCGACGCCAGGGAGGTCGAGGCTGGTGCGCCAGGCGACGGTGCCGTCGATCGCGCTGAGGGCGACCAGCTCGTGGCTCGGCGGACCACCGTGCTCCGCGACGAGGTAGACAAGCTTCGTGCCCGCGTCGTAGACGGGCGTGCCTGTGACGCCGAGCGGATCGATGTTGCCACAGGGCAGCTCGGAGAGGGATGCCGGCGACCCGAGTGACACCTGCCACCGCTCACGACCTGTGCTGTCGAGACCGACGACCATGTTGCGCTCGGTGGCGACGATCGTTGTCGCGTTAACGACGATCGGCGATGCGTATACGGCGGCACCCAGATCGAGGGTCGCGACCACGGTGAGGGCGCCCACAGCAAGCGGCATCGACGCCGAGACTCCCGTACGCCGCAGGTCTCCGTGATAGGTCGGCCAATCGGTGCTCGTGCCCGCGCTCGGCGCAGCAGTCGTGGTCGTGACCGTGCCGGCGCGGCCGGGCACGGTCGGGGTCGTTGTCGGGAGGGCGGCCGTGCTCGAGCAGGCAGCAAGTGCCATCGAGGCCACCATGATCACAGCGGTGCGCACACCCCAGTCTTACCCGGGACTCCCTGTGCCGCGACCGGTCTAACCCAGCAGTCACCGCATCGTGATCGAGGTTGCCGAGGAAGACGCTCGCGACTTCAAGGCTTCCGACACGTCCCTTGACGTCGTCAGGGGGTGGTAGATCATCGCCCAGCATCAAACCGTCGCAACCGACCTGCAGCCCAACTGATGTCCGTCCCGAGAACACGACCCGCCCCGGACAAGCGCGAATTGTCCGCGAGCGCAGCGCACCCCGGTCCAGCCGCGGACCCGTCGAGGGAGCACTTCCTCGTGCAAGCGGCATGTACGGTGAATCATGAGCATCGTCCGTCGGCAGGCTGCGCGACGGTGGGCCTCGTTCGCCGCGGCAACCGGCGTGCTGGTCGCGACGCCAGTCCTGCTGGCCGCCCGCCCCGTGGCCGCGTCGATGCTGTCGGCGGGTGACGTCGTGGCGGCAGCCACGAGGTCCGCCGACGTCCCGCACCAAGGCCTAGTCGAGATCGACGCGTCACTCGGGATCCCCGACCTGCCGATCGTGAGCGACGAGACCAAGATCCTCTCCGGGACGACTCGTGTCCGTACCTGGTGGGCGACTCAGGACTCGTGGCGAACGGACACGCTCACCGGGACTGGCGAGGAGATCACCTTCGCGGACCCGGCCACCCCCGGTGGTGGCGTACGACAGTGGAGCTTCGAGAACAACACCGAGACCGAGGTGCCCTCCACCCCCAGCATTCGGCTCCCGCGTGCCGACGACCTCGTGCCGCCGCAGGCCGCCCGCCGCCTCCTCAGTTGGCTCAATCCCAACGACCGCATCCTGGCGTTGGACGCGCGTCGGATCGCGGGGTACAACGGTGCCGGCGCCGAGATCGTGCCCAGTGACCCGCGCACCACCGTGGGTCGGGTGGACCTCTGGGTGGAGCCGCAGACCGGCCTGCCGCTGGAGGTCGACGTCTACGCCCGCGGTGCCGAACGTCCGTCGATCAGTACGCGGTTCCTCGACCTCGACCTGGTCCGGCCCTCGCCTTCGGTGCTAAGCCCGGCACTGGTGACCACGGCCGACCAGGACTCCACCATCGAGCCCGACTTGCTGGCTCGCCTCAACTCGTTCGGGAGCGTGCCACTGCCCAACTCCCTGGGCACGCTCGCGCGCATCACCGGGAGCGCGGCAGCGGGGCTGCACAGTGTCGCGGCGTACGGTTCCGGGCTGACCCGCGTTTTCGTCGTGCCACTGCCCGACCGTCTCGCCGGGTATCTTTCAGAGGACACCACAGGCAAGGGAACCTCGTTCACCGTGCCCGGCGGCACCGGCACCTTGCTGACCACGTCGTTGCTCTCGCTCGCCGTCGTCTTCGGAAACGGACAGGGATACATCGTCGCCGGGACGGTACAGCCCGCCGCGCTGACGCAGGCTGTCGCGGCGCTGCTAGCAGCCCAGCAGTGATCGTCACCCACGGGCTCACCAAGAAGTTCGGCTCGGTACTCGCGGTGGACCACATCGACATCGACGTACGAGCCGGTGACCGCTATGGCTTCCTCGGGCCCAACGGTTCAGGCAAGACCACGACCGTCCGGCTGCTACTCGGGCTCATCTTCGCGACGAGCGGTTCGGCCGAGGTGCTGGGCGCGGTCGTTCCCGGAGGACTCACGGCGGCCCTGCCTCACATCGGTGCGCTGATCGAGGGTCCCGCCGCGTACCCGCACTTATCCGGGAGGGCGAACCTCATGTTGATGGACGCCTCCGGCAGGGGCACGTCTCGCTCGACCCGGAAGGGGCGTGTCGACGCCGCGCTCGAGCAGGTCGGCCTGGCCAGCGCCGGGCGCAAGCCCACCAAGGCGTACTCGTTGGGGATGCGGCAGCGGCTCGGGCTGGCCAGCGCCTGGCTGCGCCGCCCGCCGCTTCTCGTCCTCGACGAGCCGACCAACGGCCTCGACCCGCAAGGCATCCGAGAAATCCGCGACCTCCTGCTCGCGATGAATGCCGAGGGCACCACGCTGTTCGTCTCCAGTCACCTGCTCGCCGAGGTCGAGCAGCTGTGCACGCGAGTCGGCGTCCTCGACCGCGGCCGGCTCGTTCTACAGGACGAGTTGTCCACACTGCGGGCGCCTACAGGGCGCGTGATTGTGCGCACCAGCGATCCCGCCGCGGCGGTCACGCTGCTCGACGGCCGGGTCGAGGAGCGCGATGGAACCCGGATCGTGGTCCGCGGGCTCGCGGCTGAGAACCTGATCGAGCTGCTCGTCCGCCACGGTCTGCGGGTCCAGGAAGTGGTGGCCGAGCGTCCGACGCTGGAGGAGGTCGTGCTCTCCATCACCGGCGCCGGCAACGATCGGGTCGACTCGGTGCGTGCGGTGGGCGAAGCCCGATGATCCGAGTCGAGATCAGCAAACTCATGCGTCGGCCTCGTACCTGGATCTCGATCCTGCTGCTGTGCCTGCTTCCGGCCATCGTCGCTGTGCTGCTGCGGGTCACCCAGCTGGGTCCGCGTCCCGGTGAGGGACCAGCCTTTCTGTCGGCCGTGCTTGCAAACGGATCGCTGTTCCCTGCGGCTGCACTCGGGATCGTGCTGCCGCTGTTCTTGCCCGTTGCCGTCGCGGTCATCGCCGGCGACTCCATCGCCGGCGAAGCGGCGACCGGGACACTGCGCTACCTGCTCGTCCGGCCGGTGGGGCGGACCCGGCTGCTTGTGGCCAAGCTGGTCGCGGTGCTGGTATTCCTGTTCATCTCGGTCAGTGCGGTGGCTGTCACGGCGTACGCCATCGGGATCTCGCTCTTCGGGTCGCAGCCGCTGGCCACGTCGCTATCGGGCCAACCACTAACCACGGCTCAGGTGGTCCAACGCACTGCCGTGGTCGTGTTCTACATCGCCTGGTCGATGGTCGGTGTCGCGTCGATCGCGCTACTGCTGTCGACCATCACAGACTCGTCGCTCGGCGCCGCGATCGGTGCGCTTGCGGCGCTGGTGCTCAGCGAGGTGCTCGTCACCCTCGACGCAGCCAACGCCGTGAAGCCGTACCTGCCGACGCGGTACTGGCTGGCGTGGGTGGACCTCTTCCGTGACCCGATCCTCTGGAGCGACATCGAGCGCGGCACGCTCGTCCAAGGGGTGTATGTGCTGGTCCTGATCGGCGCTGCCTGGGCCAACTTCATGACCAAAGACATCACGAGTTAGTGAGGCCCAACAGGCCAACTCATCAACTGGCGGGCGCCAGCCAGCCCAGTGGACGGATCACCACCGTGAGACTCGAGTCGAGCGGGGCGAGTCCGTGCCCTGCGCCGAGATCAGGACGTCAGGGCGGCACAGTCGGCAGGAGGCGGGACGATCATGAGCGGCACGCCGAGGGCACGCAGAACGAGGCCCTGCATGGCCGGATCGGTAGGCAGCGAACTGTGGTCCACTGAAACACCGTGGCACACGTCCTGGACGACGATGTTGACCGCGCCGTTGAGCCTGGCGGAGTCCGGTGGGGTCACCACCTGGTCCTGGCGTGTCCAGATACTGACCCACTGAGGGCCGGCCGGCGTCTCGTCGTCGCCGTTCAACCTACCCAGCAGATCGCTGTCGGGTGCCAACTGCTGGCAGGCGGCGGGGCAGAGCGACCCACCGAGAGTCGCTCCCAGCGCGGCGACATCCGTGCCGTGGTTCGGCGAGCCAAGGAGCACGATGCGGCGGGCATGAACGGCGCCGCCGAGCTCGTCGGCCCAGAGCCTCGTGACGACTCCGCCGGCCGAGTACCCGACGATGTCAACCGAGGGCGCGCCGCCGGCGATCGCCGCATCGGCGGCGCTCTTGAGCAGGATGGCCTCCACCTGCAGGTCGCCGGTCCCGTCGCCGGCGAGTCGAAGCACGATGGCGGTACGACCGACGCTGCGCAGCCGGACAGCGAGATTGTCGAGGCTGTCAGTCCCGCCGCCGTACCCGGGCACCAGAATGACCGGCCCGAGCCGGGTCTGGTTGGCGATTGGCGCCATCTCGCTCGAGGAGCGCGGCCAGACGCCGCCAGCGACTGCGAGCACGAGCACGACGCCGATCGCTGCGATCAGCGGGCGGCGGTTGGGCCCGCGCAGCGACAACGAGTAAGGGACCTGCACCCTTCGACCGTACGCTCGAGGCTGGAGGTTCACATCCACCGGAGCATCACAACTCTTCGTGATCCATCCATGGAGGACCTGGCCGTCGAGGACATCCGGGCCTGGGATGCTTGGATCGCATTCCAGGCGTGATCGTGCACGCCCGTGACCGCCTAGCAACGACACGCGACCGCCTATCCACGACAGAGGTGAACGTGACATGGCTCCATCCGCCCAGCCCAAGGCGCAGGTCGGGATCATCGGTGGATCCGGACTGTACGAACTGTTCGACAGCGCACGCGCTGTGGCGGTGCCGACTGCCTATGGCTCTCCGTCGGCGCCCGTCACCATCGCCGAGGTCGACGGACGAAGTGTTGCGTTCCTCCCGCGCCATGGGCTGAGCCACGAGTACCCCCCGCACCAAGTGAACTACCGTGCGAACATCGACGCGCTCGACCAACTCGGAGTTCGGCAGATCGTGGCGCCGTACGCGGTCGGCGGACTCGAGTCAGGGATGACATCGGGCGACCTCGTGGTGCCCGACCAATTGGTCGACTGGACCAGAGGCCGCCCTCAAAGTTTTCACGACGAGTTCGCTTCCGTGCCCGAGCATGCTCGGTTCGCCGACCCCTACTGCGCATCGGTGCGACGCAGTGTGCTCGCCGCGGCCCGCCTACAGGACTGGCCGGCACGGGACGGTGGAACCCTCGTCGTCATCGACGGTCCGCGCTTCTCGACGCGCGCCGAGTCGCAGTTCTTCGCGGCACAGGGCTGGTCGCTGATCAACATGACTGGACACCCCGAGGCCGTACTGGCACGCGAGCGAAGAATCTGTTTCGCCTCAGTGGGCCTTGTCACGGATCTGGACGCGGGCGTGCACGAAGGCGACGGCGTCAGCGTCCAGGAGGTCCTGGCGACGTTCGCGCAGTCCACGCAGCGGATGCGCGAACTGCTCCGAGCAACCGTCGGGCTCCTTCCGCCCGCAGGCGAGTGCTCGGGCTGCCGGCCGGACTGAGCACCGAACAACCAACCAGACGACCCTCAGGTCACGGACTCGCGCATCGGAGTGGTCGCGAACGCCCGAAGCCCCACCTCGAACGGCACTCGCGCGGCAAATCCGAACACCTCGTGGGCCCGGGCAGGCGAGGCCGTGATATGACGCACGTCACCGAGGCGGTATTCCGCGGTAACGATCGGTGGCGGCGCGCCCGCACCAAAACCCTCGGCGACCAGCGACGCCATCTCCGCGATCGTGCAGGGACGTCCGGAGGCGATGTTGTAGGCGCCAGCGACGGTCTTACTCGTCGTCAGCGCAAGCACATTGGCCCGCGCCACGTCGGTCACGTGCACGAAGTCACGACGCTGGCCGCCGTCCTCGAACACGTGTGGCGGGCGCTGCGCCTCGAGGGCGCTCCGCACGATGCTCGCCACGCCTGCGTAGGGCGTATCGCGCGGCATTCGCGGCCCATAGACGTTGTGGTAACGGAGGTTGACGACATCGGCACCGCTCGTGCGTGCAAAGCACCAGGACAGGTGCTCCTGGTTGACCTTCGTAGCGGCGTAGACGTTGCGCGGGTCGAGGATCGCGTCCTCTGTGACAAGGGCAGGGGTCAGCGGGCGGCCGCAGGCCGAGCAGGTCGGCTCGAACACCCCGGCTTCAAGGTCCCTTGCGCGTCGCGGAGCCGGTGCGACCCCGCCGTGCTCGTCGCACGTGTAGGCCCCCTCGCCGTAGACCACCATGCTCGACGCCTGGACGAAACGACCGGCAAAACCAACCCGGTGCAACGCTTTCAGCAACGTCGCCGTCCCCGACGAGTTGTCGTTCACGTAGTCCACGACGTCGTCGAAGTCCACGCCGAGCCCGACCCTGGCCGCCTGGTGGCAGACGGCGTCGACTCCGTCCAGCGCGCGCATGAGCGACTCGAGGTCGGTCATGGACACCCGACGGTGATCCGCGGCGGGGTTTAAGTACTCGGGTGGTCGCAGGTGCGCCGTCGGCGCGAAGACGTCGACGCTAACCGTGTCGATGCCCTCGTCGACGAGAGCGTCGACGATGTGCGACCCGATGAACCCGCCGCCTCCGGTTACGAGAACCTTCATCGCTGCGCGGCCTTCCCTTCGTCGGCGGCCCGGGACGTGAGCCGTCCAGACAACTCGTGGACGGCCGACGCGAATCGGGTGCCGGTCGTTTCCGCGGCCACCGCCTGAGCGTCGACCCAGGTATCGACGTCACGCAGCCGGGGGAGCAAGGTCGGTCGCAGCCCGAGTAGAACCAGTCGCTCCATCTGCGCCGAGCCCGCGTCCGGCGTGCTCAGCGTCAAGCCGGTGAAGACTGCGGGATCCGACTGGTGCAGGCCGATGGCCCACCAACCGCCGTCCGTCGCCAGGCCCAGGACCGATGCACGATCGCCGTCGGCCAACTGATCCATCGCATCGTCAAGTAGTTGGGCCGTCACTTGGGGCGTGTCCATCCCGATCAGGAGGCCCGGCCCTCCAACATCGGTCCACGCGTTGGCCAGCCGCTCGCCTAGACCGGCGCCGCGCTGAGGAAGGACGTCGAAGCCGGAGGGAAGCCACGTCCCGGGCGGACCGTCCAGCGCGAGTATCCACTGCGCGGCACGGGACGCACGCACGGCGTCCAGGGTGTCGAGCAGCGACGCCAGCGCCAGCTCCGCCGCCTCCGCTGACCGCAATGGCGGGCACAAGCGGGTCTTGACCCGGCCCGGCAGGGGTGACTTCGCCATGACGATGAGGTGCATCATGACGTCCGGAGGACTGCGGCCATGTCGTGTACGGCTCGCATCGTCCCGCGAACGGTGCCCGTGACCTTGGACCTACCGAGCCGCGGGTGGTAGCCCACCGGCACCTCGTGAATCCGCCACCCTGCCCGCGCGCCCTTGACGACCATCTCTAGCGGCCACCCGAAGCGCCGGTCTACCAGCCCGAGCGACTCGAGGTCCTCCCGCCGAGCCGCACGCATGGGACCCAGGTCGGTCAGCCGGACACCGCAGCGGCGGCGGACCTCGCTCGCCAATAGTCGGTTCGCGACCCTGGCGTGCAGTGGCCACGCGCCCGGGGCGTGGATGCGGGCTCCGAGTACCAGGTCAGCCGCGCCGTCCACTACGGGTCTGACGACGGCATCGAGTTCCTCGGGATCCAGGCTCGCATCAGCGTCCATGAAGGCAATGACGGCGCTCTCGCACGCCATTAAGCCGGCGAAGCATGCGGCACCGAATCCCCGTATGGGTTCCACGACCACGCGGGCCCCGTGGGCCCGGGCGATCTCGGCCGAACCGTCCGTCGATCCGTTGTCGACGACGATCGGGCGGTAGCCGACGGGCATCCGGCCGAGCACCCACGGGAGCGCCGCCGCTTCGTCCAGGACGGGTAGAATCACGTCCACCGAAGCGATGGACATCGGGTCGCTCATCGAAGCACGACCCCTTTGCGTATGAACACGAGTTCGGGCCGCGACGGGTAGTCGGTGACCGGGTAGAAATCGTCGCCATCGAAGAGCGGTCCGGCCCTCAGCTGGAAGTCGCGCGTCAGATCCGGGCCGAAGTATCGGGTGTGGGTCGCGTCGTCAAGTACGACGATGTCGATGCCAGCGAGCGACCACGGCAGCTGAGCGACCAGCGACGACCTCGCTCTGGTCGGCCCGCCGCGCAATACGTCCTCCACGGCGAAGAGCGCCGCGCCGGGACGCTTTCCCGCAAGTCGTGCGTAGTAGGGGTGGCTCGGGACCGCGACCCCCGCGGGCGCGGAAGCGAGCAACGAGATCAGCCTGTCGCCAGCACGGCCGTCTGCCGAAGTGGGTATGGCCCTCGGCCGCGACCACGCGAGGAGCAGCAGGACCTGAGCGAGTACGAGAGCCGCAACCAACGGCGGCGTCAGGGCGACCGAAGGTCGAGGTCGGGCGAGTTGGGCGGCCGTTGCGCAGCCGATGAGCAGCGCGACCGCGGCGTAGGCCGGCAGAACGACGTTGACCGTACCTCCTTCATGCAGCCGACCCACCCACGCCGCCAGCACGAAGCCAACGGTGGCTGCCGCCACCACGGCGGTCGGGTAGTCGGCGCTCACCCGTCGTCGACTGATTGGCCGCGCACGCACCAGCAACGTCAAGGTGGCGATCGCAGTCACCGCGAACGGCACCAGCAGGTCGATGAACCAGAACTGGTAGAGGTCTTTCGGACTCCAGCCCTGACCTGCCAACTGTTCGAATACGTAAACCGAGTACCAGCCGTCCGTCGTCGCGTTCCCGACCAGCGTCGTCATCGCGACGCCAGCGAGGAGGACGCAAAGCGCCGCGACCCCGGTCCGTCGTCGTCCGACGATCAGCACAACGAGCATGGGAGCGGCTGCGATCAGAGCCGTCTGCTTCGTGAGGAACGCAGCCAGCAGCAAAAGGCCCACCAGCACGCCCGCGAACGCGGTGCGTGCTCGCAGGGCGACGAGGACGGCCAGGAGCAGGAATGCGAGGAGCAGGGAGTCCACTCGCGCGGTGTCCGCCCATGTGTCCGTGACCCAGTATGTGGCGGCGTAGATCCCGGAAGCGACGATTCCACCGACCACGCTCCCCGTCACCGAGCGCACGATCAACGCGAGGAAGACCAAGATGACGATCGACGCTGTGAAGGAGACGATCCTCGCTGCGAGCAGGTCCGTCCCCGTGACACGGGCGACGCCGGAGGCCAGCCAGAAGTAACCCGGCGGGTAGGGCCACGGCGTGAAAGCCGCAGAGGGTGGCCCGTAGATCGCCGCACCGTCCGAGACCCGTGCAACGACCTCGGCCACACTGCCCTCGACGTAGGAGAGCTCGTAGGGATAGGTGATCCGACGCAGCGCAACTGCGACGAACGCAAGCATCGGGACGAACGAGATAACGACCAGCGCGCGTTCCGTCCACTTGTACGCCGCCGGACCCGAGGAGGCGAGGCCTCTGCGCGCGTCGGCGAGCCCGACCGAGTCGACTCCGGTCACGAAATCCGCAGGTAGAGCCGTGCCACGCGCCCGCGGGGGTCAGCGCCGATCCGGCGACGCAGTACAGAGTCGAGCCCCCAGACGCGACCGGCTGCTAGGCCAAGGACAGCGGCGAGTGCGGCGATCAGCAGGAAGTAACTCCACTTCCACTCGCCCGGAGTCGCTCCGATCGACAGATAGATCGCCAGGGCCTGACCCATCCCGACGACCGCCCACAAGCGAGTGGCCAGCCCCAATAGCAGGAAGGTCCCCAAGCAGATCTCGACGATGAATACGCCCCACGCGAATAAGGTGAAGTGCGGCAGGATCACGTGCTCCACAAGGCTCGAGAACGGCGGGAACACCGGGTACTTGACCGCGTCGGCCGTGAACTCGTAGAGACCTGCATTGTTGTTCTGGCCGAAGTCCGGTGGCTTCTTCCAGTCGAGGTTGTCCAGCCAGAGCAGCGCCACCACCACCCGTACGAAGACCGCGGTGACGTAGGTGGCGCGATCGCGAGCTGGACCGGACTCGACGTCCGAAGTCGGCGGCGGACTCGTGCTCTTGGTGGAGGTAGTCATGACGCGCTCCTCAGGAGAGATGAGTGGGGCAAGGACGGGAGCCGGGCTGGCCTAGGCGCATCGACATACCGCGCGGCGTCCTTCGCTGCGCGCGGCTTCCACCATCGACGTGCAGATTCACACTGTGGCGACCATCCACCCGCAGAGACTAGCCGACCGGGATTCCAAGCATTCCAACTCTGCACCGCAGGGAGTTACGAGGATCTTACGAAGTAGCGAGACCCCGCTTGCATAAATCCTGACCACCGATACGGTCTAGAAAACTTTGGTCGGGACATCGACTCGGGACATCGACTCGGGACTAGATTTCTTCACTCCGAGGCCTCGCCTCCTGACTGCTTGCCCTGCATGAACATGTTGGGCTCGATACAACGGAATGGAATTCATTCGATGGACTTGCAGACTCGGCTTGAACCGGTTCTCGAAGCGGCACGATCCTCGGCCGCGGCTGTCGACGAGGAGGGCGCCTTCCCCGCCAGTGCCGTGGGGGCCCTGCGGGCCTCTGGGCTCCTCGGCCTCCCAATCCCGCGGGAGTTGGGCGGGCTGGGAGAAGGGCCGGAGGCGTTTCTCGACGTGATCAGTCAGCTTGCCGGCGCGTGCGGCTCGACCGCGATGATCTATTTGATGCACGTGGCCGCGACGATGCCGGTCCTGAACTCGACGCCCTCGGCGTACCCGGACCTCCCTGCTCGTCTTGCCGACGGGAGCACGCTCGGAACGCTTGCGTTTAGCGAGCGCGGTTCACGCAGCCACTTCTGGGCGCCGGTCTCACAATGCGTACGCGGTGCCGATGGCGTCCTTCTCCAAGTGGAGAAGAGTTGGGTGACATCCGCCGGCTACGCGGACCTCTATGTGGTGAGCACCCAGTCAGCTGACGCGTCCAGCGCGACCGAGACCGACCTGTACGCGGTTCTGGGAACGGATTCCGGTATCAAGGTGGCTGCCCCGTGGTCGGCGCTCGGCCTGCGAGGAAACGCTTCGTCACCGATGAGTTTCGACACGACGGTCGCGGAGTCCGCGCGACTCGGGGCGCCCGGCTCGGGGTTCGCGACAATGATGGGTGCCGTACTGCCGTGGTTTAACCTCGGCAATGCCGCGGTCACCCTCGGGCTGGCTGCTGCGGCTGTCGACGCTGCTGTGGGTCACGTGACGAGTGCGCGGCTTGAGCACTTGGGTTCCTCGCTGGCCGACTTGCCGACGATCCGCCACAGAATCGGCGCGGCCGGTGTCTCTCTGGCTGCGCAGCGCGCTTATCTACGAGAGACGGCCCGCAAGATCGCCGAGCCCGATGACACAACGCTACTTCATGTAATCGGCTCTCGAGCCAGTGCCAATGACGCAGCCATCGCGATTATCGATGAGGCCATGCGGGTCTGTGGTGGTGCGGCGTTCTCTAAGCACCTGCCGATGGAGCGCTACTTCCGTGATGCCCGGGCAGGGCACGTCATGGCCCCCACATCCGACGTCCTCTATGACCTCTACGCGCGTGCGCTGTGCGGGATGGAGTTGTTCGGGTGACGACCCTGACGGTCGGGGCAGTGGCCTACACCGCGAACGTGGTCCCTATCTGGGAAGGCATCCGCGAATACTTTCGTGGTGCTCCAGTCGACATGGACTTCGTCTTGTTCTCCAACTATGAGCGCCAGGTCGACGCTCTCCTAGCGGGGAGCATCGATGTCGCGTGGAACACGAATCTCGCCTACGTGCGCACCGTCGGTCTCACCAACGGCACCTGCCGGGCACTGGCCATGCGCGACACCGACGTCACCTTCCAGTCCGTGTTCGTCGCACGCACCGGTTCCGGCTACACATCGTTGGAGTCCCTCGCTGGGCAGCGCGTAGCCCTCGGCAGCCGCGACTCGGGTCAGGCACGGATCCTCCCGACCAAGTACCTCGCCGATAGTGGCGTGCTCTCCGATATCACTATGGTCGCGTTCGATTCCGACGTGGGCAAGCATGGCGACACGGGCCGCAGCGAACTAGACGCGCTCCAGGCCGTCCTCGATGACGAGGCGGACGCCGCCGCGTTGGGGATCTCGACCTGGAACCAGTTGAACAGCGCGGGCGACGTAGGCGTCGAGGCGTTCTGGACGAGCCCGATGTACTCGCACTGCAACTTCACCGCGCTCGCGCGGATCGATCCGGAATTGACAGACCCATGGGTGAAACACCTCCTGGCGATGGACTGGGATGTGCCCGAGCACCGAACGATCCTGGAGCTCGAAGGGCTCACGCGCTGGGTTGAACCCCATCTGGACGGCTACGCCTCATTGTTCGAGGCTGTCGCGGAGCAGAATATCTCCTTCCGGTGGTAGCCCGGTGAATCGTGCCTCCTTGGCTATCGAGTTGGTGCGCGCTGTTGGCGCCACGGCTGCCGGTTCGACAACGTCGGTGTCAGCCCGAACGCAAGATGAGGTGGAGTACATCGACCGTTGGTGTCGCGCCAACGGCAGTTCGGTGCTTGCTGTCCATCCCGACGCCGTTGAAATCTACCGAGGTTCGCTGTCGGACGCTGCTGCGTCGATCCCCCCGGAGCGGATGCCGGGTTACCGACTCTGGATCTACACCAACTTCCACTGCAATCTTGCGTGCGCGTACTGCTGCGCCGAGTCCTCACCGCAAGCCCAGCCCAGGTCGATCGAGGTGGGCATGGTTTCGAAGCTGGTCGAGCAGGCAGCGGCTCTCGGGACGAAGGAGATCTACCTCACGGGGGGGGAACCCTTTCTCCACCCTGATCTCGCGCAGATCGTCACGACTTGTGTCAGCGTCGCACCAACGGTCCTGCTCACGAATGGGATGCTGTTCAGCGGGGCGCGGAGAGCCGTTCTGGATTCGATGCCACGTACAGACTTTGTGCTCCAGATCAGCGTGGACAGTCCGACCCCCGACGTGCACGATGCTCAGAGAGGACTGGGCTCGTGGGCCAAGGCCATCGCCGGCGTGCGAGTCGCACGAGATCTCGGCTTTAGGGTGCGTCTGGCTTCCACCATCCCTGCCGGTTCACCACAAAACGAGACGGCCGTAGCGGATCTGTGCGCGACACTGGGCCTCGCGTCCAGCGACATGATTGTGCGCCGCGTGGCCTCCGAGGGATTCGCGACCGACGGGATCATCATCACTCGGGAGTCAGTCCTGCCTGAGGTGTGCGTGACGGCCGACGGTGTCTTCTGGCACCCCGTAGCCGTAACCAACCCGACCATGCTCGTGACGCAGACGATATTTCCACTCGAGGTTGCTGTCAGCGCGATCCGCGATCAGTTTCTCGACTTCCGCCGGCGTGGTGACGTCCTCGCCGCCAGTTTCCCCTGCGCGTAACCCGTGTGACAACCAAGCAGCCGAGACAAATCGTGCCACCTTGGCCAGGCGCAAGGTGAAGGATCAGGCCACTGCTGCAGTGTTGCAGTCTTGTCGCGGCGCGCGGGCACCGATGGTGTTCATTGAGGCAGAGTCCAAAGTCCTATCCGGTCCTGCGCTTCCCTGCCATACGGCAGTGGCGCGGTTACCGGCACGAGTGATTTTGTAGCCTCGAAAGTCCTTGTGCCACAAGGGTTTTACTGGTGGGCGATACTGGGATTGAACCAGTGACCTCTTCCGTGTCAGGGAAGCGCTCTCCCACTGAGCTAATCGCCCGTACAACTCGCAAGTCGTGGGTATCGCGGCACCTGGCGCTAACCCAGGGTCCGCGAGACTTGCGCGAGGTGGAGACGGGATTTGAACCCGTGTAGACGGCTTTGCAGGCCGTTGCCTCGCCTCTCGGCCACTCCACCGAAACGAACCCCCGACAAGTCGGGGATCCTTCGAGCGGACGACGGGATTCGAACCCGCGACCCTCACCTTGGCAAGGTGATGCTCTACCACTGAGCCACGTCCGCGCGCTGCAGATGAACCCCGCAGGCGACGCGCCACCTTAGCCGACCAGGCGTGAGCGCTCCAAAGGTGCCCGTGCCTGGCCCAGACACGGCATCATCGGCGCGTGCCTTCCGTCAACGACGCGTCCGCGAGCCCGCCGCACGATCCCTTATGGCCCCGAGCAAGTACGTGGTTGGGCTCGGTCATCGACGAAATCCCGCAGTGGCGGCTTGATCTCGCAGTCATCGGAGTGCCGACGTGGCGTACGTCGATCTCAGCGACAGGCGCGGCCCAGACCCCGGCGGCTGTACGCGCGGCCCTGAGCCGGTACTCACTGAGCGGCCACGGACACGACCTGCATGCGCTAGGCGTTGCGGACCTCGGCGACATCGACGAACCCGACGGCGAATTCGGTGAGGCGCGAGTTCGATCGGCGATCGAGGGCGCGAGAACCCGCGCGGCACTGGTAGTAGCGCTCGGAGGCGACAACTCTGCGACGTACTCCGTCGCATCGGGCTCGTTCGGGACTCAGTTGGCGACGGCTGGCCTGGTCACTCTGGACGCGCATCACGACGTACGGGATGGGATCAGCAATGGTTCGCCCGTACGCCGGCTCATCGAGTCAGGCTTGAACGGTGCGCATGTCGCCCAAGTGGGAATTAGCGACTTCGCGAATTCACCGGACTATTCCCTACGAGCCCGTGACTACGGGATCACCGTGATCTCGCGCGCCGATGTGGGACGACGTGGCGTCGAGGTGGCGCTCAGTGAAGCGATTGACGTCGCGGCCGGCGGAGGCGGTCCGATCCACGTTGACATCGACGTCGATGTATGTGATCGGTCGGTGGCACCGGGCTGTCCGGCGTCCGCGCCGGGCGGCATATCGGCCGACGAGTTGCGGCGGGCCGCGTATGTGATCGGCTGTGACCCGCGAGTGGTGTCGGTCGATATCACCGAAGTCGATGCGACGGCCGACGCCGCGGATGGCAGGACCGTCCGGCTCGCCGCATTGTGCGTGCTCGAGTTCGCAGCCGGACTGGCTACCCGACTGCATCCAGTCTGACGGCGTGCCATGGACGCATCGCTTGCCGTTGCATCATTTGGTGATTTCGTCGCGCGCGAACTTGTCGACGTCACCGCTGATCTCACGGCGCTGGACTCGACAGGTTGGTGGGCGGTACGAATCACCTACGAAGGTGACATCGTCTGCCTGCGCTTCGCCGACGTACGTCGCGACGAACTGCCGGGCGGAAGCTGGGTCGGACCCTCGGCCAACGAATGGTCGTCGTCGATGACACGTGAGGACTATCTCGCTCGCGTAAGCGACGTACGAGAACTCATCGCACAGGGGAGCGTGTATCAAGTCAACATCTGTCGAGTTCTCTCGACATCGCTTCCAGATCACCGCGCCGGGGCGCATATCACCGGCCTACATCGACTGGTACGAAAGGGAAATCCCGCGCCCTACGGTGGAGTCATCTCCGTCGATGGCTATGCGCACGCGAACTTGCCCGACGCGGGAGTGCAGGTGGTATCCGCATCGCCGGAGTTGTATCTCGGGCGACGCGGACCGGTCGTGCGGTCGCGCCCGATCAAGGGAACCGCTCGTGCCGCAGGCCATTTCGCTGCCAAGGATGAAGCGGAAAACATCATGATTGTCGACCTCGTGCGCAACGATCTGGGCGTGGTCTGTGAAACCGGTTCGGTTCACGTTCCCGAGCTTCTTGTCGAGGAGTCGCATCCCGGTTTAGTTCACCTGGTCTCAACGGTGACGGGCAACTTGCGCGAAGAATGCGGGTGGAGCGAATTGATCGGTGCCTCCTTCCCGCCGGGTTCCGTGAGCGGTGCGCCGAAGTCCAGCGCCGTCAAAATCATCGAAGACCTCGAGACCGCCGAACGCGGGCCGTACTGCGGTGCGATCGGTTGGGTGGACGCCGACCATCAGATCGGAGAACTCGCGGTGGGTATCCGAACGTTCTGGCGTGAAGGGGACTTGCTCCACTTCGGCACCGGGGCGGGCATCACGTGGGGAAGTGATCCCGGCGACGAGTGGGACGAGACCGAGGTGAAGGCTGCCCACCTGCTTCAGGTCGCTGCGGGCTCGTGGGAGGCTCCCAGCCGATAGGAGGACTGCGTGTTGGTTTGGATCGGCGACTCGCTCGTCGACGAGCGCGATGCCCACGTCTCGGTTTTCGATCGAGGGTTAACGGTCGCTGATGGGGTCTTTGAGACGCTGAAGATTGTCGGCGGTCAGCCATTCGCCGTCTCGCGTCATCTGCGCCGGCTCGGTGACTCAGCCGCGGGCCTCGGGCTAGTGGCCCCACGGTCCGATCTGGTACGCCGAGCGATCGACGAGGTCGTGGCGGCCAACCGCGAGGGACTCGGGGGTTTTGCGCGACTACGGATCACCTACACAGCGGGCGAATCGGCACTCGGCTCCGACCGCGGGACCGGCGCACCGACCTTGCTCGTTGCCGCTTCGGCGTCCAAGCCATGGCCCGCGACGACGACCATCGCGACTGTTCCTTGGCGCCGCAATGAGCACTCATCCGTCACCGGACTCAAGACGACGTCGTACGCCGAGAACGTCGTCGCCTTGGCGCGGGCAAAGAGTCAAGGCGCATCGGAAGCGATCCTGGCCAACACCGCGGGTCAACTGTGCGAAGGAACAGGTTCCAACATATTCATTGTCCGCGACGGGGTCGCGCTCACGCCAATTCTGGCCAGTGGAGCGTTGCCCGGAATCACTCGCGAGTTGGTGCTCGAGTGGACCGATGCGGTCGAGGCGGACTTGTCCATGGACGACCTGGTCGCTGCAGACGAAGTCTTTCTCACTTCGTCAACGCGCGATGTGCACCCCGTCCACGAAGTTGACGCCGCCCAGCTGGCAGCTCCGGGGCCAATCACTGCCCAGATCGCGGCAACATTCGCCGAACGATCCGGTGAGGACCTCGACCCATGAAGGCGCCAGTAGTCGTTCTGCGCAAGATGACTATCGGCGAGAAGCGCATCTACCGCGATCACGCAGTCGAGGGGTACATCACCGACATTGTCCGCGCCGGAGCGCTCGACGCCGCCCAAGCACGCGTCAAGGCCAACCGTGACTACGACTCCGTCGCGGCCAACGAAGACAACGACTGGCGGCATGTCGAATCCGAGGGACACGTCGTTGGCTCACTCATTTGGCGTGTGCAGGTGGAGGACGGGTTGTGTGTTCTGCACCTGAGCGACGTCGAAATTTTCAAGGCGTTTAGGGGACGAGGTTTGGGTCGCGCAGCGATGGAGGCCCTGACAACGGAAGCGAGAATCGCTGGCGCAGGGGCGGTCCACCTCAATGTGTGGGCCAATAACGACGTCGCGCGGTTTCTTTACCAGTCGTTGGGATTTAGGGCGACGAGCACGCACATGCGCCTTGGTTTGGAATCCTGATCATCGTGCGGGCGTTCAGCAGTGATCACCCCGATGTTGACGTCGACTTGTTGGTGATTGGCGCTGGAACGGCCGGGCTGCCGGTGGCGATCGAGGCCGCTGACCGCGGTGCGCGCGTCTTGCTCGTCGACAAGGACACCCGCATTGGCGGCACGTTGCACACGACAGGCGGACACGTCGTTGCCGCGGGCACCCGTCGTCAACGGGAGCATGGCATCGAGGATTCGCCACAAGAGTTTCTGGTTGATGTACGTCGGATCACTTTCGACAACTTTCGCGAAGACATTGTCGTACCAGTGATCGACGGAGCCGCCGACCTGGTTGATTGGCTCGACGATCACGGCTTCGCATTCGCACCCGGCACCCCTCGGATCATCTTTGGTCACGAGCCGTACCGGATCGCGCGGACTTACTACGGCGTCGACGCCGGACTTTCGATTCTGGCGGTCTTCAAACCGCTCCTGGACGAGCACGTTGCGGCGGGGCGAATCACGCTGTGGACCGATACCCCGTGCATCGGACTCACCCTGAGGAATGAGCGAGTCGTCGGTGCGACGGTGCTGCGTCAGGGCGCCGACGTTGAGGTGAGCGCCGCTGGGACGGTCATGGCCACGGGAGGCTTCGGGAACAACGCCGAGATGTTTGCCGAACTCGTGGGATTGCCGCTGGTCTCTGGCTCGCATGCCACGTCGACCGGCGACGGCATCGAACTGGGCCGAGCCATTGGTGCGGGATTGCAGGGTGAGGATGTGTATCTGCCGACTTTTGGCGGATTGCCGCACCCGAATACCCCGGGTCGCGTCCAGTGGGAAGAGCGCCCGCTTTTCACCTCGGAACGCGACCCGTGGGAGATCTACATCGATCGTGACGGGCTCCGTTGGGTCGCCGAAGACAACCCCAGCATTGACGCAAAAGAGCGCGCGTTAGTTGGACACGGCGGTGACCTGGCCTTCTGGTCCATTTTCGATGAACGAGCCGTCCGAGAGAGCGGAACCATCGTCGTCAACTGGACGGCCGACGACCTACGTGCTCACGCCAATACTCGCCTTGGCGTGTCGAGTGCAGAGACTCTCGACGAACTTGCGGTACACGCGGGCATTGACGCCGATGCATTGCGCGCCGCGGTCGATCGCTACAACGAGATGGTGACGAGCGGAGTCGACGCTGACTTCGGTCGTAGACACCTGCCAGCCCGGATCGAAGAACCTCCGTTTTATGCGCTCGAAAATCACGGGGTGACGCTGGTGACCTTCGTCGGTCTCGACGTCGACGGACAGATGCGAGTACGCCGTGATGACGGGACCACAATCGATGGGTTCTACGCCGTGGGCGAGGTCATCGGTGCCGCAGCCACGACCGGGCAATCGTTCTGCTCCGGGATGCTGATCACGCCGGCGTTGGTACACGGCCGCGCACTTGGCCGGCGACTCGGCGAGCAACTGGGGCAGTCACGCGGTGCGCCAATCGTCGGTTCGCCCGCCGAGCGGACGACGTCGACAGCAACAGGGGTGCGCTAACATTCGCGGCCCAGGAGCCGTACGGCTCCGCGGGCGATTAGCTCAGTGGTAGAGCGCTCCGCTCACACCGGAGAGGTCACTGGTTCGAACCCAGTATCGCCCACCACAGCTGCTTCAATCCGAAGTGGATCATGGATTTTTGCGCGGTATTCGACCAAATGGCCTGCATAACTCCATGATCAACTTGGCATTTGGGTGCCGCTAGACGGGCGATGAACGTCAATCGTCGTGGGGGTACAGGCGATGATGCGCGCATGCCTCTTGGAGCTGACTTCCCCCGCCCGTTCAACACGCCCTTCCAGCCGATTCGTCGACGCATGGTTATTGCCGCGATCGGTACCGCGATCCTGGCCTCCGTGGTTGCCGCACCGGCTCAAGGGAGCAGCACTCCGGCGGTCTCTGGGCCAACGACCGCTGTTCGCGCTAGCACCACAGTGCGTACGACACCGGTGGCCCCGGCCCACTTGCACATCTACTTCCGGCTCCAAGCCCATGGTTTTGCCCAACCGATCTGGACCGGTACGCCGCCAGATTCGTCAGGTCGGATGTTCGTCGCCGAACGGCGGGGCACGATCAGGGTCGTTGCGCGTGGTCATGCCCAGCGCGGCTACTACCTCGATCTGCGTCGCTATGTGAACTCGTCGGGCGGTGAGCAAGGATTGCTGGGCGTTGCGTTCAGTCCGCGCTTTGCCACGTCGCCCTACATCTGGGTGACCTACACGCGCACTGACAATGCGTTGGTGTTGGCGCGCGTGAAAGCGACCCGCGCAAGTTCGAGCCGTGTCTCGACGACAACGTTGCGCACGGTCCTCGTCGTACCGCATCCGGGTCAACAGAATCACAACGGCGGGCAGATTGGATTCAACTCCGATGGCCTGCTCTACCTCGGAACCGGTGATGGCGGCGGCGGCGGGGATCCCTACGCCAACGCGCAGAACCGCAAATCCCTGTCGGGAAAGATGTTGCGGATCAATGCGACCTCACGGTGCGGAACGCGTCGATACTGCATCCCGCCGAGTAACCCGTACGCCCGGTCTGGCTCCTTTCGCCGGGAGATTCTGCACATCGGACTTCGCAATCCGTGGCGTTGGTCGTTTGACTCCGTGACGCGCGCGCTGTGGATCGGCGACGTAGGTCAGAATCGCTGGGAGGAAGTCAACTATGCGTCGCCCCACGCACGTGGCTTGAACTTTGGTTGGTCGTGTCGCGAAGGCCTCCACACCTACAACTCGAGCCGGTGCAGTGCGGGCACCCGCTACAGCAACCCGGTCTTCGAACGGTGCCACCCCGACAACGTCGCCGGGTGCACCGAGCTCTCCGGCGCGGAGGCCCTCATCGGCGGCTACGTCTATCGAGGCACCAAGTACGCCTCCTTGGCCGCCGGGACTTATGTGGCGGGCGACTTTGTCACCGGCAACGTGGTCGCCTACCGATCCGGCATCGTCTCGCGGATCGGCTCCGCTCGCGGTCTTACCGCCTTTGGAACGGGCCCGGGGCAGGAGCTCTGGGTCGTCACATACGACGGACGGCTGATGCGGGTGGGTTTCTACGCACGCTGATCGCGACCTCCGCCGGTAGCATCGGGCGTCGCGCGCCGCGGGTGCACGATCAGCGAGGTCACAACAGAGTGGAGTAGTCGTGTCGTCAGTACGTGTCGCCGTGGGTTCTGGTTCTGAGCAGGTTGACCAGACGGTGGACTCAGGTACGACGTACGCAGACCTGTTCGAGGATCGCTGGGTTGTGGTTGCGCGGGTCAACGGCGAATTGCGCGATCTGGCCCACGAAGTTGCAGACGGCGACTCGGTGGAGCCCGTGCTCATCGACTCCGAAGACGGTCTTGACGTGCTGCGTCATTCGACCGCTCACGTGCTGGCCCAAGCTGTTCAAGACTTGTTCCCGGATGCAAAGCTTGGGATTGGCCCCCCAATCAAGGACGGCTTCTACTACGACTTCGACGTGAACACGCCGTTCACCCCCGAAGACCTGGTGAAGCTCGAAAAACGAATGCAAGAGATTACCAAGGCGGGACAGCGGTTTTCGCGTCGAGTTGTCACCGAAGATGAAGCCCGCAAGGAGTTGGCGCACGAGCCGTACAAGTGTGAATTGATCGGCTTGAAAGGTGGCGCCGCCGACGACGTGATGGAAGTTGGCGGAACTCAGCTCACTATCTACGACAACATCAATGCCAAGTCCGGCGAGCGAGTGTGGGGCGATTTGTGCCGCGGTCCACACCTGCCGACGACTCGGCTTATTCCCGCTTTCAAGCTGATGCGTACGGCGGCGGCGTACTGGCGGGGGAGTGAAAAGAACCCGCAGTTGCAGCGGGTCTATGGCACAGCGTGGCCGGACCGCGACGCGCTGAAGGCTTACCTCTCGTTCTTGGAGGAGGCGGAGAAGCGCGACCACCGACGATTGGGAACCGAACTCGATTTGTTCTCATTCCCGGAAGAGATCGGTTCGGGGTTGGCGGTGTTTCATCCCAAGGGCGGTGTGGTGCGCCGGGAGATGGAGGCGTACTCGCGAGATCGCCACGAAGAAGCGGGCTACGAGTTTGTTTACTCCCCGCATGTGACCAAGGCGCAGTTGTTTGAAACCAGTGGGCACCTGCAGTGGTACGCCGAAAGCATGTACCCGCCGATGTTGCTCGATGCCGACATCGACTCGGAAGGGCACGTCCGGCGGGTGGCGCAGGAGTACTACCTCAAGCCGATGAACTGCCCGATGCATAACTTGATTTTTCGTTCGCGCGGACGGTCTTATCGCGAGTTGCCGTTGCGGTTGTTCGAATTTGGCACTGTCTATCGGTACGAAAAGTCCGGCGTTGTTCACGGTCTCACTCGTGCGCGAGGTTTCACCCAAGATGATGCGCACATTTATTGCGCCCGCGAGCAGATGGGCGGAGAACTCAAGTCGCTCTTGGATTTTGTCCTCGACCTATTGCGTGACTATGGGCTCGATGACTTCTACCTCGAATTGTCGACTCGCGATCCCGAGAAGTCCATCGGCACCGATGATGACTGGGCCGAGGCCACTGCGGCTCTGGCAGACGCGGCGAAGGAGAGTGGCCTCGAGTTGGTTCCGGACCCGGAGGGTGCCGCGTTCTATGGGCCGAAGATTTCGGTCCAGGCCCGTGACGCGATTGGACGCACGTGGCAGATGTCCACGATCCAGGTCGACTTCAACCAACCACAGCGGTTTGAGTTGGAGTACACGGCTCCCGACGGAAGTCGACAGCAACCGGTGATGATTCACCGCGCGATGTTTGGCTCCATCGAGCGATTCTTCGCTGTGTTGTTGGAGCACTATGCCGGCGCATTCCCGGTGTGGCTCGCTCCGGTGCAAGTTGTGTGCATTCCCATCACCGAAACTCACGTGGCATACCTCGATGAAGTAGCCGTCATGTTACGTGCCGCGGGTGTACGCGTTGAGGTGGATCGCTCCGATGATCGGATGCAGAAAAAGATTCGCACCGCGCAGAGGCAAAAGATCCCATACATGTTGCTCGCTGGTGATGACGACGTAAGTGCGTCAGCGGTGTCGTTCCGGTATCGAAGTGGCGAGCAGAAAAACGGCGTGTCCATCGATGATGCGGTGGCCGAAATTGTGGCTGCGATCACAGCGCGCGCTCAGGTTTGAGGGTCGATCGTGGGTGTATCGGATTGGGACCGGCTGTGGACTCCCCATCGGATGGCATACATCCTCGGGGAAAACAAGCCGAACCACCAAGATGCCGGTGATGAGTGCGCCTTCTGTCGAGCACCGTTACTCACCGGTGACGAGGACCTCGTCGTGGCTCGCGGCGAGGTCGTCTACGTCGTACTCAATCTCTACCCGTACAACGCAGGGCATCTGCTCGTGTGTCCGTATCGCCACGTCCCTGACTACACCGAATTGACGCCTGGGGAGACGAGCGAGGTCGCCTCGCTCACCGCGAAGGCGATGACCGTGCTTCGCGCGGTCTCGGGCGCGCAGGGTTTCAACATCGGGATGAATCAGGGCAACGCCGGTGGAGCTGGGATCGCTGGGCACCTGCATCAACATGTGGTTCCCCGCTGGAGCGGAGACACCAACTTCATGCCGGTGATCGGTGGCACCAAGACGATGCCCGAGTTGCTTGGACGTACTCGCGAACTCCTCGCCCAAGCATGGGGCGCCTGATCTGCCCACGGACGCAACCCAGTGGGCTATTGGGCTTGGAGCTTTTTTGCCAGTTGTGGTGGCATCGGCTCGTGGCCCCGATAGTGGCGGGTAAAAGTCGCGGTTCCATGTGACATCGAGCGCAACTCAATGGCGTATCGGGTCAATTCCAGCGCCGGAACCTCAGCGCGCACCAACGTACGTCCGTTGCCGGCCGGCTCGGTGCCGCTGACACGGCCCCGCCTTCCAGACAAGTCACTCATCACCGACCCGACATATTCGTCGGAGACCAAGACGGTGACTTCATCGACGGGTTCCAGCAGTGACACGCCACTCGCTGCCGCGGCTTCACGCAATGCGAGTCCACCGGCGTGCTGGAAGGCCATGTCCGACGAGTCCACCGAATGGGACTTGCCGTCGAGCAGCGTCACCCGAATATCAACGAGGGGATAGCCGGCCGCGACTCCGCGACCCATCTGCTGGCGTACGCCCTTCTCGACGCTCGGGATGAACTGTCTCGGAACGGAACCGCCCACCACCTTGTCAACGAATTCGAACCCGCTGCCGGGCGGCAACGGCTCGACCTCGATGTCACACACGGCGTATTGCCCATGGCCGCCGGATTGCTTCACCAAGCGCCCGTGACCTTTGCTCGGACCAGCGAAGGTTTCGCGAAGCGACACGCGAACTGGCACCGAGTCAACGGCGATGCCGTACCTGTTACGCAAGCGGTCGAGAAGTACGTCGACGTGAGCCTCCCCCATGCACCACAACACAAGTTGCCCAGTTTCAGCGTTCTTCTCAAGGCGCATGGTCGGGTCCTCAGCAACGAGGCGGCCGAGGCCTTGCGACATCTTGTCGTCGTCGGCCTTCGAGTGCGCCACAATCGCGACCGGTAGCAACGGGTCGGGCATCACCCACGGTTCCATGAGGAGCGGTTCTTCCTTGGACGACAACGTGTCCCCGGTTTCGGCCCGCGTCAGTTTGGCCACCGACACGATGTCGCCGGCCACGCCCTGTGAAACCGTTCGCAAGTGCTTGCCGAGAGGTGAGGAGACGGCGCCCACTCGCTCATCCACGTCATGGTCAACGTGGCCCAGGTCTGAGGCAAAATGACCAGACACGTGCAGAGTCGAATCGGGTCGGAGCCGCCCTGAAAAGATTCTGACCAGGGAGACGCGGCCGACGTACGGGTCTGTCGTTGTTTTGATCGCTTCGGCAAGAAGTGGGCCGTCCGGGTCGCATGTCAGTGGGGCTCGCGGGTTTCCGCTCGGAGTTGTGGCCGGTGGCATCGGATGTTCCAACGGGGAGGGGAAGCCACGGGTGATGAGTTCCAAAATCTCGACGCAGCCGTAGCCACTTGGTACGAGAGCCGAGGGAAGTACGGGAAAGAACGATCCGCGCGCAACGGCTGTCTCGAGGTCGTCGATCAGGGTTTCGACTTCGACGTCATCTCCGGCGAGATAGCGATCCATCAGCGTTTCGTCTTCGCTCTCGGCGATGATCCCCTCGATCAGAGTTCCACGGATTCCTTCGATGAGAGCGCGATGCTCACCCTCTGCCGGGCGTACGACTCGCACACCCGACGAGTAGTCAGACACGTTTTGGGAGAGCAATCCGACCAGCCCAGCAACGCTGCCGTCATCGGCGGCCATCGGCAGGTACAGCGGCAGCACGCCGTCGCCGAAGAGTCGGCCCGCGACGGCGACGATTTCGTCAAAGTCGGCCCGCTCCTTGTCCAGTTTCGTCACGACGACGGCGCGTGGCATCCCGACGGCGGCGCACTCGTCCCAGACCATCGCGGTGGAAGTGTCGACGCCGTCGGTGGCCCCAATGACGAACAGTGCTGCGTCGGCACCGCGCAGCCCCGCTCGTAGATCGCCCACGAAGTCGGCGTACCCCGGGGTGTCGAGCAGATTGACCTTGATCCCGTCGAACATGAGCGGGGCGAGCGCCAAAGAAACCGAGCGCTGTTGGCGTACCTCAGCTTCGTCAAAGTCGCTGACGGTCGTGCCTTCTTCGACTCGTCCCGCTCGCGGAATGGTCCCCGCGGCGACGAGGAGTGATTCGACCAACGTGGTCTTGCCTGATCCGGATGGGCCAACCAACACGACATTGCGAATCTTCGCGGGCTGGTCGGCCTCCGGAGCTGTGCCCGCGGCTCCCGCGGGGGTCTTGTCGGCCATGGTGAGTCCTCCTCGTGCCCGGGATGCTGGCGAGATCCTCACGGGATTAGTACCAGCGATCCCTGAGTGACCTAGTGGTGCGGTCACTGTTCACCCCCTAGGTATGCGGAGGCAACCGATTCCGACGATCCACGGCCACAAGGGATGACGCGGCTACGATCGGTCGACCTCAGCGACCCGGGGCGACCTAAGGATGGGAATGCTCGACAACCAATCTGTGCGGGCCGGCGTAGCCCGAGTCGTCCAACCAGTCGCGCGGGCTTTGCTCGCCGTCGGCCTGACGCCGGACGCCGTCACGGTCATCGGGTCAGTGGGCTTTTCCGCGAGCGCGCTGTACTTCCTGCCACGAGGTCAGTTCCTTGGGGCGCTACTCGTGTGCGCGTGCTTTGCGTTTTCGGACATGTTGGACGGGACGATGGCACGGCTGTCCGGTTCGACGGGGAAGTGGGGAGCGTTTCTGGACTCCACGCTGGATCGCGTCGGTGATGGTGCGATGTTCTCGGGCCTGCTGATCTATTTCGTTCGCACCGACTCGCCCTGGATGGTCGGTGTGACCGTGACGTGCTTGATCGGCGGGACTCTTGTGTCCTATACGAAGGCGCGAGCTGAGGGTCTTGGCGTCGAGTGCACGGTCGGCATCGCTGGTAGGTCTGAACGAATCATCATCGTCGCAATCGGCGCGCTACTCGCTGGGCTCAACGTGCCGAACGCCATGCAAATCGCGCTCATGATCCTCGCCGTACTCACCGTCATCACCGTCGGCCAACGCATGGTGGCCGTGCATCAAGCCTTTGCTCGTGAGAGTTCGGCCTCATGATGGTGCGAGATAGCGGCATTGAATTGGGTTATCGCGCGGGGTGGGCGGCAGTGCGCCGAATGCCCGAGAAACAGGCGTACGCCGCGTTCAACCGCATCGCGGACGTGGCGTGGCGACGAAACGGTAAGAGTGTTCAGCGTTTGCGTGCCAACCTTGCTCGTGTCGTTGCTGCCGGTGCCGGAGATGTCGCTCTCGACGACGTGACACGGGCGGGCATGCGGTCCTACCTGCGCTACTGGTGTGAAGCGTTCAGGCTGCCCGAGTGGAGTCGAGCGGAGGTCGTCGATCGATTCGACTGTGTCCATGAGGATCGGCTCGTCGCGTCGTTGGCGGCGGAGCGTGGCGTCGTCCTCGCGCTCCCTCACATGGCGAATTGGGACCACGCCGGTGCCTGGGCATGCATCAAGCACCGGCCTCTGATGACGGTGGCCGAGCGGCTCAAACCGGAGGGTCTCTACGACCAGTTCCTCGCGTATCGCGAATCGCTCGGGATGACGGTATTACCCCTCACCGGGGGTGGCTCGGATACCTTTCGTGCGCTCATCGGCCACTTACGTGCCGGAGGACTGGTGTGTTTGGTGGCCGACCGTGATCTCACCGAACGCGGAATCGAAGTCGACTTCTTCGGCGGTCGAACCAAGATGCCGATCGGCCCCGCATTGCTCGCGGCGCAGACCGGTGCGGCGTTGCATCCCGCCACGTTGCGATTCGACGGTCGCCACCAGCGTGCGACGATAGGAGAGCAAGTCATCCCGGATCTCGGAGCCGAGCGACAGGTCATGCTCGCCAAAGCGACTCAGGAACTTGCTGACGTATACGCAGTCGGGATAGAGCAATCGCCGCAGGACTGGCACATGATGGCGCGCTTTTGGTTGGACAGCGCACCGGGGTCAGAACAGTGAAGGTGGGTTTGGTCTGCCCCTACGACTGGTCTGTCCCTGGCGGGGTTCAGGCCCATGTTCGCGACCTTGCTGAAGCGCTCATCCATCTCGGACACGACGTCAGTGTTCTGACTCCGGCGGCCGATGACGCCGTACTTCCCGCCCATGTGGTGTCCTCGGGTCGGGCCCTCGCGGTGAGTTACAACGGATCGGTCGCGCGTGTGAATTTCGGACCGACCGCGGCGTCACGAGTACGAAAGTGGTTGCGTAACGGGGAATTCGACGTATTGCACGTCCACGAACCATCCGCGCCGAGCACGAGCCTCATCGCATGTTGGGCCGCCCGCGGACCGATCGTGGGGACTTTTCACACCTCCAACACCAGGTCGCGCGTGTTGGCCTTTGCCGCGCCGTTCCTCCAAACCGGACTAGAGAAGATCACCGGTCGTATTGCGGTCAGTGAGTACGCCAGGCAAACACTCGTCGAGCATCTGGGCAGTGACGCCGTACTCATCCCCAATGGTGTGGCATGTGCACGATTTGCACGGCTCGACAGTTCGCCGAGGTCTTCGACGTCGGTGCCTACTCTGATGTTCCTCGGTCGAATCGATGAGCCTCGAAAAGGGTTGCAGATCTTGCTCGACGCGCTCCCCGCAGTAATCGACGCGGTTCCCGGCGTACGACTACTCGTCGCCGGCCCGGGGGACATCGACGCCGCGACCCAGGGAATCCCGGCCGAGGTCTTGGAGCGGGTCACATTCCTTGGCCTCGTGAGCGAACAAGGAAAGGTCGATGCGCTGCACCAGTCCGACGTGTACGTCGCACCGAACACCGGCGGTGAGAGTTTCGGCATCGTGCTGCTTGAAGCAATGGCGGCGGGAACGGCCGTGGTGGCCAGCGACCTCGAGGCGTTTCGCCGCGTGCTCGACGAGGGGCGAGCAGGTCGACTCTTTGACAACGAAGACATCAAGTCGCTCGCTGAGGTACTGATCGACACGTTGACCAACGATGACGTGCGCGAGTCATTCGTGAAGGCCGGACTCGCGAGGGCGCACGAATTCGATTGGGACGTCGTTGCGGCGTCAGTGCTCGAGGTGTATGCCAGTGTCACCGTTGAGGGTCAGCCGGTCCGTGAGGATCTCAAGGGTCAACTCATTGGCAAGCTTTCTCGCACGTCGGGGAACACGCGGACTGCTGGAGACGACGAGTGAGTGATCAATGGCCGCTGATCGTGGTTCTTCTGGGCCTCCTGGCCTTGTTTGGGTTGTATTTGAGTTCGACAGCGGGACGACTGGATCGCCTACATCACCGCATCGATACGGCTCGTATTTCGCTGGACTCACAGTTGCTTCGACGTAGCGCGTCGACGCTTGAAGTCGCTTCGTCTGGCCTGCTTGATCCAGCGACCAGCCTGTTGCTTGTTGAGGCGGCGCGGGACTCACAAGGCGCAGATCCTGACGACGACGCCGAACGCGGTCTCGTCGAAAGCGAGTTGACTCGCGTCCTGGGTGCCGCCTTTGCCGCGGGCGAAGAATTGACTGAGATCGAAGACGAACCTGGGGCAAGCGAGTTGTTCGGCGGACTTGCGTCGGCCGTACGGCGGGTCGAGTTGTCGCGGCGATTCCTCAACGATGCGGTGGCCCAAGCGCGGTTGCTTCGCAGACAGCGGATGGCTCGCTGGTTTCACCTTGCTGGGCACACATCGTGGCCGACAACGTTCGAGATGGACGACACGCCGCCTCCGGGCTTGGTCGACCGCTGAGCGACTAGTTTGCCCTCGGCACGTACTCTCACCCGGTGCTGACTCCTCACCTGATCAAATCTCTGCGCCGCCTCGGTGTCCTCGGAGCCTTGGGGTCGGTCGCGATTGCGGGGTGCTCGTCGGGTGCACCGACGGCCGCCTCGTCGTCCACGACGGGCTCGGGGTCAGCATCGGCCTCGGTGAGCCCGAGTCCCACCACTGTTTCGAATGCATCGCCGTTTTCGGGACGGATCGGGGGAGCGGGCAAACAAGTGTTGATCGTTAAGATCGACAACACCCGACCCGCTCAACCACACGTGGGCTTGCGTCAAGCAGATGTTGTGTACATCGAGGAAGTTGAAGGCGGCCTGACTCGAATCGCGGCCGTGTTCGCGACCACGCTGCCGCGCGTGGTGGGACCGATTCGAAGCGCTCGCATTACTGACATCGGACTTTTCGCGCAATACGGGCGTCCGGCGTTCGCATACTCCGGTGCTCAACACAAACTCAAGCCAGCATTGGCGTCCGCCCCGTTCTACGACGTGTCCGACGACGCCGGCGGCCGTGGCTATTTCCGTGATAGCAGTCGCTTCGCGCCGTACAACCTCATGGGGAGGTCGGCGCAACTCTTGGCCCGTGCGCCTAAGGCAGGTACGGCAAAAGACATTGGCTTTGTCTTCTCGACCGACATCCCCGTGGGTGGTCGCGCTGGTACCACCATGCGGGCAACGTGGCCATCGTCATCGGCGGGATTTGTCTGGGTGCCCAGCACGCGCACTTACAAGGTGTCGCTCAACGGTCGACCCGCACGGGCCTCCGAAGGGGGCGGCCAGTACGCGACGACAGTGGTCGTCCAGTACGTCAAGGAGAAGAACTCCGGGTACGGCGACAAGTTTGGCGAGAAGACACCGCTGTCCGTGACGACTGGCACCGGGAAGGGTTGGGTCCTACGCGATGGCCGCGCGTGGCCGGTGACATGGTCGCGTCCTTCGCTGTCGGCCGGCACGACGTACCTCGGCGCTAACGGCCAACGCCTTCCATTCGGGGTCGGTCAGGTGTGGGTGCTTCTGGTGAACAAGAAGTCCCCCATCTCCGTGCGCTGACGCGGCGCACCTTGAGCCGGTGAGCGAAATGCCCGCGGGGCCGTACGATGGAGTCATCTTCTGACGATCCCGATTCGGCGCCCGTACGGCGCGAGAAAGAGGTTCCTGTGTCCAGCGAGTCCGGCACCGCCCGCCCCGCTCACGGCGACGACGCAACAACCGCTGTGGGTACCGCGCGGGTCAAACGCGGAATGGCCGAGATGCTCAAGGGCGGCGTCATCATGGATGTCGTCACCCCTGATCAAGCCAAGATCGCCGAAGACGCTGGCGCCGTTGCGGTGATGGCACTGGAGCGCGTGCCGGCCGACATCCGCCGCGACGGGGGAGTCGCCCGCATGTCCGACCCGGACATGATCGACGGAATCATCGAGGCCGTGTCGATTCCGGTGATGGCGAAGGCGCGTATCGGGCACTTTGTAGAAGCCCAGGTGTTGCAAGCCCTCGGCGTGGACTACGTCGATGAATCTGAGGTCCTCACACCGGCAGACGAGAAACTCCACATCGACAAGTGGGCTTTCACTGTTCCTTTCGTGTGCGGAGCAACGAACCTCGGTGAGGCGTTGCGGCGCATCGCCGAGGGCGCGGCCATGATCCGTTCTAAGGGCGAAGCTGGCACCGGCAACGTCGTTGAGGCCACCCGCCACATGCGTCAAATGATCGGCGACATCCGCCGGATCGCATCGATGGGCTCCGAGGAGCTCTACAACGCGGCGAAAGAACTCGGCGCCCCGTACGAATTGGTCGCTGAAGTCGCCGAGCGCGGCAAATTGCCCGTGGTCATGTTCACCGCAGGCGGGATTGCGACTCCCTCCGACGCGGCGATGATGATGCAACTCGGTGCTGAGGGCGTGTTCGTCGGTTCGGGCATTTTCAAGTCCGGCGATCCAGTAAAGCGAGCGGAAGCCATCGTTCAAGCGACGTTGCACTTCGACAACCCGGACGTGTTGGCCAAGGTCTCGCGTGGGCTCGGGGAAGCGATGGTCGGCATCAACCTCGACACGCTTGCCGACAGTGAGAGGTACGCCGCCCGCGGCTGGTAGCAACGCTCCGACGTTGATCGGGGAGGATTGCTGACGTGACCACCATTGGTGTCCTCGCCTTGCAAGGCGACGTGCGAGAGCACGAAGACGTGCTCGCCGCCTGCGGGGTGCAGACCCGCCAGGTGCGCAGTGCCGATCACCTCGAAGGCCTCGACGCGCTGGTGGTCCCCGGCGGGGAGTCCACCACGATGTCCCTGCTGGCCAGTTCCAATGGCCTGGTCGCACCGATCACTCGCGCAATTCGCGAAGGCCTTCCGGCTTATGGATCCTGTGCGGGAATGATCATGCTCGCGCAGCGAGTGATGGACGGGCGCCCGGATCAACAGACCTTCGGGGGACTCGACGTGGTCGTACGGCGAAACGCGTTCGGCCGCCAAGTGGACTCCTTCGAATCCGATCTGGCGATGCCCTGCCTTGGGCCCGAACCCTTGCATGCTGTGTTCATACGCGCCCCATGGGTTGAGTCCACCGGACCCGAGGTCGAAGTGCTCGCCACGATCGAGGGGGGACCTGCCGCCGGTAGGATCGTCGCGGTTCGACAAGGCAAGGTGCTCGCGACGTCGTTCCACCCAGAACTCACCGGTGACCCCCGAGTTCACCGATACTTCGTCGAAATGGTGAAACAGCGATGAGCGGCCATTCCAAGTGGGCTACGACCAAGCACAAGAAGGCCGTTGTTGATGCCAAGCGCAGCAAACTGTTCGCGAAGCTGATCAAGAACATCGAAGTGGCTGCGCGAACCGGCGGCGGCGACCCCGACGGCAACCCCACGCTCTACGACGCGATGCAAAAGGCGCGAAAGAATTCGGTCCCGATTGACAACATCGACCGGGCAGTCAAACGCGGTAGCGGGGCCGAGTCCGGCGGGGCAGACTGGCAAACGATCATGTACGAGGGCTACGGCACCCACGGTGTCGCCTTGCTGATCGAGTGCCTGACAGACAACCGGAACCGAGCCGCTTCTGACGTGCGCGTCGCCGTGACCCGCAATGGTGGATCGATGGCGGATCCTGGCTCGGTTTCCTACATGTTCCATCGCAAGGGAGTCGTGATCGTGCCCAACGGGTCGTTGAGCGAGGACGATGTCCTCAATGCCGTACTCGATGCGGGAGCCGAAGAGGTCAATGACCTGGGCGAGGCCTTCGAAGTGGTCAGCGAGGCGACCGACTTCGTCGCTGTCCGCACGGCGCTGCAGTCCGCTGGAATCGATTACGAATCCGCCGAGGCGTCGTTCCTGCCCAGCGTCACAGTCGAACTCGACGAAGAGGGCGCGAGCAAGATCTTCCGCCTCATAGATGCCCTCGAAGACAGCGACGACGTACAAAATGTCTACGCAAACTTCGACGTCAGCGACGAGATACTCGAGGCCATCAGCTAACCAGCTCACCGGCGGACAGGAGCGCCCTAAAGATGGGCCAACTCCCGCGATGTGGGTGGATTCGGCTGGGCGAGTCGCCCCGCCCGTGTGAGACCGCATCGTTAGGGTGAGGTATCCGAACACATGTTCGGACGGCCGGGGCGCTAGGTAGCTCGGTGTGGGAAGGATTTCGCCGGGGAGGTCCGAGATGCGCGTCCTGGCGATCGACCCCGGACTGACTCGCTGCGGGATCGCGGTTGTCGACGGATCAGCCTCGAGGAGGGTCTCGATGGTCTGCGTCGAGGTGGCGCGGACCCGACCCACCGACGCGATCGGCGATCGCTTGATCGAACTCGATCGTCACTTCAACAGTGCCCTGGATGACCATTCGCCAGATGTCGTGGCAATTGAGCGAGTGTTTAGTCAACACAACGTGCGGACCGTGATGGGGACAGCGCAAGCGAGCGCCGTAGCGATCGTCGCAGCGACCCGCCGGGGCATCCCGGTCGCGCTGCACACGCCGAGTGAAGTGAAAGCCGCAGTCACCGGGTCCGGTCGTGCCGACAAAGCACAAGTTGCGATGATGGTCACGAAACTGCTGAAGTTGACTGCCACGCCCAAGCCGGCCGATGCCACCGATGCACTTGCGCTGGCCATTTGCCATCTGTGGCGGGGCAATGCCACGCAACGCCTCGACGATGCCGTCCGTGCCCAGACTGCTTCCCGCACTTCTACCCAGCAACGCGTCGAGGTGATCCGATGATCGCGTTTGTACGCGGGCGTGTCGATGAGCTGCAACCTGATGCCGCCGTCGTCGAAGTGGGAGGAGTAGGGCTCCTCGTCGCATGTACGCCTCAAACAATCGCGGGTTTGCGAGTCGGACACGAGGCGCATCTACCGACGAGCATGGTCGTTCGCGAGGACTCGCTGACGCTGTACGGCTTCGCTGACGACGATGAACGCGTCGTCTTCGACGTGTTGCAAACAGTGTCCGGGATCGGCCCGCGGATCGCACTCGGAGCGCTCGCCACGTTGCGTCCTGACGATCTGCGTCGGGCGATCGCCTCCGAGGACTTGGCCACGCTCACTCGCATTTCTGGCGTGGGTCGTAAGGGTGCTCAGCGCATGGTGCTGGAGCTGAAGGACCGGCTCGGCTCACCGCGGTCGTCCACGACGGTTGACCTCACCGACATGACGCGAAGTGCTAAAGGCCAGGGCCCCTGGCGCGACCAGGTACATGCCGCGCTCACCGGCTTGGGATGGACGACTCGTGATGCCGATGTGGCCGTGGATCGAGTAGCCGACGAAGTTGCCGAAGAGCGCCGTGCCAATGGGTCGGTCGAGATCGAGGAGCCCAACGTTGCCGGACTGCTCCGCCGCGCTCTTCGCAGTTTGGACCGCGGATGAGCGACGCGGACATACGGCTTGTCGACGCCAACACGGTGGCCGACGACGTCACGGTCGAAGGAGCGCTCAGGCCTCGGGACCTGACCGAATTCATCGGCCAGGGCCGAGTGAAGGATCAACTCTCGTTGGTTCTTCAGGCCGCCGTCGGGCGTGGCGGAGCCGCCGATCATGTACTGCTGTCCGGGCCGCCCGGGCTGGGGAAGACGACCCTCGCCCTCATCATCGCCGCCGAACTTGGCATGCCGATCCGCGTCACGTCTGGGCCCGCAATTCAACACGCAGGCGATTTGGCCGCAGTGCTGAGTTCCTTGCAACCAGGCGAGGTGCTTTTCCTCGACGAGATCCATCGAATGGCCCGACCCGCAGAAGAAATGCTCTACCTGGCGATGGAGGACTTTCGGGTGGATGTCATTGTTGGCAAAGGCCCTGGGGCTACGGCGATTCCGCTCGATTTGGAGCCGTTCACATTGGTGGGCGCGACGACGAGGGCTGGCTTGCTCCCGCCGCCGCTGCGCGACCGCTTTGGTTTCACCGCGCATATGGACTTCTACGAAACCGGAGAAATCCAGCGGATCCTGAAGCGGTCCGCTGGATTGCTCGATGTACGCATCGATGATGACGGTCGTGACGAGATCGCTGGTCGTTCGCGCGGTACGCCGCGAATCGCGAATCGGTTGCTGCGCCGCGTACGCGATTTTGCCGAGGTACGGGCCGACGGAGCAATTGATCGAGATGTCGCTCGCGCGGCTCTCACGTTGTACGAAGTCGACGAGTTAGGACTGGATCGGCTGGACCGCGCGGTTCTCACCGCTCTCGTTCAGTTGTTCGGTGGTGGACCCGTTGGTCTGAGCACCTTGGCCGTTGCCGTGGGTGAGGAAGCGGAAACCGTCGAGACTGTGAGCGAACCCTTCCTCGTTCGTGCGGGGTTTCTCGCTCGTACTCCGAGGGGCCGAGTGGCGACCGCGGCGGCATGGGAGCACTTGGGAATGACTGCTCCTCCTGCTTCTTCGCTGGCTGCCTCGGCCACCCGCTCTGGAGGGCAGTCGTTGGTCGGGCAAGATGGGGATCAACCATCGTTGCTTGACGAGGAGACCTGACGTGGAGCTCGCCACCCTCGTGCCACTGCTATTGCTGGCGCTGGCCTTCTACTTTCTCATCATCCGGCCCTCTCGTCGGCGCACCGAGGACGCGCGCTCAGTCGCGAATTCCGTCCGCGCCGGCGCTGAGGTCATGACCACGGCTGGGTTGTTCGGGACTGTGACCTCGGTCGACGACGACGAGGTCGAATTGGAGATCGCCCCCGGCGTACGGGTCCGCTACATCAAGATCGCAATTGCCAAAGTCATCTCCCCGGACGTCGACCTCGAGGACCCAGTAGACGACGCCCGAGACAAACCGCTAGGCGACGCGGAGGACGACACGCGGGGTTGAGGGTGCCCACCTGGTTAGTTCTCCAGCACCGTCGGGAATACTGACCCGTCGGTCCGGCTCCCGGATCGTGCAATTGCGCGTGCTCCCGTGTGGGAGGGCGCCCGTTCGGTCGAGTGGCCACGTCGCGGCGTGGGTCCGGCCACGTACAGGAGACACGACAACGGTGGCGTCACCTACCTTGCAGCGACCGGGACGGATCCTGGCGATTCTGCTGTTGATCATCGTCGTTCTCGGATTGACCGCCTTCTGGCCGGGTCAAGATCATTCCGTCAAACTCGGCTTGGACCTGCGTGGCGGAACTGAGTTCATCCTGGTGCCCAAGCTCTCCACTGGCGAAGGGCAGATCACCTCCGAACAGCTCGACAAGACCGTCGAGATCATTCGGAGTCGAGTGGACAGTTTCGGTGTCGCTGAAGCCACCGTCACCACTCAGGGCACAGGCTCGGGTACAGCCATCGTCGTATCGATCCCCGGGACGATTAGCACCGCCGTACGCGAGGCGTTGACATCGACCGCGAAACTCACCTTCCGTCCGGTGCTCAAGGAAGGTTTCGGTTCACCCCAGGTCACTCCAACGCCAACGGCGACACCGACT
>JBBRTC010000002.1:0-85003 GCA_038244765.1 Candidatus Nanopelagicales bacterium | reverse complement strand
CGTGTAGCCGTGTCCTCGGTGCCCTGCCCCATACCACGCCTTCCTGCTGCCTACGCGCGACGCAAAACCGTCCCGCACGTTACTGCGTCAACCGCTCCCGGCGCCTAGCCATGAGGATCTCTATGACTCAGGACAAGGTGTACGCATTCGGCTTCGCGAATCCGGTGGAGACCCGTGCGCGGAAGGCGTAGGCAGACGTCAGACGATCATGGTGCACGGGAACGACGCGGTTTCCCCGCAACCGTGCGTTTCTTTCCCCATGCCCAGTTCAGATAAGCGCTGGATCCTGTTGAACGCACAAAAGCACTGGCCCAGCCGTCGCAAACAACCTCGTGAAGGCCTCGTCGAGTTGTTCGCGGTGGTCAACCCGAATCCCGGTGGCGCCGCAGAGGTCGGCGTAGGAAGCCCAGTCCGGGTTGGTCAGCGATGTATGCCACACCGGGTAGTCACCAGCGATCTGCTCCTTCTCGATCTTGCCTAGGGCATTGTTGTTAAGCAAAACATGTTTGATCGGCATGCCGTACTTCACTGCCGTGTTGAGTTCCATCGCGTATTGACCGAAACCTCCATCGCCAGTCACCGCAACAACGGTGCGCGACGGGTCGGCGGCCCACGCCCCCATGGCCGCGGGGTATCCGAAGCCGATCGACCCCAAGTACCCCGACATCAGAACCGGTTGCCCCTTCGACTCCAAGTAGCGACCCAGTGAGTAGGCATGGTTGCCGACATCAACGGCCACGACAGCGTCGGCTGGCAAATGCTCGGACAGAGCGGCAAAAGTTGCGGCCGCTGAGACCCCCCGCCCGCGGTCGTCACTGGTACGCCGATTCTTCTCTGCCCGCCACAGCGCCCACCGCGCGGCGATGTCGGGCCGCTGATCCAGAGAAGCCGCGACGCCGGTCGCCACGTCGAGCGCTTCCAGAGCCAGCGACGCGTCGGCGAGAATCGGCACAGTCACCGCATGGAAACGACCGATGGCTCCAGGCTCGTCGTCAATCTGGATGATGGGCTTGTACGGCGCGATCCCCGTGTGGTTCGAGAACGAAGCCCCAACCACGATCAACAGATCTGATTCGTTCATCAACCAACTCGCCACTGGGGTGCCGCTACGTCCCAGCACTCCTGCTCCGAGCGGATGGGTGTCCGGAACTAGCCCCTTGGCCTTAAACGTGGTCAGAACTGGCGCATCAAGACGGTCCGCAAGCGCAAGCAACTCAGCCCGGCCAACTCTCGCGCCGTGGCCGACCACGAATACGGGTCGCCGCGCCGAGCGCAACAACGCCGCAGCCGCCGAGATCGCATCGGAGTCGGGACCGATCCGACGCGTCGTGAACCTGCCGGTCGAGGTCGCGGCGGGGTCAAGGGACGGCTGGTCCTGCACTTCATCGGGCAAGACCAGGTGGGCCACGCCGCGGTGGTCGATCGCGTGTTTCACAGCCAACGCGGCCAGCTCGGCATGGTCGCTGCCAGCGTGAACCGTGGTCGTCGTGACCGCAACGTCGCGGAACACCGCTGACAGGTCGAGGTCTTGGAACGCCCCGCGTCCCATCACGTTAGACGGCACCTGTCCGGAAATCGCAAGCACCGGCGATTGGTCGAGTTTCGCGTCGTACAAACCGGTCAGGAGATTGGTCGAGCCGGGTCCGGCGATGGCGAAGCACGCTGCTGGCCGACCGGTGAGCTTCCCGTATGCGCTTGCTGCGAAGGAAGCGGCGCCTTCATGACGGATCCCAATGAAGCGCAGTTGACCCCGCATCTCGGCGCGGCGCATGGCGTCGGCGAACCCGAGGTTGGAGTGACCGACCATGCCGAAGACAGTGTCGATCCCGTGGGCAACGAGCGTCTCGACCAAGACGTCAGAAACCGTGCGACCTACGTTCGACGCGGCCGGGAGCAGGACGTAGGCACCGTCTTCACGTTCAGCAACCTCATACGCTGTGACTGCATCGGTGAATCCTTCGGGCGGCTGGCCCGTGATCGGGTCGTAGTCGTAGCCGTGCCAGGGGCACCGGAGCAGGCCGCCCTCTATCGAGCCCTCCCCCACGGGGCCGCCCTGATGGGGGCAACGGTTTTCGAGCGCACCAAGAGTGCCACCGCACCGAGTCAACGCCACCGAAC
Organism: Candidatus Nanopelagicales bacterium; assembly: GCA_038244765.1. GTDB lineage: Bacteria > Actinomycetota > Actinomycetes > S36-B12 > JBBRLC01 > JBBRLC01. The sequence goes on along the minus strand of JBBRTC010000002.1, from coordinate 82,885 downwards.
GACCCGCGACGACGGTGGTGTTCACCCTGCCCTCATCAGGGATATCGCTGGGTGAAATCCGATGCCAGCCAGATCCGCTCATGTGAAACGCCCTTCAGGTTCCTATGGTGCGCACCGGGGGAGCTCTCTCGCTTTGCTTGGTCACTGTAACGACGACATTTGACCGGCACCCCGCGTTCGGGCCTAAGCATTTCGACATTGCCATCGGGTTCGACGAGGCCAACGGTGGGGTCCTCTCGCGTTGAGTTTCTCGCCGACCCGTACACCGCATTGTCCGTGGGCGGGCGAACTGAGAGAGTCGCGTCGCGCCTGCTCGCTATGGTCCCCTCACCCCTGGGTCTGGTGATCCAGACGTGAGCCGGCCCTGGCCAGCGGCTGTTTCTGACCGACCACCGGACCTCTGTTATCGCGCCGTTGGTCAACCCGAGGAGACCCGTAGATGAACGTGTTCGATGTGGCTGAATCCGACGTGAGGGCCCAGGGCCATGCCTGACGTCCGGTTCGAGAACTTGCTCTTAATCTCCGTCGTCGCGGTGCTCGCGCCTTTGGCGATCGGGTACGCCCCCAGGCTGAGGATCCCTGCCGTCGTACTTGAGATTGTGGCCGGTGTCATCGTCGGACCGTCAGTGCTCGGATGGGTCCACGTCGACCTGCCGGTCCAGATCCTGGCACTGATCGGCTTGGCGTTCCTGCTGTTCCTGTCCGGGCTCGAGATCGACTTGCGCCAGCTCGGCGGCGTAACCCTGCGAAAGTCCGTGCTGGGCTACCTGACCACGCTCGTGCTCGGCGTCGGCGTCGGGCTGGCTTTCTCGGCGGCTGGGGTCGTCAAATCACCGCTGTTGTTCGCGATCACCCTGTCGGCGACCTCGCTGGGGCTCGTTATCCCGGTGCTCAAGGACGCCCAGCAACTCGATAGTGCCGTCGGACGCGCCGCGGTATCGGCAGCCACCGTTGCCGACTTCTCGGCAATCGTGCTGTTGTCGTTGCTGTTCTCGAGCTCGGGGGGCAGCCCGGGTGCCAAGGTGGTGCTTCTAGTGGCGTTCGCCGTGCTCGCCGCCGTGACCGCCGTCGTCGTTAGCCGAGCTGGCCGATCGATGTCCCTCGGTGTCGTCCTCGACCGGTTGCAAGACACGACCGCGCAGATCCGTGTACGCCTTGCTGTCCTGCTGCTTATCGCTTTCGTGGCCCTTGCCGAGCGCTTTGGTCTTGAGAGCATCCTGGGCGCGTTTATGGCCGGGGCGGTCGTCGCGCTGCTCGACCGCGACTCGGCGTCGCACCCGAACTTCCGGCTCAAGCTCGAAGCCATCGGGTTCGGCTTCCTGGTCCCGGTGTTCTTTATCTCCAGCGGTGTCCGGCTCGACCTCCGCGGCTTGGTCGATCAACCGTCGGAGGCACTGCTCGTCCCGCTGTTCCTGCTGGCGCTACTGGTCGTACGCGGCGTGCCCGCGTTGTGGTTCACGTCGGTTCTGGGCCGCCGGCAGACGGTCGCGGTTGCCCTGTTGCAGGCGACGTCGCTGCCGTTCATCGTGACCGCCAGCCAGATCGGGGTACTGACTGGCCGCGTCTCCTCGATCAACGCGACCGCGCTGGTCTGCGCCGGTCTGCTGTCGGTGTTGGTGTTCCCCTCGGCCGCCTTGGGAATCCTCAAGACCGCGCACTTCCCGGACAAGGAGCCGGTGGGCGGATGACCGAGCAGGCTGACTTAAGGGCATCGTGGGGCAACGAGACCGTTCTCCACTGACTAGTCGGTCCTCGGGCCAGGCGCACAAACGACACGCAAGAACCCCTGTGTCCCAATACTTCTCGGCCCTACGAGGCTGAGTCCGACACGCCGGGACACGGCTCAAGCGCGTCTCTTAATTCGCTTCCATCCCGTCTTCTCACCCGATCAACACGCAACGCAGGTCCTCAGCTGGATCGGCCAGCAACCACCCACAACAGGTGCCATTGGCGGCGTTGCCGAGTCGGATCTCGCATGACCACCAATGTCGCTGCGCTAGTGCCGCACATCGTCGGGCAGCAGGTCTCGACAGCGGCGGCTTTCATCCTCTTAGATCGATTTCGTTCGACCCTTGGACAGGTCTCGGATCCCATCGGCCGGGAATCGTGGGGTGTGGAGCATCTCCGGTCCTTCGGCTTCTTCCAGGCGGAGGTTGAATATATGTTCGACCCGCACAGATGCAGCTCGCGGGTCCCATCTATGTGGACGGCCCGGACCCTCTGGACGACGAGCAGACGAACGAAGGCCGGACCGCCGTCCTAGGGTCGGGCGTTGCTCGGCAGAGGTGCCCTGATCCATCAACTGCACAGCCCGGACGTCCGGCGCGCTCTCGAAACGGGGGGTGGGGGCTGCCGGGGCTGCCGTGCTGTCGGCGTCCCGAAACCGTTTGGTCCAAGTCACTTTGAGGGAGAAAAGTCATGAGCGACTATCCGGCAATGATCGCCAAGGTCAACCAGGTCGAGCCTGTTCCGCGACGCATCCGCGGCTACCTGGCCGGAGAGAAGGTCATCGACACGACTTGGGCGCTTTACGTGTGGGAGTGGTCCAATTACCCCCAGTACTACATTCCACTCGCAGACGTGCAGAAGGGCTTTCTCGTCGATGAGCAGCACGTCCAGCAGACGCGGCGTGGTCCGGCCCAGGTCTACGGGCTGGAGGTAGCCGGCACCCGGCGTGCGGCCGTGGCCCGGCTCCTGACGGACGCGCCGGTCGAGGGGTTGACCGGGATGGTTCGCTTCGAATGGGCGGGTCTGGACAGTTGGTTCGAGGAGGACGAGCAGGTCTTCGTGCATCCGCGGAACCCGTACGTGCGCGTCGACGCACTGCGGTCGACACGGTCGGTCCGCGTCGAGATGGACGGGGTCGTACTGGCCGAGTCGGGCTCACCGGTGATGGTTTTCGAGACCGGCCTCCCTACCCGCTACTACGTGCCGCGAACCGAAGTTGACTTCGCTCACCTCATTCCCACCGGCACCGTGACCGAGTGTCCCTACAAAGGGACGACGAGCGCGTACTGGTCGGTCCGGACCGGCGAGTCGATCCACGCGGATCTCGGTTGGTCGTATGACTTCCCTACCCGCCAGCTGTTGCCAATCGCGGGCATGATCGCGTTTTACAATGAGAAAGTCGACATCGTTCTGGGTGGGGAACGCCTCGTTCGGCCAAAGACGCACTTCTTCGCCTGAGGGCCTCCGCAAACGCTGATCTGCTTCGCAAGCTATCTATCGTTGATCATCGGCCCCCGCTAGGTTGACGAGCACGGCGCGCGCCGTCTTGTCGTAGCGAGCTGTACTCGATCGACTCGTGAAGGTTGGACCACCTGTGGACGTCGATACCGCACACAGTCCTGCTACGGGTGGCTCCGCATGACGTGGCTCGTCGGGCGGCCTCGCTCCGAGTGCGGGGGCCGGAATGCCATCTTCAAGTGCTTGTTCGATGCCGGGCGCAGGCTGCGTGTCAGTCTTGCCACGGCCGGGTACGAACCGCCCTACGCCTTGGCGGCGTCCTGATGAACGACGAACGCGACATTGGCGAGTTCACCGCTGCTCCTAGCCGCGCTGCCCGACGCAGAGCTGGTCCGGCTGGTCGGGACATGTCGCGGTCGAGGACAACCTCGAGACGATCGGTGGCACCATCATCCGTTTCTGACGCCAGCGTCGGCGAGACCGCCGCTGCCGCGCCCGGCCCTCTGCTGGTTGGTGGTGAGGCTCGACCTGTCCTCCTCGGCCACAGCCGTCGGTCCTTCCATCCCCAAGACGACGAAGTGCCCGCACGTCTCGACGCAACCTGAGAGGAATGTAGCTCGAATGAGAACTGCAGAGCAGGAGTCCAACGGCGCGACCCGCGTGGCATACATCCTTGATGCACCTCTGGCTGAGGGCGTGGTTCGCCAGTGGCCGCAAATGGGCGAGATCGTGCGATCACGCCGTCTCATTGCCGAGGTGGAGGGCAACTTCCCCGAGCTCACACTCGAGGTCGGGAGGCGGCTGCACCTCGACGACGTGATCGTTGTTGAGTGGACCTGCAACTACGGAGACGGACGCCTCTACCGGAATGTCACGATCGGCGAGATGGAGGACGGCGAGGTCGTGCGCGTCACCGACTACTGGGGCGAACCCACCTCGACCCCCGAGTGGCGCGTGCCGATGACCGAGCGGCTCGTCATGCCCGGTGACGGCATCTGGAAGAATCAGCAGAACCTCGGTCACCACTAGTTCGCCGCGCCGAAGACACGCCGGAGGAGGCGATCGATGGCTGGCATCTCGGTCTCGCAGTTGTGGCGGTATCCGGTGAAGTCGCTGCGCGGCGAGGCGTTGCAGTCTGTTCAGTTGACCCTTGACGGCATCAAAGGCGATCGAGTTGTCCATGTGGCTAACCAAAGAGGTCTCCTTACCGGGCGCACGCGCCACGGCCTGCTCACACTGCCCGTCTCCACGGGTCCTGACGGAGCGCCCAGGATCAAAGGTCACCGGTGGGACTCCGCCGAGGCGGCCGCGCTCGTCCACGATCACGCCGGACTGGACGCCCGGCTGGTCGCCGACACCGACCCGGAGCGATTCGACGTATTGAACCTGCTCGTCGCGACGGATGGTGCTGTCGAGCGGCTCGGTTACGACGTCCGGAGACTCCGACCCAACCTCGTCCTGTCGGGCGTGCCCGCTGACCTCGAGCCCCAATTGACCGGTCAGGCTGTGGCCATCGGTGACGTGCTCATCGGTGTCCACTCGGTGCGCCAGCGATGCATTGTCACGACGATCGACCCTGACACCGGGGAGCAGGACCTCAAGGTCCTGCGCCGCATCCGCGACGACTTCGGGGGCGAGCTCGCGCTGGACTGCTGGGTCATCCGGCCGGGCCTCGTGAGGATCGGCGATCCAGCACGCATCCTCCCGGTGGAAGGCAGTCCCGAACACATCGGTGGGTGGGTCGTCGGCGCCCCCTACCCGCACAAGACCGGATGAGCTGATCGCAGGTCTTCCGTGGCGACGACGATGTCCCTCGCGCTTGTCGACGCCATCGAGGGCGGACCCCGCGGTACGACGCGAAAGCGCTGAACTGCGAAGCCGACAAGCATGGCCCGATTTGGCGGTACCCGAACTCGGATGAAGCCCGCCTCTTCATCCCGGATTCCGGATTCGATCCAAGAACGGCCTACTCCGCGAACGTGAAACGGCGGACCCTGACGTGGTCAGGATCCGCCGTTTCATTGGTCCGAGGGGCGGACCGGTGCCCCGCTTGCTATCCCACGGGATGGATTTGCGAGTCGGCCGCGAGGAGGTTTGCGGGGGACTCGCAAAGGTCTGTGCTAGTGCGCTCTCGGCAAGTCAATCGGGCGTAGCACCCGGTTGATTCCGTGAGCAATTTGCCGGTTGCCGTAGTTGATGTTTGTCAGAAACAACAGCACACGTGGGTTGCGGGAGTTCAGGTCTTTGTCCTTGAGCTCGATCCGCGGTCCGTTCGTGACGCGCACACCAATGGTGCCGCCTTGAGCAGTGGTGAGTACGGCGCCGTTAGCTTTCAGCGCCTTCCGTGCCGTGATCGTCGCGCCGGGGACGACGTGGTAAAGCAAAACAGCTTCCACGGTGTCGATGCCAAGCCCCGCGACAGCAGTGAAGACTCGCTTTTCGCTGCGGTAGGACTTGCCCGTCACTGACGCGACGAGCCGACGAAATGCGCCGTCGGTGGGAAGGAAGGCAGTAAGCGCAACCGAGCCGTCGGCCAAAACACTGACCGGTGACGTCGGCTTCGCCTTGAGGACGGCGAGTACGGCGGCAGTCAGGATGTCGAAGTCGCGACTGTTGCGGTCGAAACCGACTTTGCCACTAGTCAGAACAGCCGCCAGGGACTTCTGGCCGAGTGCTTTGGCGGTAGCGGCGGTAGGTGCGGCGGCGGTTCGGCTCGATGGTGAAGGCGTGGCCTGCGAAGGGGCGGCGGCGACGGTGCCGACGACAAGGGCGGCGGCGGTCACTGCGACTGCAGCGAAGGAAGACTTCGAGGTCATTCTCATGATCACTTCCAGGGTTAGAGGGGTGAGGGGATCAACTTCCGGGCTGTACAACAATCATTAGATACTGGCTTCGAAAGTTTGTCAAAAGTTATTCAACTTGGAGTAAAGGCCGGAGCGAATCGTGGCAAATCACGGCGTGTACGCGGTGCCACATCTGTGCTAGAACTAGCCGCTGACTAGATAGTCAGCCACGGGCGACCGATCGAGAACCGCGAGGAACCGGATGGATCCCAGGCACGCGATCCTGTTCGAGCCCGTGCAAATCGGCCCCAAAACTCTGCCCAATCGCTTCTACCAAGTCCCCCATGCCTCCGGTTTCGGCTCGCGCAAGCCTCTGACCCACGCGGCGTTTCGGGCTATCAAAGCCGAGGGCGGTTGGGGTGGGGTGAACATCGACTACTCACCGGTATCCGCTGATTCCGACGAAACCCCGGCGATCGCGGCTGACTGTTGGGCGGAGTCCGACATGCAGGCGCTCGGCCTCGTAGCCGCCGCCATCCACAAACATGGAGCGCTCGCCGGCATCGAGCTCTATCACGGTGGTTCGGAATCGCTCAACGGAGAATCGCGTAACAACAGGGTCGCGCCAAGCCAACTCGGTTCCGAATGGAAGTACTCGAGCCTGGCAAAGGAGATGACTTACGCTGACATCCGCCGAGTTCAGAATGACTTCGTCACTGCTGCTCGTCGGGCCCGCGATGTCGGCTTCGACATCGTCTACGTCTACGGCGCGCATGGCTATCTCATGACGCAGTGGCTCTCCCCGCATACCAATCGGCGTACCGATGAGTACGGCGGAAGTCTGGAAAACCGCGCGCGGTTTCAGCGCGAAACTTTGGAGCTGGTGCGCGCCGCGATTGGCGACGACTGCGCGATAGCCATTCGCCTGGCAATTCACGGAGGTGACGGACTTCCTGGCATCGATATCGAGGAGATGCTCGATTTCGTCCGCATCATCGAACCGCTCGTTGACCTAGTCGATGTCACTGTCGGCTCATGGCCAGAAGACTCGGGAACCTCACGCTATTTTGAGGAAGGACATCAGCGACCCTGGGCCTTTCGGGTTCGCGAAGCGACGGCCAAACCGATCGTGGGTGTCGGTCGATATACCAATCCGGACTTGATGGCGTCGGTCATTCGCAGCGGCGCGATCGATCTCATTGGCGCCGCCCGCCCCGCGATCGCCGACCCGTTCTTGCCTACCAAGATCCGCGAGGGACGGCTCGACGAAGTCAGAGAGTGCACCGGGTCAAATTTGTGCATCCTGCGTGAAGAGTCATTCGGCCACGTCGGGTGCATCCAAAACGCGACCGCTGGTGAAGAATGGCGCCGGGGGTGGCACCCCGAAATCTTCACTCCTGCAACTGATCCGACGCGATCGATCTTGGTGGTTGGGGGAGGTCCCGCCGGGATGGAATGCGCGATGGTGCTGGGCAAGAGAGGGTTTGACGCCGTACACCTCGTCGAGGCCGAGGCCGAACTCGGCGGCAAGATGCGTTGGACGCGTGAACTGCCGACACTCGGTGATTGGGGTCGTGTGATCGATCACCGCGTCATCGGTCTGGCCAAACTCGACAACGTCGAAGTGATCACCGGCCGACGTCTCACCACCGCCGACGTACTCGACTACGGCGCGGACACAGTCGTGATCGCCACTGGTTCGTCGTGGGTCCGCGATGGTTCCCAACCGGGTCAGGTTGAATCGATTGTGGGGTGCGAACACGCGCTCACGCCGGAGCTAATCATGAATGGCGAAAGGCCTGCACCGGGACGGGTGGTTGTGTACGACGCAGATGGCTACTACGTCGCCCCCGGCATTGCGGAACTTCTGGTGAATGAGGGCTTCGAAACCCACCTCGTGACAACGCAAAATCGAATCTCACCAGTGTCCGACGAAACACTCGAAGGCGACATGTTACGCCGGCATCTCCATGGCTTGGGAGTTCGGTTTCACGTCTCGACCACCATCAACGCGATTGAGCCCGGTGAAGTGCGCGGTGCGTCAGAGTTCGGGGACGATTGGTCTCTTAGCGCCGACGGTGTTGTGCTCGTGACTCAGCAACAGTCCGAGAACTCCCTTTACGAAGAACTGATGTCGAATTCGGCAGCGCTTGAAGCGGCCGGAATAGTCGCTGTGTACCTCATCGGCGACGCGGTCGCACCCCGACTTCCATCCGAAGCAGTTTTCGACGGCCACCGGCTCGCACGCGAGATCGAAGGCGACGATCCTTCGGTCCCCCTGCCGTACTTACGCGAACGCCCCAACGTTTGAGGCGGCCTAGTCCGTCGATGACATTCGCCCGTTGAAGCCACTCTTCGCGCACTGAGAGAGGGACCGTGTCGCTTGCGATTGATCGAGAAGACAACCTCGGCCTGCTCGACGAGCAATTAGCCATCGTCAACGCTGGCGCCTCGCTCATACCGCTTGCGGTGCCCGCAGAAATTGCACATCGACGCGTCGAGGCCAGCCCATCGAACGAAGCGGGTGGCGTCAATGTCCTCTCATTTGCGGGCGACAGGATCGAGCGTCTGACGGCGTACCGCTTCCATCGACGCGATGTGCTCAACGAGCACCTCTTTCACGTATGGCCTGGCCCCCAACACGAATTTCCCGCACTCACCACCGTCATCTTTGAAATGCCCACGATGGCAATTCTCGGTGCCGACTTTGTACCGATTGCTGACGTCGCATTTGACCCGACGTACTACGCGCGTTACCTCGGCGACTTCAGCGATCTGGTGGCGGCACACTGGTCTGAGCTGGTTGCGCGTCGACTCGGCCCTGAGCCACCACCTGATCCCTACTTCACCCATCAACTTGGCTCGCGCGTCTCACTTCTCATGTATCTAGAAGAATCGGCTGTCGACGTTGCGCGGTCCTTCATCGTCGAAGCTACTGAGCTTTGGACGTCGATGTACGCCGGCGCGGAGGCGGCCCCCGAGTTGAGAGCGGAACGTGTCGAGGAGCGCCGAAACGCACTGATGCGGATGGCATACAAGGGATTGGACTATCACTCGCCAGCATCCGAGGGACTTGCGTCGGTGTTGGGGTGGCAAGGTGCCAACCTTCTGTTCGACGCCGTGTTTGGTCCCGACGACGTCTCGCAGCCACTCGATCGCAGGCGCACGTATCTCGATGTTGCGCTTTCACCCGGCACGGCTGGCAGGGCGCGCTCCACGACCGCGTAGCTACGTGCGCCGGCGCCGATATCTGATTTCCCAGCGGGGTACCCAAATGATTTCGTCGTCGGAAAATTCCCAGCGCCAATCGAAGCTATCGGCTTGGATATCGAAGAAGACCATTCGTTTCCACACATCGTCGGCGTCAACCCGATCCGGTGTTGCGAAACTAAACGACCCATCCGATTGCGGTCCGCCGACGAAGGCCCAGTAACTGCCCGTTGAATCGACCCAGGTTTGACGCCAACCCGTGCCCTCGGCATCGGCGACGCTGAGACTGAAACCGTTAAATGGCTCCGGCGGACCGGCTTCAAAACGCTCAACCACGACGTTGCCGCCGTACTCCCGTGTCACGTGGTTCGTGCCCGCTCCGCCGTCCCACGCGGCGTCCCACTCGCCGATCCAGAAATCGAGCCCGCTCACGCGTCGAGGGTAGGGGCGGGCGACGGAGAATGCGGGAGAATTCTGCGATGGGGTGGATGCCGGTAGGTACGCGACGGCATCGCCTCTAGTGTTCGGCTGCTGTTCGTGCCTTCATGAGCCGCGTTGATGCGCTCACTAGATTTGTGCCGGGCTCCACAATGACACCCAGGGTGCTGTTGTCGACCCACAGGCATACTGTCGCGGCCGGTTGTTTTGCAGACGAGACGCTGCGACATTCGGCTTTGCCCCCTAACGTTCCAACCGGCACCGCGGTGGGTGCGGATGCTCGGAGACCACTGCTGGTCCAACTCGCTGTGTAGCCGCTAAGGAAGTTGTCGGTGTCCCAGAAGGCTTTGGTGTGGTCGGCGGTCTTTAGCAGAAAGGCCGGGGACCGACCGTCGCGGGAGTACGTCACCCCGGGGGTGCTGACGCCAGTACTGCGCGTCAGGAGTGCATCCAGTTCCTTGAATGAGGCCGGGGTAGCCACTTTGCGATGACCATCGATGGCGGTGGGAACGCTGATGGAATGCGACGGTCCCACCAATTGCGCGGCCAGTTTGACCGTTGAGTTTGCGCCGTAGATCAAGGCGGCGATCCCGACGAGAGTGACGAGGATCGGGACCAAGGGAAGGTGAACCCGGCCGCGTCCGGAGGAGACGTGGTTACCCCCAGCCGGGGCGGTGCTAAATGCAGGCGGTGCAGCGCCGAAGCGAGCAGACGTGGTGCCTGCCGCGGACGAGGTGGCTGTCATGGGAGCGGGCGTCCAGACGTACTGATTCACGGCCGGCGCAGCCATCGGAGTAAACGTCGAGGTCGCGGCTGAGTTCGAGGGTGACGAGCGAGACACGTGGCGAAGCCCCCAGCGCACCAGAATTGAGCCCACTATGAGGCCGATCGCGCAGCGCAAGATCACGTTGGTGGCGACGGTCATCAAGGCCGAGGAGGTGGGATCGGTCGCGGTGAACATCCCGACACCTCCAAGCTGCTGTCTCGTCCCTTACGCCCAACGGAACAAAGGTCGGCAGGGTCAGTGATTTCCTTGAACAACTAGCCCGCCTGAGCGCTGCAAGTGGGTGAACTTGCTAAATCCAGGTCCGTCGACTTGCGACCCGGGCCGATTCGATGCTTTCGCGCCGTACCGAGGCCGGGTTCCGGGGCCGGGCATACTTGGCCCGTGCCGACGGATTCGAATGACTCAGACAACGCTCCACTGGCGAAGGACGCTGCGCCTCAGGAGGACGAGGTACGCCGCCAATACCGCGAGGCGTTGGAGCGCAAGAAGTCCAAGGCCGGCGGCGCTTCGTCGGCAACTGGTGACACAAACAAGGCTGGCGGAGCGACGAGCAACGGCAAGACCCAGCGGATGTTCCGTCGCAAATCTGGCGGCTGATGGTCGAGGGGTTGACGTCGTCGCCCCGTTGGTAGATAGTTCACCATGTGGTGAACAGTCTCCTGGACCGACGGTTCCACGCCCTTGCACATCCGGTACGCCGCGGGATCGTTGAGCGGCTTGGTGCTGGGCCATGCAGCGTGGGCGATGCAACCGCCGGGCTCGGGGCGTCCAAGCCGGCGATTTCTAAGCATCTGAAAGTTCTCGAGAACGCCGATCTCGTCAGTCGCACGGTTGACGGGCGAGTCCATCAACTCACCCTTCGGCGCGACGCCCTCGCTATCACCGCGGATTGGATCGATCGTCAGCGTGCACTCTGGGAGAGGGCCTTTGACGTTGTTGGCGACTACTTAACCGAGCAGGGCCACCTGCATCCCGAGGAGGAACGATGACTCAAGCAACCGATTCGACTGTGCTGGTATTGCAGCGGACGTACCCAGCTTCTCGGGAGCGCGTCTTCGACGCGTGGACGAATCCCGAGGTGATGCGGATCTGGTACACGGCGGGCCCAACGTGGTCGACTCCTGTCGCCGAATCGGATTTGCGCGTGGGTGGGGCGTATCGCGTGTCGATGCAGGATCCGGACTCGGGCGATATCCATTCGGCGAGTGGTAAGTACACCGAGGTCGATCGCCCCTCGAAAGTTGTGTTCACCTGGGCCTGGGAAACACCCTCGGCGTCAACCGAGGTGGGAACTCCGTCGCTGGTGACACTGGAGTTTCTCGAAGCCGACGGCGCAACCACCGTCGTGCTGACCCACTCGGGTCTTGCTGACGCGAAAGACAGAGATTCCCACGGCCACGGCTGGAACGGCTGCTTCGATAATTTGGGCACGCGAGTCTTCACGTCCTGAGGAGTACCGCCCCCAACTTCCAAAAATGTTCAGATGGTGCGATCTCGTGGGACCGCTATGACATTCATGCGGGACATCCGGGGGTCAAGGGAGGTCGACTTGGGCGCTTGACCAGGTCCAGGTCTGGGTCCTCACCTCCGGGTCTTGGGCCAGTTGGCTTTCTTTAGTAGGTCGGCGATCCTTCCAATACCAACCGGTGACGCCCTCTACCTCCGGTGACGCCGCAAGGTAAACGTAGGTCTGAGCTGCTTCCTCCGCGGTGCGTCCTACCGGACGCAAGGCTTTGAATGCGAGACCCATCGGACCGGTCAAGTCGCGGTAAATGCCAGTAACGACCATGGCGCCGGGGGTGAGCACATTCACGGTGAGACCCGAGTCGCGAGTGCGCTCGGCGAATTCCATCGCGCACGATGTCGCGACGAGTTTTGATCGGTTGTATGCCGCGAATCCCGCGGTCGGATTGCTCTGGCCTTCGCTCCAATTCTTGTCAAGCGATAAGTCGGTGAGTTGACTTCGCTTGGCCTGGCGATGTGCGTCCGACGACACGACGATGACGCGGGCACGTGAGGTCTGCAAGCGTTCCTGGAGTAGCTGCAGTAGGAGGAAGTGACCCAAGTGGTTCACAGCCATAGTGAGCTCGGCACCAGAGGATGTCGTGTGGCGGCGGCCGGTGAAGAGTCCAGCGTTGGCGACCATGACATCGATGTGAGGAAAGCGCTCGAGCACGTCGGTGGCGACTCGCCGCACACTGTCGAAGTCGGACAGATCCGCGCGGAGAAATTCGGCTCCGCTTCCGAGTTCTTCGATCAGCGCGGCCGCGGCAACATCGTCGATGTCGATGATGACAACGCGAGCGCCGAGGTCCGCGTACACCCGCGCGACGGCACGCCCGATGCCGTTTGCGGCCCCAGTGATCACTGCCGTTTTTCCGGCCAACGTCAGTGCGCCGGGAGCACCCAGGGTCGGTCCAAGCGGATCTGGTGGCAGCGGATTGAGGGCCTGCGGGAACCGCATGAACAGCGTCGACCCGAACAACGCGAAAAACTGCAGCCCGGCGTAAATCGCGAGGTTGCCGTACAACGTGACGTACGTCGTGGAGAGCAGGACATTGGGATTGTGTGCAAACGACACCTTGCGGATATTCCACTCGGCGATGTTGTGCTCTGGGGACACTTGAATGTCCCAATAGAGGGCGTGCCACAAACCGATGAACGTCGACAGGACGACGATGGTCGCGATCGCCACCCACAGACCGCCGAGGGCCAGATCGCGCAGAATCCGCTCGAAAAAGGCCCACACCGACGCAAACAGCAACCCCTCACTGGCTCCCCACAGCACCCCGAACACAACAGTGTCGGTCGTAACCCGTCGGCCATGGGCCAGTGTTCCAAGTGGCCAGAGAATCCAATACCCCACGAAGATGATTACGACGACGAGGATGGTGAAAGCCCACCAACCCCGGTCGGACGACTGCCCGGGTAAGACGACTGGGTTGCTGAGAATTGTCGGCAGAGCGCCTGTTGCGCAGGCGATTGCCCAGCACGCCGCGAAATATGTCAGTCCACGCAACCAGGCCGCTCTCGGGTCATACCGCCACGCCTCACGCCCGCGCAGATAGTTCTTCAACGTGGTCGCGAGGAGGACGGCAAGGAGAGCAAATGTCGCTGCTCCCGGCCAGTTCGGACTGGCGATCACCAGTTCATGCACGTGCTTTCCTTCCGGTCATGGGGCAGGCTGGGCAATCATTGGGCTGGAGGGTTCAGTAGGGGAAGGCCTTGTGTCGGGAAATCTCTGAGTGTTTCGAGTGACCGTTTGAGTCTCGTTGACGTATGAGTCACGGAGGAATTGGCATGACTGCAGTCCCAACGCACGTGGGTCAACGCACGCAGATTGATGTCGACGGACTGTGTCGCGTATTCGAAGGAAAGATCCGCGGGCGGGCTGTCGCGGTCACGATGTTCCCGGAGGAGATCCACCCGGCGTACGGCGTGCGTCGCGTTGATGCTTGCGCGATCTTGCGCGTTGCCCGCGATGAGGGCATCCCCGTACACATGAACGCATCGAACCATGAGTGCTCGCACGGCTCATTCATCACCGGGTTCGACGAAGGTACCGAGCTGATCGCGTCGGGTCGCTTGCTTCCCGTTTTCATTCCGGCGTACACCGACAAGGCCGGGATCGCGGTCAATTCTGGTGAGTTTGTTTTCCCGCTGGGCACCGTCAAAGGAATCGGCGCGGCACCCCTCGACGCCATGCCCGAGGGCGCATCGATCGACTGGATCGTTGTGGTTACGACGCCATTGTGGGCCGGACAGATAGGTGCAGCGCGGGCAGTTGAGGACGGAGTTCAGCCCTCAGCGGCAGCCGGTTCCTCGTTTTGCACCGACTCATTTATCCGGCCCTGGTTCGACGAAAACGTGATTCTTACGCCCGGCGACTTCGGTGGCCGAATGAATAACAAACTCAAGCCAGAAGAGATGTTCGTCATTGTGCCGGCGAAGTGGGCAAACAACATCATCTCCATCCTCGGTGACGCCCCAGACGTGAAAGGCCTCTACGAAGCGACCCGCACAGAAGGCGCGGAGTACTGGACTCGCAAAGCAGACCGCGAAGCGAAAGCCGCCGCGCGCACGGCCGCCAGAACCGCTGGGAACGAACCGGTCGCGTCATCGGCCAAGTCGGGTTCAAAGACTTCGGCAAATGGCCTATCGGACAAGGCACGCAAGCTTGACGTCAGCATGGATTGGGAAGACGAAGCGCTTGAGATGATCGCAAAAGCGCCCGGGTTCGTCCGCAAGTTTGCGGTCGGCAATGTTGAGGACTACGCCGTAGAACAGGGCTACGAGACTGTTACCGCTTCGGTCGTACAGGAGCAGATGGACGCTGCCGGCGTTGGGGGAATGGGATCGATGCCTGGTGTGAAGAAGTTGTCGAAAATCAAGTTGCTATGGTCGAGAAAGAGGGACTAGGGCTGCTGTTTGTGAGGGGTGGCGGGGAGCCGCAAGAGGTTCGGACGTAGCACGAGAGCTCCGCCGACAATGACAAAGGCGAGGCCGATCACGACAGGCCACGACATTGCTTCGTGATTGGCTGACCACGCGATCGCGATCACCGTGGCCATCAAGCCAACGGCGTTGATCAAGGCGACAAACCCGTGCATGACCTGCTGACGTGTACGTAGCAGGATGTCCAAGAAGTAGAGCGTGAGGAAGACACTCGTGAGCCCCAGAATGATCACTGGTTGCGACAAGGCCCGGTAAAGCAGGTACGCCGAGGCAAGTCCGAGGACAGCTTGGATCGGCGGTGTTGGCCACCCCATGAGATAAGTCAATGAAAATGCGAATGCACCCGCTAGGGCGATGGCCCAGACCCAGCCGTTCGCGCCAGCGACTGCGATGACGTTGCTCGCTAGCGATAAGACGACCAGGGAGTTGAAGAGAAAGTCCAACAGCGATGGCGGTGTCCCGACGAGGTACCACTTGTCCAACGTGTTCTGCGCGCTTTCGCAAACGCTGGCGACGATGAGAGCCACGGCGCTGACGTACAGCAGTTCGGGTCGATCGAGCACGCGATCTAGATATCCGCGGTTGCTCGCCACCACGGCGATCAGAAGCACGGGCGAAAGAATGGTGAGGACGTGCGCAGTGAGAACCCACACCGCCGTTGGTGTCGGGAGGTCAATCTCCTGGCTAATCCGTTGCCACGGAGCAGGCGCCTGCCCCACGGGGGTCGAGATGTCCTGGGTCACGGTTGTTCATTGTCCCGAGTCGAAGCCGTCTCGTCACGCATCTGCGCTGACCTGATCGGCGTGGTGGGTGCGCCAATTTCGTTGCACAGCCCGTCGAGCCACTTCAATCCGCGTAGAACTTCCCCCAACCCCTTGCTCCGCATGTCGGCAGGCCGCTCGAGTCGACGCTTGAGCCGTTTCTCGACGAACTGAGCGCGTTGAGACGACCGAATCAGTTCGTGCACGGGCGTCGGGCTCCGCGACTCGAGGGCAGCGAGCCTCGCCACGGAATAGCCCGCCGATTGGAAGAGCGGGCCGCCCCCCGTTCGGGCTTGGCCAAGGCCGACGAAGAACAAGCCACGATGCCGCGGCGCGACGGTCCCGACGAGCAATATTGGCAAGTCACCCTTGCGTTCGATGACTTGGTCGGCGTCATGCAACATCGGATAGTCCACTCGATAGCCGGTGGCAAGAAAGATGAGGTCGTACTCCGCGCTTGTGCCTCCCACAAAGTGAACGCGTAACCCATCAAGGCGTTCGATGTCCGGCAGGACGCGAACCCGACCGTGACGAATCAAGTGGAGCAGCTCGGAATTCAGCACGGGGTGTTTGTCGAGAATTCGAAACTCCGGCTTATTGATCCCATACGTGGAGAGTCTCCCGACGCTCAGAAGGTGCGCGGCTCGAGCGGCCAGCCGATCGGTCAAGTCGGTCTTGATGGGCGAATACATCCCGAAGTCCGCCATCGGAATGCCGAGGAAAGTCTTCGGTAGAAAGTACGTGCCCGCTCGCATGCTGATGTCGGCGTGCCCTGTTGCATGGGCGGCGTCCACTGCGGCGTCGCATCCAGTGTTGCCGTAGCCGATGACGAGAACACGCTTGCCACTGAAAACGCTCGCGTCGCGGTAGTCACCGGACTGAACGATGGTGCCGTCAAACACACCGGGGAAGGGGATCTCTCGCGGACGCGAAAAGTGGCCGGTTGCCAAGGTGACGGTGTCGTAAGAGCGCGACGTCCCATCGCCAAATTCGAGCGTCCACCTCGATGATCCGTCCGACTGCGGGTCCGGGAGTACTCGCGTCACAGCAACGGAGTTATGGAGGCGCGCTGCCATCCCAAACTCGCGTGCATAGCTTTGTAAGTAAGTGCGTACCTGATTGCGAGCGGGGAAGTCTGGCCACGTGTTCGGCATGGGGAAGTCCGGCAGGGACGTACTTCGTCGTGACGAGATTAGGTGGGCACTCGCATAGATGCCCGTGTGCCAGAGTCCCCCGATTCCGTCATTGCGATCGAGGATTTCCACCTCCTCACCGAGTTCGATGAGTCGCTTCGCGACCGGGAGACCGGAGAAGCCTGCCCCAACCACCGCGTGGGTCACGCCGACTCCGCCGCTCGTTCGGCGAGCCCTCGAATGATGTCGCCGGACCGACGCATCACGAGGGCGGGAGACAGCCGAAAAAGTCGCCACACGAATCGCGCATTGCGCGGGGCAACGATGATCGCTCGATTCTCCTCAAGTCCGTGCAGGACATCGAGAGCGAGTAGATCAGGGTTGTACGGCTTTCCGGCCGACTTCACCAGAAGCGCGCGACTGGTTCCCCGATCAGGCGTAGGGGGCAAGTGACTCGGATTCCGGGAGTCGAGGATCGGCGTGTCGATGACGCCCGGACACAGAACACTCACGTTGACTCCGTGCGAGGCCGCTTCCGCCCGAAGACTCAGGCTCAGCCCGACGACGGCGTGTTTCGTAGTGGCGTACGGCGTCAGGTGAGGCGCCGGCACGAGCCCCGCGAGTGAAGCGGTGTTGAGGATGTGGCCATGACCTTGCTGGATCATCAGTGGATATGCCGCGCGGACACCGTTGATGACTCCCCGCAGGTTGATGTCAATGACGTGGTCCCAGTGTTCGAGAGAGAGTTCCTCCGCCGGGCCGCCGATTCCCACTCCGGCGTTGTTGACCATGAGATCCACTCGACCGTGCGTGAGGTGAACGTCGCTGACCACCGCGGCACATTGATCTGCGTCCCTCACATCCAGGCGCCTGGGGATTGCTAAGCCCTGTCCGAGGGAGTTAATCGATGTGGCCGCGTTGCGTGCGCCAGTCTCGTCGAGGTCAGCGAGGACCACGGTGTCGCCGCGCGACGCGAGAGCCCGGCTGAGGGCGAGACCGATTCCGGATGCTGCTCCAGTAACCAAGGCGATACGCGACAAGATTCCTCCGCGGTGTGATCCGTTGCCTAGATCCTTGCCTTGGACCGTCGATCATCGCGAGTTGGGCCATGCATGCGTTGGGTGATGTCAGTGGTGGTAGATGACGACTCTAGTGCCGACGCTCACCTCGTGGAACAGGCGCTTCACGCCCTTCCAGTCCCGGATGTTGACGCAGCCGTGTGAGGCACCGCGGTAACCATCCCGGTTGAAGTAGGGCGAGTAGTGAACTGCTTGGCCACCGGAGAAGAACATCGCCCAGGGCATCCAGGTGTGAAACGCCGACGAGGTGTGGTCGGAGTCCTTGCTGTTGACGCGGAACGTGCCCTCGCGAGTGGGTGTATTGGGCCCACCGAAGCGAGCGTCAAGTGTCAGCACGGTATGACCACCGATGACAAGACGAAGGATCTTCAGAGTCTTGTCCACGCAGATGACCTTGCCGCGGCGACAGCCCGTGGGAATGACTCGGTGAGTCTTGGTGAGTTTCTTTAGCGCCGAATAGGTGTGAGTGTCGACGATTCCGTTTGCCTTGAGCCGGTACGGCTGGCCCGTGAACTTGGATTGAAAGTGTCGGACTTGGGCTTTGGTGGTCTTGTCATAGACACCGGTGACACGCGACGCCATGCCGGCCCACAGGAGTCCGCGTTGAACCGTCGCTACCAACAGGCCCCGATGGCCCAGGAATAATGGCAAGTGGGTACGGATCGTCGGCTTCGGGATCGGCTTGGGTGTGGGCTGAGGGCTCGGCGTCGGAGTCGGTGTCGGAGTGGGAGTCGGAGTAGGGCTGAGACTGCTCGCTAGCGCCGCCGTGACGATGGACGCGCTCGGAGCCGCTTCGGCTGCAAAGGCGATCGCGCCCAAGCCGCTGCCCAGCAGGGCAATTGACGAACCGATCACGATTGCGCGTCTGAGATTGACCGCGCGACGTGGTGGCCGCCCTGGTCGCGGAGTCGTCAAAATCTTTCCTGGCATGCTGGCCCCCGTACAAAGGGACTGACGAGCGCAGTCCCAACACAATTGGTATCTAAGAAACGATGACCGCGCATCGACCGTTTGGTCGATGCGGATCAGCGAATTTGGCTGCTGGACCTTCGATCGTAGAACTCTTTGACTCCTCGAGCTGTTCCTTCACAGAAAGAGCCATCCATGAGCACAGTTGTGATCACCGGAAGTACCAAGGGCGTCGGCTTCGGTATGGCGAAGGCATTTGCGGCGCGGGGTCACGACGTGGTGGTGAGTGGTCGCAGCCTTGCCGATGCGCAGCAGCGGGCTGACGCCGTGCGCGCTTATGCGCCTGGGCGACAAGCAATTGGGCTCGCGTGTGACGTCACCGACCCCCACGCGGTTCAGGCCTTGTGGGACGGCGCCGTGAATCACTTCGGCGGGGTCGATATTTGGATCAACAACGCAGGTCTGGCGAAAACCACGCGCCGGATCGAGGACATCCCCGTCGAAGACGTACGCGCGATGGTGTCCACGAACATGCTCGGAACTATTTTTGGATCGCAAGTGGCAATGCGCGGATTTACGTCGGCTGGCCATGGAAAGCTCTTCAATGTTCTCGGTGGCGGAAGCGACGGACGCGCGCGGGAAAACATGGGCGTATACGGGTCGACCAAACGAGGACTGAAGTTCTTCACCGATGCCTTGGTCAAAGAAGCGAAGGGCACGTCGATCGTGGTGGGGGAGATTCGGCCGGGGATCTTGATCTCGGACGGCTGGTTGCGTGAAGCGGCCGAAGCCGATCGCGGCCAAATTGAGTCCGGGCGAAAGGCCCTCAATATCCTCGCCGACCATGTAGACGACGTGGCCCCTTACCTTGTGGATGGCGTCCTGGCCGCTTCGAAAAACGGAGCAGAGGTGGCCTGGCTGACCACTGGGAAAATTGCTCGGCGTTTCGCTACGGCGTCGTGGAAGAAGCGTGACGTGCTCTCGCGCTACGACGTTTAGGCCTTTCGGGTTCCGAGACGGTCCGAACTCGGGAGGCCCGAGGGCCCGAAATGCCCCAAAATCGGACCCTGCGTAGCGACTGTGTGACCTGCGGTAGCGCTCTTGGTAAATAGTTCACACGTTCGTCCCAGAGGGGCTTTCCACAGAGCGGGACGATGTTCCATGATGTCCTCCCGGCCTCACACGAGGCCGCTTTTCGAATTGCCCCAATGGGCGAATGAGGGAGACACCGCGTCATGAAGCGACGAACCGGTATCGCGGTGCTCCTTGCCGCGTCCCTCGTCGCAACCGGTGTTGGGGTCGCCGTCGCGAGCGGATCGTGGACTGAAACCACGATCGCGACTCCACGTGGCTACTTCGAGTTTTGCAAAGACAAGCAACTCGACATCGCTGGGATCAATCCAGCGACCTTGGCCACGGCCGGGATCGCGATTACCAACACCATCTACGACAACGTGTCAGGCCAACCGAACAACGATCAGGCCCTGAACAGAGGATTCGACGCCTTTGTCTTGGGGAAGTCCGGCGTTGTCAACTCGGGACTAACCAAGCGAATATTGGTGACCCAATATGTGGAGTATCGGGACTCCGCGAAGACAGCCCCCAAACAGATCCGGTGCAAGATGCGCACCGGCGAGTCCCTGAATCGAACTGACGCGCAGCGTCTGGACAACAATGTTCCAACTACGACGCCCTGGGGATTCGGCCCTGGCACCGTTGCCGGCCCCGAGGCCACTTGCGACGTGATCAACACGGAGAGCGTGGCTAACGTTAACGCGCTGATCGGCGCTGGTCCGCGAGTGTTCGCGGTGAGCGACGTTGTTGTTGATTCGGAAGTAGTTGCGCTCATCGGACCAGATTGGACTTCTCCGTTCGAAGCGTTGCTCGTCATGCCGGATGGCAAGTTGCACGTGCGAAGCAAAGCACTCAATGTCTCGTCAACGGATCCGTCGGCGATCGGCGATCGATTTAAGGGAGCTCACTACTGCACGACCGTTGCGCCCGAGTACCTCAAGGACGCAATTGAAGGAATCGCATCTGCACCGGTGGGTCCCTGATGAGGGTGGCTGGGGTGACCCGGTTCAGCTTCGGTAAGCGGATTGGTTTCGCCGCGGCCTTGCTCAGCCTGCCAGTGATCGCTCTTGTAGAGCCCCCTTCGGCTCTGGCGAGTCCGATGACCGTCAACGTGGACTATCAGTGCCTTACCGCCGCCCCGGCTCTCGGCGGCACCCTGTCTCGTATCCCTCAAACACTGCAGGTGACGATCGACGCTCCGGTGGCTGGCGCTCCTGGCTCTACCGTGCCCGTGGTGGTGACGATCGGGGACATTTCCCCGTACCGCCATCCCTTGTCGCCTCCGGTAGCGCTGACCAACGTGACCGTCAATCTGCAGGCTTCACTTGACATCGTGACCAATCAAGCAAATACGCCGCCGACGCCATCGGTGCCCAGCACCTCGACAGTGAGCGGCCTTGACCCTCTTGGTGTGTTGACTGCGACTCAGGTGGGTAATACGCCCTGGGTAAGTGCCCCTTCGATCACTCTCAATGTGCCCCTGACCAACACCCCTGGTGATCGGCTATGGCTTCGGCCAGGGCAGATAGATTTTCAGTTCTCCGCAACTGGCGGGCCCAACCCGAATGCCGCTGTGACTGGCACGACAAGTTGTATCCCCGTAAACGCCGGGGAAGTGCTACCGGCCAGCGAGGTCACAAACCCCACCTACGGCAGCTATTCCAGAGTCAATGCCCCGTCGCCAATGCGAATCGGCGTGGCGGGAGTGCCACCGCCTGCTCCAATTGATCAGTGCACTGCTCAGAATGGCAATCAAACTGGCGGCACAGGTTGCGATACGAGTCAAGTCATCAATGCGATCATCACTGCCGGCAATTTGACCCAAGTGGCTCATCAGACGGGGAGCAACCCCAATTCGACCACGGTCAACTTGGGACAAGTCACGGTAGCCAGCACAACTCAGGTTCTTAGTGCTCCACTCAACACGATCACGGTCAGCGATCTGCGCGGCGGGGATTTCGGTTGGACCTTGTCTGGCGCCTTGTTGGGTCCGCTCACGAACGGGTCAGCTGAGACGATGGCTCAGTCCCTGTTGAGCATCAGCGGGCTCACGTGCATTGGGGACGCAAACTCGGCTCCGTCGACGGCTGGAGTAGCGGGAAATTTTGCAGCTAGTCGTACTTTGTGTTCAGTTGCGGCGGGCGCCCTGGGACCTTCACAGTCGGGGTCAGGGATCTATGACGTCGCGGGAACTTTGAGTCTTGACGTTCCCGCATTTCAGCACATCGGCACGTACTACGGAGTTCTGCGAATCACCTTGATTTAGGAGTGCGGTCACGAACGACGGTTGAACATTCCTAACAGCGCGGCGACGCCGAGGACCGAGCGAGGCTGATATGCCACTCGCCACAGGCCTCCGTGAATTGATCCATCAATCAGTTGGTTCAAGGGGTGAGTCATGGCTTGCGCCGGGTTCGCCGATGACGATTCATCGCGCAAGTCATACACGAGTAACCCCGCCATCAGCGTGTTAGAAGTCGACGGGTCGAACACCTCGACTCCGAACCGATGTGCACCCGCGTAGGCGGCGCCGAGGGCGCGATTCTTGAGCACCGACCGGGTGCGCGTTGCAGGTGCCACATTGATCGAGGTACGCGTTCCGGTCGCACGTGCGGACAACGCCCGCCACCGCTGTAGTCGCTTCGCTAGCGCATAGTTCGGTCCCTGCTGACCGACAAGGCAATCCGCAATACCGAATTCGCGACCGTCTTCGCTGACCACGACGATGGGATAGTTGGGCTCGAACTGTCCAACCAGGCGGAGCGGCACCTGAGCCCACCCTGCGGCGCCGCGATCGTCCCAGCGACTGCGCGCCTCTTGAACACAATTCATGGGTACGGCAAAAGCGTCGGTGGGCGTGGCCAAGTAAGCCAGTGAGATGTCGCCGCGCGTCGCGAGGAGATCGGCACAGATCGCGTCTGCCGCCATCGTCACTCGTACATGCGTGGCTCCGTCGGCATAGGCATAAGTGCCGAGCGTGAAGGGGACAGTGATGTCATTGAGCCAGGTCCTGATCTCCGGCGCCGATTTGATGAGATCAGCTCCCGCGACGTAGGCGAGCTCGGTGTCATCGGGATCGCGACTGCCGAATGATCCGCCCGGCACCGGGATTCGAAGTCGCCCGCCACTTGCGCGGGCGTACGCGATCAACTTCGACCACAGTTCGGGGCGAGGCAAATCGACGGCGTAGACCGTTGCGCCCCACCGCAACAAAGATCGGGTCGGCCCCATCTCGGCGCCGGCACCGAGCACTGCCACGCATACCCCGTCAAGGTTGATTTGCTCGGGGTCGTCGATGATTCGGTACAACGCCGAGACGGCCGATTGCTCGGCAACACCGTCACGACCCCAAGTATCAAGTTGTTGGCGCAACCGTGCTCCGCCAATTCGCTGACCACGAAGGGGAAGCGTGAAGTCGCTGTCTCGGTTGGCTTTTCCAACGATCTCGATCGTGTCGAATGTGGGCTGGCGCCACTCGTCCATCGCGGCCGGGAGGCTAAGGCTTCGCCCAGCTCGGACAAATTCGAAGCATGTATTGGCAACACCGAGGGCGTCGTTTGCCACGCTCAGGGCAGCTGATGGGGAACGGGCCTCGGCGACAACCACGTCACGCATCAACTCGAGATAGTCCTTGCGCCAGTTCGTCGCCGACTCGATTCGAACTTCAAGTTGCGGATCAGTGCGACGTACGGCGGTTGCGAGCAGATGGCGACCAGTCTTGGACGTACTTCGCTCGCCCTCGTGAGGACGAAAGTCAACCCCTCGATCGGGGTTGTGATCCGCTGGGTTGCGGGGGATCGACTTCCGACGGGTCTTCATCGTGATCTCTCCGCGAGAACAATTCCCACCAAAACAAGCGCCCCACCCATCAATTGAATGGGCGCCAGAGATTCGTTGAGCAGCAGGTAAGCAATGATCGTGGCAAGTACGGGCTCTACCATGCCAATGACCGAGGCTTGCTCGGCACGGATGTGTCGCAGCGCAGCGACAGACAATGCGAACGGCACTACCGTTCCGAGCACCACCATCCAGAATGCGAGCGCCCACAGCGGCACGTCGACGCTGGTGGCGTCCAGCACGCGTGCAGATCCCGCCAACTGGTCCCACGGAAACGTCCACCACGGAGCGGCAACCACCCAGAAAGCCGCCGCCGCGCCGAAGCCCCACATCGTGAGTGAGACGGCATCTCGAGTGGCTACGCCCCGCTCGCCGAGCAAGTAGTAAATCGCGAGCGCGCCAGCCGCCCCGAATGCCGCGAGTACGCCGATTCCATTGAGGGTCAGGCCTTTCCAGACTTGGGCCACAAGGGCGAGACCGAGAAGTGAGAGACCAAGTGCCACCCAAACTCGATCTCGCACGGCCTGTCCGCGCCCGAAACGCAACCAGAGCGCAACCATCACAGGTGCTGTGAATTCGATGAGTAGTGCTACGCCAACAGGAAGGCGCCCAATGGCGACAAAATACAGCCATTGCGTAAAGGCAATCCCGAGAACGCCGTAAGCGAGCAGGAGTCGTACTTCTGATCGGTGCAGGCGCAAAGCTTCGCGATTGCGCAATGCAACTACGGCGAAGAGGATGAGGAATGCGGCAGATACTCGTAGTTGACTGAGCCGTTCCGGGGGCATGCCCGTGAGCAGGATGAACTTCGAGACGGTGCCGTTGAAGGCAAAGAGCAGCGCGGCGATCAGGTAGAGCCCATAACCCCGAATAGGTCGTCTTTCGTGTGGAGCGTTTCGGGGAATTCCTGCGAGCGGTTCGGCGAGATCACTCACCGGCGTACTGCTTGGTAGATGTCAAGCGTACGTCGCGCGACCAGGTCCCAACCGAAGTCGGCGACGGCGCGTTGACGACCACGCAAACCCATGGTGCGGGCTTGGACGGGGTCCGTTAGTAGTCGCCGAATCGCCTGTGCAAGAGCGACTTCGAAGTTCGCAGGCGCCGTTGCGTCGTAGTCGACGAGCAGACCCGTGTCTTCGTCAAGGACGACCTCGGGGATTCCCCCGACTGCGCTCGCCACCACCGCCAACTCGCAGGCCATCGCCTCAAGGTTCACGATGCCCAGCGGTTCGTAAATCGAGGGGCAGACAAACATTGCGGCATGACTCAGCAACTGGATCAGCGTTGGTTTAGGGAGGTGATCCTCGATCCAGTGGATGACGTGACCATCGTGTCGTAGTTCGGCCACCAGCCGACGAACTTCATCGCCGAGTTCCGGTGTGTCCGGGGCGCTAGCGCACATCACGAGTGGAACGTCGCTCCCCAGGAGTCGCAGCGCATTGAGAAGATGCGGCAGACCCTTCTGTCGGGTGATGCGTCCGACGAAAACGAGATAGGGAACGTCGGGGTCGATGCCCAGTGCGAGGAGGTGATCAGTATCCGGGTCGCGCTGATAGTTCGCGTAGTCGATTCCGTTTCGGATCACATGGACTTTGTCGGGATCAACATCGGGATAGCAGGCGAGTACATCAGCGCGCATTCCGTCGCTCACCGCGATGACTGCATCGGCATTCTCATACGAAGTTCGCTCGACCCAAGAGGAAATTCGATAGCCACCACCCAACTGTTCGGCCTTCCATGGACGCAATGGTTCCAGTGAATGGGCAGTGAGAACGTGCGGCGCAGAATGGATCAGTCCGCTTAAGTGTCCAGCCATGTTCGCGTACCAGGTATGCGAATGGACGACGTCGGGCCGGGACATCGACGCGGTGATCGAGAGGTCCACCGCCAGAGTTTGAAGCGCGGCATTCGCGTTGGCGTAGTCAGCTGGTATCGGATGGGCGATGGCATCGGCGCGGGGCTGTCCAAAACAGTGAACGTCGACATCGACGTGGCGGCGGAGCTCCTGGGCGAGGTACTCGACGTGCACGCCCGCGCCTCCATATACGTCCGGGGGCCACTCTCGGGTCACTATCGCCACGCGCACGACGGTCAGCCTAGAGCGCCACTAGGCTGCGACGGTGCCGCGCCCGAATCGAGTGTTGGGGATCGTCCTCGCCGGCGGCGAGGGCAAGCGGCTCATGCCCCTCACCGCCGATCGGGCCAAGCCTGCGGTCCCATTCGGTGGGGCGTATCGATTGGTGGACTTTGTTCTGTCCAACTTCGTCAACGGCGAACTACGACGCATTGCCGTCCTCACTCAGTACAAGTCGCACTCGCTAGATCGACATATTTCGACCACGTGGCGGATGTCGCCGTTGCTCGGCAACTACGTCACGCCAGTCCCGGCGCAGCAACGTCTTGGTCCCCGGTGGTACACCGGCAGCGCCGACGCCATCTTTCAGAGTCTGAATCTCGTCTATGACGAAAATCCCACGCATGTGGCTGTATTCGGCGCGGATCACGTCTACCGCATGGATCCACGCGCCATGCTCGACGAGCACATTGAGACCGGTGCGGGAGTAACCGTCGCGGCGATTCGAGTCCCGCGGGATCAGGCGCACGCCTTCGGCGTGATCGACACTGCATCCGACGGGTCTACGATCATTGGTTTCTTGGAGAAACCCACGGATCCGCCGGCGCTGATCGACGATCCGACCCAGTGCCTCGCGTCGATGGGCAACTACATTTTCAGCACGGACGCGCTCATCGACGCGCTACGCGAAGACGCTGCTAATGAAGACTCGATACATGACATGGGAGCGAGCATCGTGCCCATGTTCGTCGACCAGAGCACTGCCAATGTCTATGACTTCGCCGACAACTACGTCCCGGGGGCTACCGAACGCGACCGCGGCTACTGGCGTGACGTGGGAACCATCGATTCGTACTACGACGCGCACATGGACCTCGTCTCCGTGCATCCAATCTTCAACCTCTACAACCAGCAGTGGCCGATCATCACGACGCCCCCGGCCTTAGCGCCCGCGAAGTTCGTCGAGGGTGGATCGGCGGAAGAGTCGATCGTTGGTGCCGGAACCATCGTTGCCGGCGGCCACGTGCGATCGTCCGTGCTGTCGTATGAAGTGCTCTTGCAAGAGGGTGCGCAGGTCCTTGGCAGCGTGCTCATGCCGGGAGTGCGG
The DNA here is from genome assembly GCA_038244765.1 of Candidatus Nanopelagicales bacterium. Taxonomy (GTDB): domain Bacteria; phylum Actinomycetota; class Actinomycetes; order S36-B12; family JBBRLC01; genus JBBRLC01. The sequence continues at coordinate 56,051 of JBBRTC010000002.1, read as the reverse complement.
GTGGGTCGTGGCGCCATGGTTCACAACGCGATTCTGGACAAAAACGTGGTGATCCCGGACGGGGCCGCGGTCGGCGTAGATCCGGACTTTGATCGCGCGCACTACACCGTGAGCGATGCAGGCATCGTGGTGTTGGGTAAAGGCGAGGTCGCAGTCCGCTGAACCAATGACGTGCGACGGTGCTCAGATAGACTGGGCTAAAGAGTCGTGCGTCGTCGCTTTCGAGTTGTCCGCATGACGAAAATTAGGCCAAGTTGCAAGACCACAGCCCCTGCCAGCAGCGAATGAGTCGCGTCGTCGGCACCGGTGTGCGGCAGTGCGGTGCGCACCTTTGCTGGTTTTCCGGCCGGAGCACCATTGCCGACGACAACTGGTGCGACGGGAGTCACGACGGGAGTGGGGACCACGGCACTCGGTGCCGGACTAACCGGTGCGACGGGGTTGGTGGCGACTTCGGTCGGAGCGGTCGAGGGGGCAGCGGTGGGTGCAGTAGAACCGGTCCCCGTCGTCGTTCCGAGTTTCACAAATGCGTTTTCCGTTGTGGGCTTGCCGACATTGATGACGGTCAGCACGCAGTCGGAGCTCGTACAGGAAACACCGGGTCGAATCTGACCAGTCACCACTTTGAGGTTTGCGTTGACTTTGCCGCCCGAATCGACAACCGCGACTGCGGAGGCACCCGTCGCTGGGTCGGCGCAGACTCGCGGATCAGTGATTGGTCCGGCGCCTTTGCATTCCGCCACGAGCACGAACGCGCCGGCAGTGAACCCGTCGGCGGTGATGGCGACCTGGGCGCCATTCGCATAGGGCCCTCCGGGGGACACGTTGATCGACTGCGCCGCGTTTGCCGGAACAGCCACTGCAACGATCGTGGCCGAGCACACAAAAGCCACACTTATGGCTCGCATGACTCGTGATCGCATTACGGCGTACCTCTCCCCTTGTGACGCGAAAACATGGCTCTAACAGAGGCCGACCTCGGCTCTCCAGCCGGGCGGTCCGCTAGTTGGAACGACGTTTCGCGAAATTTAGCATTCCGGACACCCCAGTGGGAACCCTTTGCCGGCCTTGATCAGCACTCGATCGAGGGACGGCGATCGTCTGGATTTCCGGTGTCACTCAGGTCGTAGCGACGTCAGCGACGACAACGGGACGGACGGGTCGAGAGGGTCGAATCCATGAGCCACGGTGGGTGCGCCATTAGTCGTGGGGTTGGCGAATGTCGGGGGTCCGATTGGGGGCGGGGGGAGCGACGAGGGCAGCGTCGGTGAGGGTGGGGGCGGGGGTGGCGCGTACGGATTGGCCGGGGCTCCCCCGGAATTGGGGTTCGCGATTGAGGTCATTGCCGTGGCGGCAGCGCTTCCGATAACGACCCGGGAGGTGACGGGGTGACCGTTGGTGGGTGGCGCTTCGACAAATTGCCGGATCTTCGAGACTCCAAATGGCGCTGACGGCTCGGCAGCGCTCGAGTGTCCATTGGTGCTAGGCGTCAAGGTAGGCGTGGGGTTAGTTGGGTTGAGACCGGTCAACCTTCCTAGTGCCCAGCCGGGGATCGCCGATAGCGATGCCGCCCCAATCGGAGATCCAGAACCGTTGAGACCCGGCTTCGCCAGCGCGGCCACCGCCGCACCTGTTCCGGTCCCTGCGACTGCAAGCCCACCGAATGGATCGTCGAGGTCGATGAGAAATCGCTCATGATCGGGATCGTCGTCGCGGCGTCGATGCAAACCGAGCAGCGGGATCTGAATTAGCAACCACACGACAATGAACAAAAGCCACGGATAAGTCGCAGTTGTTGTCGTCGCGCTTGCGGGCGCGTCCGTGCCGGGAATATCGATCTTGACCGTATAAGACCCGAAGCTAAGCGCCGGTAACTCGAATGGAATCTCAACGCGTACTGACTCACCGGGGTTTATTGATCCGACCGAAGGCTGGACCAATAGTGTCGTGGGATCCTGGCCCTTACCTAGATATACAAAAGTCGGCGGATTCAAGACGGGAAGCGTTCCAGTGTTGGTGATGGTCGCGTCGAGAGAACGTTGGGCCGGGAACCCGAGCCACGACCAGATGGGACCTGCACCACTTGCGTCCACCTCGAGTTTGAGAATGCGTGAACTGCTGTCCTTCGAAGGCGGTGCTGTTGGCATGTCTAGCAATTGGATTGGGAAGTTGGTGGCGATGTTCAGGTTCGGGCTGTACGTGTGGAGGACGCATGGGCACGGCTTAGTCGGTCGCCCGAACTGCATATCGAACTGAAAGTTCCCGTTACCGTCGCTCACGGTGTTTTGCGTGCTGTCGGTGTTGCAATCGGGAGAGCCGTTCAGTGCGTTATTTCCACAAGTGCTCACTTGGATTGGCGCATTAGCAGGCCAGCCGATACCGATCACGTGGGTCTTGTCGCCTATTCGCCCCACCTGAGGGGTCCCCGAGACTTCCAGTGCTCTGGTAGTTGCAGGTGTAGGCGCGGGTGTGTCGGCGTACGCCGGCGAGACCCACACCGAAAGCGCCAATCCGGACGATATTGCAACTAACGCGACCAGGGTGGATGGCCTCCTGTGCCGGCTACCCTCTCGGTGAACGCGTTGCCGCAGAGCCATGGCCAGTTCCTACCCTCGCCGACCATGTCGGCTTCGACCTGGACTTGCCTCAACTCCGACGGCGGAGGACGTTACCCCTACGGAACTCGGGAACGGTGTGCCGCTGGTCAGCGGCGCTGGTTCGTCGTCGTGTCGGTTGCGATTCTTCCACCAGCGGTACAGCATGACAGCAAACATGAGTCCCAGGACGATCAACAAGAATATCCAGGAGATCACCCAATCGGTCCTGTCACCCCCGGCGGATGTCCCTGGTGCCTGCAGATCGACTCGGATGTGGACTTGGTCAAGCGCCGGGACTCCATCCCAAGCCAATTCCACAACGAAAGATCCGCCTGGGAGCAGCTCAGGAACCCCGCGAGTCGGAAAACTGCTGAGTGAGCGCCCGAAAAGGCCCGTGACCTCCACTTTTTCAGCTGCGTTGATCCGAGTGTTCCCCGTATTCACGATCGTGTACCGGATGACTCCTTTCCCGTGCTGAAAGAACGGGAAGATCGCCTTCTGTTTCACCTCAAGTTCAACGTTCTGGACGCTCATTTGGGTTGTGAGTTGACCAGCCACGCGCGCATACACCCGCGCGCCCACTTCGTAGGTGGCCCCGATCTGGGTACCGCCCGCGGCAGTCCCGCGCACGGTGGGGTCCAATGCGAGGATCGCTCCGACGTGGTCCCCGGGTGTCGCGTTTCGAGGAACAGTCATGATCAGCGGGATTGTAATCGTTGCCTTTGCGGCAATGTTGACTGATTTGGTGGGGAGTTTGACCCACGAGCCGACTCCGGTATTTGGCTCACCAGGCCTGCGGGGAGCGAAACCGCCAGCCTGAGCGTTCATGGCGTCAGCGGTACGGAGTTCCAAAAAGATGGGGCGATCAAGCTTGTTCTTGATCGTGACAGCGTCTCTGTACGTTTGTCCGGCAGCGACCTCAAGGAAGTAAGCGACGCGGTCTTGGCGTCCCTTGGGCTGGACAGGAAAGACCGACCATTGCCCATTGTCCGCGGCAAGAGCCTCAGGAGCCGTCACGACTCCAGTGATCACAGCGCCGGTCGTCACCGTCAGCATCGCGAGTGCGAGCGCGCCGAGACGCCGGCCTCGGTGTCGAACGCTCACGCGGGTGGAGTCGGATTGACTCAGGGTGGTCGGGCTCACGGAACCGTGCCTCTCATTTTCACAAGTCTTACAGAAGTCAGGGGCCGTGGACTACCCAAGCGTCACCTGTTTTATGCGCTCAAACTTGTGGCGGCCGGGCCTGATGCGTTCATTGATGTGCCTGACGCGGTGCCTGCCGCCCGTTCCGTCCTGTGGACCATAAACACGCAGATTGGAACAGTCAAGACGTGGGAAAGCGCGATCCGACTCGACGTGCACCAATGGTTGCACCCGTACCGCTACCGGTCTGCCAAACCGAGAGGCGACACATAGCCAAATAGATGCGGGTTCGCCGAGGCCCGCGAGAGACCGCGCACATTGGTGGCATGAATCGACGTGGCGTGGGGTATCGCTGAGCAGGCCTGCCGAACCGGCATGGCCATGTGTCCCTAAGTGGTGGGTCGCTCTTGACCCCCCACGAGTGCGGTTCTAAAGTCGCAATCCCGTAACAGCGTTCCACCAAGTGGTACGGATCTGGTCTCCGGAGGGCCTCAACGAGCGTACGGTCCGCCCGTACGCCACGATTGGGCGCCGCCGGGGGACGATGTTTCCAGCTGAACTTGCGACGGGTACGACCGGCTCGAACATTCCGCTTCGGTGGAACAACAGGAGGAGCAATGCCAGCCGTGACCTCTCGCAGCGCGCGACTCGGAACTCGAGGAAGCGAGCGCCGGATACGAGCGGGCGCTGGGCGCCGCGCGGCAGTGCTCCTTGGATGCGCCGCACTTGTACTGGCTGGGTGTACGACCACGAAGAAGGGTGGCGATAGCGGCAGCGGCGGGGGTCAAGCGGCACCAGGAGTCACGGCCGACCAGGCCAAGATCGGCTTCATTTTTACTGACCTGGGAAAGATCAGCGAGCAGCTTGGCTTGAAGGTCGATCCCGCCGGGGATCCCAACCAGCAAGTTCAGATCTTGAGCGAATGGGTCAACAAGAATGGCGGGCTGGGCGGACGCAAGATGGTGCCCGACCTGGTGAAGTTCCAGGCCAGTACCGATGCCCCCAGTGTCGAAGAATCGCTGTGCAATCAATTCACCCAAGACGACAAGGTCTTCGCCGTCGTACTGACGGGCCAGTTTCAAGAAAACGCGCGACCGTGTTATCAGCGCAAACGCACCATCGCGGTCGATGAAACAACTTTCCCTATGGATAACCAGGCCTACAACGACCTGAGCCCGTATTTGTGGGCTCCTGGCTTGGTCTCCTACGACGACTATGTGGATCCATTCGTCAAGGCACTCGACACTCAGGGTTTCTTCAAGGGCGGGAAGGTCGGCGTACTAGCCCCCGATACTCCGGTCAACCACCGCGTCGTCGAAAGCAAGGGCTTTGCTGCCCTGGCCGCTGTCGGGGTCACGTCTCCGATCACCCAATGGATCGACGTTAAGACGACGGAAAGTCTCAATGGCGGCCTCGGGAATGCGGCCCAGAAGTTTATCGATGCCAAGGTCGATCGCGTCGTGTTCTTCGGTGGGCAGCGGTTGGCGCCATTCTTTGCTGTCGCTGGAAATGCCTTCAACTACTCCCCGATGTACGGCATTTCGTCGATCGACAACCCCAAGTCAATCCTGGACAACCAGGCCCTGACAGGGGGCAACAACCCGCTGAAGTCCGGCGCCATGGGGATCTCATTCCAACCCGTGAACGACGTGGCTGACGCGCAGTACCCCTTCCCGGCGACCTTTGGCGAGTCACAGTGCCAGACGATTTTCGCCCAAGGCGGACTGACCTTCAAGAACCGTTCTGAAGCTGCCCAACCATTCCACTACTGCGATGCCGTCCTGTTCATCAAGGCAGCCATGGACAAGGCGAAACTCGATGGTGCTCCTGGAGCGTTGAGTCCTGAAGACTTTGGGAAGGCGGCCTCGACGATGGCCACCAACTTCCAGGCGGCACGGAGTATCTCGACGAACTTCGCAGGAAGCCACGCGGGGGCGGCGACGTACCGACTGATGGCGTACGACGCAACGTGCGTGTGCTTCCAACTCAAGGGCGAGAATGTCGCGTTCAAGGCCGGCTGACGCACAACCCCCCTCGGGGGAGTTGACCCAAGAAGCGATACAGGAACGGGTGGACTCCTCGGGTGGTCGCGGGTTGTTTGCCGCGCGCATCACACAAGGCATCTACGGTGATCGAGAATCACCTCGCTGGCGCGATGCCACAAACGAGCGCTCGCGCAAGCGTGTCTGGGCGATGGCCACACTTGCAGCTTGTGAAGCTGCACCGCTGACAGCGCTATTGCTATTGCTGCCGGACGCGGCGAAGGCGGGTGGGCTAGAGGCGACAAGTATTGGCGCCTCGGTTGTCTTTAGTGCACTCGTCGGGCTCGTCGCGATCTTCCCTGCGATTCAGTTCGGCGCGGGTTGGAATCGAACTCGGATCGCCGTTGTCACGGGCATCAACCTCGCTGTCATCGGCGTCTTCCTGGGTCAAACGCTGACCCCGCCACTTCTCACGATCGTGTTGGCACTTCGTGCTTGCCTCGCAGCATGTGCCTGGGCAACAAACCGACCACTCGTCACTGATCTGGTGGCCCCTGAGGCTCGCGTTCGGGCACTCACTCGCTACCGCATTGGCACACTGTTGGGCGCCGCTGCCGGTGCTGCCGCTGCCGGCCTCGCGACGTCTGGCCCGGAGTTGGGGGCCGCGAAAGCGATCAGCGGCGTGTCGATCCTCGCGGGCCTCGTGAGCCTGCTTGCGCTTCGGGTGAAGGAGCCTGGGCTCGGCGGAGCGGAGGCTGCACGTATTGAGGTCGTCTTTGGACCACAAGCGGCCGTCGACGGACGACTTGCGGGAACGTCGTGGGATTCCATGAAACGGGTTGTCCGCATACCGTCTGCACTCACCACCCTGACGGGCTATGTGGGCGCCGGATTCGCGTTTCTCGGCATGTTGATTCCGGCGCAGCAAATCATTGCCGAACGTGGTCTTGACAAGGGAGTGACACCTGGGTTGGCGGCGTTCGGGATTGCAGCCGCGCTCGCGACTGTCGCGATTCCATTGATGCAAGTCGGCTGGAACGTCGAACGAATGCGCAGAACGGATCCCAATTTCGGCGCAAAGCCGGCCTTTGCTGGCATGACGGTGGCGATCACCGGCGTCGTCTCTTTGGCACTGAATCCCGCATCCGCGGGTCTGCCGTCGGCGTACGCCCTCTGTGCGATTGGCGGAATGATCACCGCTGTTTCGCTCGACGGAGTCCTCTTCTCGGTTGTGCGGGTGGGTGATCGGACCGCCGCCTCTGCGTTGACGAGTTTGTCATTCGTCGCCGGCGGCGTGCTGGGCTACTGGCTCGTCGCCCTCACCGGAGCGGACAATCTTCGCATCGGATTCCTCGTCGCCGCGATCCCACTAGCGGTCGCTGCGTTGGCTGTTCGCCGCAGTGCGGCCAACGCCAACCTCGGCGTCGACAACCTGTATCGCGAAGAAGTTGAGAATGCCGCGACCGAGATGCCAGCCATGTCGGTGAGGCCGGTGCCTGCTACCCAGGCTCCGGTCGGAGTCCCGACTCAGGCCATGTGGACCACGGTGGGTTCCCCCGGTGTGGCGGCTCTGACTGTTCCATCACCGCCGACGGCACCGCCAACCCTCCCGCCGCCGCCGGGCACCCCTCCTCCGCTCATGTTCTATGGCGCCCCCCCGATCCCGCCGCCGCCAATCGGGCCGCCGCTCACTGCAGGTGCCACTTTCGCTACAACCCCTGCGTCTCCCTCAATTCCAAGGCGCCCCGTCGGTACGCCGGTGCTTGAATGCAACGACGTGAACTACTCATACGGTTCAGTCCAGGCGCTCTTCGGCGTGTCACTGCATGTCAGTCCCGGCGAACTCGTCGCGCTGCTCGGACCCAATGGAGTCGGGAAGACAACGACTTTGCGAATTCTTTCCGGGTTAGCCAAGCCAAGCAGCGGCGTCGTTCGCATCGAAGGCCGCGACGTGTCCGCGGTCTCCGCTCCCTCTCGGGTCGCGCTCGGTTTGGCAGAAATTGTTGGTGGCGAAGCGGTCTTTGGCTCCATGACGGTCGCCGAGAACCTGCGAATGTTCGGCTTCTCTTTAGGTGGCAGAGCCAAGGTTACGGATGCCGGGATAGATCGGGCGTTCGCCGCGTTCCCGAAGCTTGCCGATCGTCGCAACCAGCTCGGTTCAACCCTCTCCGGTGGCGAGAAGCAAATGCTGGGGTTGGCGAAAGCACTCATCTTGCGGCCAAAGATCCTCTTGATTGACGAGTTTTCTCTTGGCCTTGCTCCGGTCATCGTCGGTGATTTGATGAAGATCGTTAGGTTGCTTCACGATGAAGGCACGGCAGTGCTCTTGGTGGAGCAGTCGGTCAACGTGGCGCTCTCCCTGGTGGGTCGGGTCTATTTCATGGAACGCGGTCGTGTGACATACGAAGGGAGCGCAGAAGCGTTGCGAGCGGATCCTGAATTGGTAACCGCGCTTTCTCTCGGCGGGGCACATGCTGACGAGATGTCCGGGGTGCATGTCTGATGACGCATGGCCTTGTTGCTTTGGAAGCGTATGGATTCGACTTCACTGTGTCGCGACTTGTGCTGGGGCTTTTCTCCGGCATGGTCTACGGACTACTGGCCGTCGGCTTCGTACTTGTCTTCCGTGCAAGTCGGTTCATCAACCTCGCCCAGGGTTCCATCGGCGTATTCGGTGCGGCGATCGTCGGCGTACTCGCCGGGAAGCAACTCCTGCCGTACTGGTTGGCCTTCCCCTTGGGGATGTTGGCGGGCGCGGCCGCGGCGGGGCTCACTGAGGCGGGCTTGATCAGGCGGCTCAAAGACGCGCCCCGGTTGATTGGCTCGATTGTCACCCTCGGGTTGGGTTCGTTCCTTGTCGTCGCGGCGTTGATTATCAACAAGGACAACGCGTCCGGTGTGAGTTTCCCGAAGCCGACCGGAATGCCGCGCATTGAGATCGGCGACACAGTCCTGGCCGATGCGTACGTCGCGATGTTGTTGCTCACCCCCGTGCTTTTCATCGCGCTTGCATTGTTCCTCAAGCGTTCTCGATATGGCTTGGCGATTCGGGCCGCCGCGGACAACTCAGACGCGGCATCGCTGGCGGGCGTTTCAGCTCCGCGGATGGTCACGTTGTCGTGGGCAATCGCGGGAGCCATCGCGGCATTCTCGGCCACGTTGGTGTGGCCCACTCAAGGGTCAGTCACGATTGAGGCCCTTGGACCTTCTTTGCTTCTCAAGGGCTTGGCGGGGGCCGTTATCGCTCGCTTCTCTAACCTCGTTGTTGCGTTCTTGTCGTCGCTGGTGCTCGGCGTGATCGAACAAATCTTGATTTCGCGAAGCGCCTCCGACGGAACCGTCGAACTCGTACTTGCCATCATCATCATTGGCGCTCTGCTTCTTCAGCCACGGTTGGCTCGACGTGACGAAGACCGAGGGGACTGGAGTCGGCTTACCCCACCACCGTTGCCGTCTGCCTATCAGCGAGTTTTCGCCATCCGCCACATGGACAAAGTGTTCGCAACGATCTTCTTCGCCCTCCTGATCGCCTTCTCATTGCAAGTGACGAATGCTCAAGCCACGTTGCTCACGGCGGTAGCCGCTTTCACGATTGTCGCAATGTCCGTGTCGATCGTGACCGGACTTGCGGGGCAACTGTCATTGGGACAGTTCGCATTTGCTGGCATCGGTGCCGCAGTTTCGGTTAACACCGTCAATCAGACTGGCAACTTCTGGCTAGGAATTGTGGCGGGCTGCGCGGCTGCCGGGGTCACGGCGGCGTTAGTCGGCGTTCCCGCACTTCGCCTGCGTGGATTGGCGTTGTCGGTATCCACTCTTGCGTTTGCACTTGCGACGACGCAGTGGTTACTGCGACAGGACTTCCTGCTCGGCGAGGGTGTGTCTCCCGTCCAGCCGATCATTGGTGACTATTCCTTCGAAGATGGCAAGAACTACTTCCTCCTCGCGCTGGCATTCCTCGCCCTGGCTTTGGTTATCACGCGCAATATTCGACGCAGTGGATTCGGTCGCGTCCTCATCTCGTTGCGCGACAACGAGGACGCAGCTCGGGCGCTCACTATCCAGGCCTCGCGACGAAAGTTGCAGGTCTACGCCCTGTCGGGGGCGTTGGCGGGGTTGGGCGGCGCAGTTTTCGGTCATAGCCTGACTCAGTTGAACAACAGCGCCTTTCCGGCGGCGACTTCAATCCAAGTCGTCACGTCGTCCGCGGTTGGCGGGCTAGGTACCTTGTTCGGCCCCGTCTTCGGATCGCTCTATGTCAAGGGCGTCCCGGACTATCTGGGCTTTGGCACGATCGCGGTTGCGGGTCTTACCTTGAGCTGGCTCATTCTGATCGTCGTGGCGCCGTCGGGAATCGGTGGCCTCGTCGCGTCAGTACGCAGCCGGATCGCCGACATGTTCGCGAAGGCGGCGGGGATTGATCCCGCTCAAGCCCGGATCTCTGATGCCGGTGGGGAGGCTGGCGACCGTGGTATTCGAATGTTGGATCTCACCGGGCTTCCTGCCGTCACCGGTTCAGTTCGATCACCGGTGTATGAGGCTCCCGGTCCGGCCACTCCACCCATCCTCCAAATACGAGGATTGTCAAAGTCTTACGGCGGAATCCAAGCCGTCAATGACGTTGATCTCACCGTTCGGCAAGGTGAAATCCTTGGCATCATCGGACCGAACGGCGCAGGCAAGACGACGATGTTCGAGATGGTGGCTGGCTACGTGAAGCCTGATTCGGGTGCGGTGCTTTTTAGCGGTCGAGACGTCACGTCACGTTCCCCGGAGGATCGCGCGTCGATGGGGCTGGTGCGCTCATTCCAAAGCGCGCGTCTGTTCCCGACGATGACGGTGCTCGACACCGTCGCTGTCGCCCAAGAGCGCAATGGCCGTACGAAGATCACGTCGTCGGTTCTTGGACTAGGGCGCGCCGAGAAAGCGAAGTACGCCAGGGCACGCGATCTTATCGACCTCATGGGTCTCGGCCACCTCGCGTACAAACCTGTCGGCGAATTGTCGACGGGCATGCGGCGCATGGTTGAACTCACGTCGCTGCTCGCGTTGGACCCGACGGTGCTGCTGCTGGACGAACCCGCTGGCGGTATTGCGCAAAGCGAAGGCGATGTGCTCGTTGATCTCTTTAGCACCGTACGGCGTGATCTTGGTACCACTCTGGTCGTCATCGAGCACGACTTGCCGTTGCTGTTCCGCCTCGCTGATCGGCTGATCGCGATGGAACTTGGTGGCGTGATAGCCGAGGGGAGTCCGCAAGAAGTCCGCAACCATCCAGATGTTGTTCGTTCGTACCTCGGTGGCGATGTTGCGGCCGTTGAGCGTTCAGGCGTCCTCGCGATGAGCGGCGCGCCCGCTGCCTCGAATGGATACCAAATGCCGCCGCCGCCTCCGCCGACGTACTTGCCGCCAGTTCCAGTGGCCCACGTTGCCCCGCCGCCGCCGACTTACGTGCCGCCGGCACCTGTCGCTGCGCCACCCGTCGCGCCCCCGCGCCACGTCGCGATGCCGCCCACCGCCCCGATGCCGCCCACCGCCCCGATGCCGCCCACCGCCGCGCCGCCGCTCCACTACGAACAGGCGTCGACGACGATCCTGCCGGGTGTTCCGGTAGCGCAGGCGTATCGGGATCCGGCGTACGACCCACTCACGGATCCGGTTCCGCCGCAGTAGGGGTCAGGTGAGGATCGGCAACAGGAGCTTGAAGCTCAGCGCCCCCATCAGCGCAGACATCGGCAAGGTGAGTACCCAAGCCCAGGCGATATTGACCCCTACGCCCCACCGGACAGCCGAAATACGTTTCGTTGCACCGACACCCATTATCGCGCCGGTGATCGTCTGAGTTGTTGAGATCGGCGCCTTGAAGACGAATGCGCTGATGAAGAGGACGGACGCAGCAACCGACTCCGCGGCAAATCCGCGAGCAGGATCGAGATGAATGATGCGCCGACCAAGGGTCCGCATGATGCGCCAGCCGCCAGCGTATGTCCCGAGACTGATCGACGCAGCAGAAGCAGCGACCACCCACACCGGGATGGTGGTGGTTCCGACGGGAAGATATCCGCCGGTGATCAAGGCAAGGGCAATGATGCCCATCGTCTTTTGAGCGTCCTGCAACCCATGTCCCAATGACATGGCAGCAGCAGATCCCACCTGAGCGATGCGGAAGCCGCGCTGAGTCCGGCTCGGGTTCTTGTTGCGGAATCCCCACAGGATTCCCAGCATCAACGCGTACGCCAAGAGGAAACCGACGACGGGGGAGAGCACCATCGGTATCACGACTTTCTCCCACACCGTGGCCCACTTGACGGTGGTTGAAGCCGCCAACGCGGCACCGATGATGCCGCCAATGAGCGCTTGTGATGACGACGAGGGGAGCCCGCGCCACCAGGTGATGAGGTTCCATGCGATCGCGCCCAACAGGGCGGAAATGATCATCACAAGTCCGACATTTCCGGGCTGCGGACTCGTTATCGATGCAATTGTGTTGGCGACGCCTTGACCCAGAAAGGCACCGAGGAAGTTGAAGAACGCTGCCATCAGCAAGGCGATCCGCGGTGTTAGAGCTCGCGTTGATACCGACGTCGCGATCGCATTGGCGGCATCGTGAAACCCATTGGTGTAGTCGAAGATCAGCGCGATGGCGACCACCGCGATGACAAGCCCGAGAAACATGTGCAGTCAGGACTCCTTGACGGCGATGCTCTCGACGACGTTGGCAACTCTTTCGAACGCATCGGCAGCAGCTTCGAGAGCTTCAGCGACATCCTTGAGTTTGAGCACGGTCATCGCGTCGTACTCACCGGAGAACAGTCGGGCGAGTAGCCGCCGATGCGACTTGTCCGCTTGATTCTCGAGGCGGTTGACCTCAATCCAGTATTCCGACAGATCGCGCATGGTCCGCAAACGAGGCATTGCGTCCAAGGTGAGTTCGGCCGCTCGATTTAGGACGCCGACGACATCGGCGAATTCGGGTGGAAACTCGCCCACGTTGTAGAGCACCACCAACTCGACTGCTGCCTCCATTTCGTCAATGACGTCGTCCATTGCTGATGCAAGGCGGTAGATGTCCTCACGATCGAACGGCGTGACAAAGGTTGAGTTGGCGGTTCGGAAGATCTCGTGGGTGATCTCGTCGCCCGCGTGTTCGGCCTCGCGCGTTTTCGCAGCAATTTCGAGGCGTTCATCCGCAGAAGCGCCGAGCAATTCAGTGAGCAGGCCCGCTGCGACGACATGCTGCTCGGCGCTGCGGGTGAAGAGGGTGTAGAAGATCGGCGTTTGGGGCGTCAGGCGCACCGTGGGCTCCCCTAGAGCGGCGGACAATCGCGGGCGACTCTAGGTCACTGGGCCAGGGTAAGTGTGGGTGGTGGTCAGATCCGGCGCGACGCGATGAGGAACCCGCGATCCCTGGGTGCCGCTGAGGTCACGAGCCGTCGAATCCCATCCGCTCCGATACGCGCGCCGCTGTCTCACGGAGCAATTCGATCGCTTCCTCCATCGAGCCCCGGAATCGCTCGGCAGGCCCAGCGACCGAGATCACGGCCGCTGGGCGACCTTCGTGATCGAAGACGGGCGCAGCTGCGGACGCGGCGCCCGCTTGCCGCTCGCCAAACGACACGGCATAGCCCCGGGAACGAATCTCGTCGAGTTCGGCCTTCAGCGCCGCAGCATCGGTGATGGTCGCATCCGTGAGGGGCCCGAGACCATTTCGCTCGATATAAGAGTCGATGTCGTGTGGATCCAGGAACGCGAGGAACGTCTTGCTCGAGGCGCCGGCGTGGAGCGGGTACGGGTGCCCGAGAGCGACCTCCATTCGCACCTCGCGATCGGGAATGACTTGATCGACGTACATGCGGACATCGCCTGCTCGAATCGACAGTGTTGCAGTCTCGCCCGATGCCTTCGATAGCTCGCGTAGCTGGTCGGCGGCCAGGCTTCGTACATCGATGCCGGACAGGTACGCCCGGGCCAGCGAGAGGGCGGCTGAGCCAAGGCTGTAGCGACGAGTGTCTTGGTCGACCTCTACGAGGTGGCGTGTGCGAAGGGACGTCAAGATACGATGCACCGCTGCCTTAGAAAGCCCCAATTCGCCGGAAATCTCTGTGACGCCGAGATTCGTGCGGTTCTGGCTGCCGAAAAGTAACAAGACATCGATCGCGCGTTCGACGGCAGCAATCGATTGGCTCGGCGGAGCCGCGGCACCGCGATCGATGGGAATTTCGGCCGCTCCAGAATGACTGGCGGTATCCGGCCCGGCGCGAAGTGGATTCTGCTCCGGAGCAGCCTTGCCAGCGACCATTGGTCCCCCAGAGCGAAGGCACCCGCGAGATCGAGTGCGCGATCAGTCTAGGACTCGGTTCCACTAGGTGAAACAGTTTCGGCCGACTTTGGCGCCGACACTTGGTCGGGGTTGCCGTGGACAACTGCTCACCCAACGGCGAAGGATTGGTGTCCGAAACCACCGTGGGGGTGCTTCGGGAGTCCGGCGCAACCCAGCAATCGACACTGGGTACGTTGTCAATCTGTTCGGCCCCTATTCTTTGGTGACCTGTAACGGCGTTCCACAAGACGGAACTGCGGGCAGCCAGGAAAACCAGGACAACCAGGACAGTGGAGGTGCTCGTGTCTCTCGACCCCGGAACCTTCAAGTCCGTTCTGGGACAGTGGCCCTCAGGAGTCACCGTCGTGACGACTCACCACGGTGGTCGCAACCACGGCATGACGGCCTCATCATTTTCCAGCGTGAGTCTCGATCCGCCGTTGGTCTCGGTTTGCCTCGCGAAGAACATCTGGACACACGACTTGATCAGCGAGTCCGGAATCTTCGCCGTGAATATCTTGGCCAAAGATCAGGCCGACATTGGGAAGCGATTCGCCGGGATGATGGGTGACGAACCGCACCAGCGATTTGATGGCCTGAATGTCGTGACATCGGCGACCGGCTCTCCGGTGCTTGGTGAAGCATTGGGATGGGTCGATTGCAAAGTCGTTTACGCCTACCCCGGCGGGGATCACACAATCTTTGTTGGCGAAGTGCTCGCTGCTGATACGCCGCGTATCAGTGCACCGTTGCTTTTTCATTCGCGCGCCTGGGGACAGTTCGCTGACCAACTTCCCGAGGACGCCGTGGTCGTCGATTGCGGTGTCGCCACAGAATTGCGAGATCGGGGTCTGGCACCGGGCACTGTTGCCTCGACGTTGACATCGCTGCGACATGCGGGAATTGCCACTCGCGTCCTCGATCTGGTTGTGGGGCCTCCGGCGGGCATGGATGTCACACATTTGAACCGCACTGAGTTGCCGGAGACGGCGGCTGGGGCCTGGGCGAGAGTGGCGTCGATCGCCCATGTTGACACGGTTGCCCCCTATGCGCTTGAGGGCATCGACGTTGTAGTGGACTTGTCGACGATCCACGGGCTTGACGTCGACGAACGTGACACGGAGTTGGGCCGGATCTTCGGTGAAACAAAGACCGTCGTCGACTACGCCCGCGAAGAAGGCCTCGCGGTCCGCATCGAGATCCCGGCCGCCTTCAATCCCATGTTCACCGAGGCAACCATGGCCGCGGTAGTTGCAGCAGTTGCGCTCGGACCCGATGTGATCGTCTTGGTCGACGACGCCACCGCGACGCCACTGAACGTCCGCGCGCTCTTGCAGGACTGCGTGGGTCGCGCGCGTCCGGTACCGCTTGCGGTGCGCCTGTCCGACCGAACTGGGCTGGGATTAGCTAACGCCTTGACTGCAATGAAATCAGGCGTACGCCAGTTGGACACGACGCTCGGTGGAATCGGTGACTGCGTTGCCACCGAGGATGCGCTCCACCTTCTTGAAACGCTGGAAGTGACCGTTCTTGCGGATCGGGGCGCCGTCGTTCGAGCCGCCGTTGCCCTCGAAACTGCGTTGGGAGAACCGCTTCCTGGCCGCACTTATCGGCTGCAGACGACCCTCGCTTCGCCCACAACGCCAATTCTGCAAACCCCGCCAGGTCCTCAGCCGGGACTTGGCTCAGCTCAATCGCCCGACCTGCACGCCACAGTCAACAATGGGTTTTAGAACGCCGCGACCGCACGCCACTTGGAGGACCACATGACAATGAAACTCACCGCCGAGCGGCTGATTGAAGACATGACAGATGCGGAACGCGCGCGCGCTCAAATTGTCGAAGACATCCTTCCGATCGTGCGCGAAGCCGCTGCCGAAGCAGACACGAAAGGCGAATTTCCAGAACGGACCATGAAGGCGATCAGCGCCTCAGGCCTGCTCGGATTGGTCGTCCCCGAGCAATATGGCGGTCTCGGCGGCTCATTGCGCGATCTCGCCGCGACCACTTACGCCCTCGGCACCGCGTGCGGCTCAACCGCGTTGGCCTACTTCTTCCACTGTTCATCTTCCTCGCGCGGTTTGCTCCCGCTCGGTGCAATTGAGGCCGGTCTGTATACGGCGGAGGAAGAGCCGATCGTGCGCGCATTTGCCGAGAAGGTGTTGACGCTCATGGGTCGCGATGGTCGGTGGATTGGAAACTTTGCCTCCGAAGCGGTGAAAGCGAGTAACGCGAACGTCTTGATCCAAACCGAGGCAACCCGCACCGAGGGCGGCTGGTTGATCAACGGGACGAAGTCGTTTGGCTGTTTGACGGGGTCAGCTGACTACTACTTGGTGACAGCGCGCCTGGCCGACATTGACGGACTCGACGCACTCACCCTGTTCTTGGTGGATCGCCACACCGAAGGCGTACGTAACCGTCAGGTGTGGAATGGGCTTGGCATGCGTGCATCGGGCAATCACGGGATCATTCTTGAAAATGCGTTCGTTCCCGATGACATGGCATTGGCAGTCCCAGGTGCATTCATGCGTTCCACCACGATTGCGCGCGGATCGTGGGTCGGCAACCAGGTCGCTATCGCGACCATTTACATCGGAATTGCCCGTGGCGCGTACGACTTCGCACTCGCCCGAACCATGAGCCAGAAGTTTGCCGACACGGGTGCGCCGATTGCTTCTTCGCCGATGCATCAGGTGCTCATCGGGAACACGGAACAAGTTCTCGAAGATATCCACTTGTGGGGTCGCCGGCAGGTGCTCTTGGAGTCCAGCGAGGTTGAAATTCTGTCCAAGCAAGACGTGGTGAAGATGTGGCGTCTGTCGAAGGGGGCGATTTGCGAAGGTGCATTCCAGGTCGCCGCTAACGCGATCAAGATGTGCGGTACATCGGGTGCGCTGATGGACAATGAACTAGGGCGGGCCATGCGCGACACGACCATGGGCCTCGTTCAGGCCTTTCCGGTCGAACGAGGAAAACTCGACCTGGCCAAGATGATCGTGGAAAATGAGGGTTCAGCCGGTTTCACGACCATCAACAAGAACGCGGATAAGTAGCGGCGTGACTGCACCGACCTCAGGCGTCGCGGCTCTATCCGGCGGGTCGGTCGCCGACAACTTGTGGTTGTTTCGCGGTGTATGGCGCGATGTGCTCACCGGCCATTCGCCTGATGGCTCGCTTCTCGACGACGACACCTATGGCGGAACGCCAGGAAATTTCCCGTATCAGCAACTGGTCTACCTCGACTTCGACGGTGAGGAGTTTGCCCAAACAAATGTGGTTCTTGCGGGACGGCCCGCACACCAGCGAACGTTCCGCGGGCGCATCGTCGATGGGGTGCTTGAGTTCAATCGACTTGGTCCGGGCGCACCCAAGATGATCGGCGTTTCTGGGGGACCCGGTGTTCTCGTTTTCTTACCGCTCCGATGCGACGAGCCGACGAACGCACTTTTCTATGACCCCGACTACATCCGCCACCTTGGCGGCGAAATGCGAACGAGGACGACGACCCTGTATCGCAATGGGCTACTGCGGCGAATACTTACCGTCCATGGAACGCGGCTGAGCCGCGACCCGACGCAGCGCCTGTTGGAAGACCCGAGGGGACCCGAGGGTCTGGTTCATGAAGGTGAGACCCTGTCCCGCGTTTATCTCCCCGACCACACCCACACCGACGTGCACACGGAAATGTCAGATCTCCAGGAGGACCGATGACCGAGACCCCGTCGACGGCTGTCGAAGTGCCCGATGTACGCCAGTTAATCGATGGCGAGTGGAGCACACCGCCGGTCGATCTTGGCGTGGACCTGGAGAACCCCAACACCGGTCATGTGATCGCCCGTCAGCGCGCGAGTTCGGACGCCGACGTCGAGCGAGTTGCCGCTGCCGCCATGAGAGTTCACGAGAACGGTTCGTGGTCGTCGCTTCCGGCGAAGGAACGCGCTGACCACCTCGATGCGATCGCCGATGGTTTGGACGCGCAAGCCGGCCGGATCGCCGCGCTGGAATCATTGGGAACCGGCGCGATTATTCGTACGACCGGAATGCTCGCCTTCATCATCAATGGTGGCGCCTTCCGGTTGGCGGCCTCGTTGCTTCGCGAAGGAATCTTGGCGTCGATGATGGATGGCCCGACCGGAAAACCGGCCGAGATCCACCACCTTCCGTGGGGACCGGCGCTGTCTCTCGTACCGTGGAATGCCCCCGCGCCGATGGCGGCACACAAACTGGCCAATTCTCTTGCCGCTGGATGTCCATCGATCTTGAAACCGAGCGAGTGGGCGCCATATGGCACGTCGATCCTGGGCGAAGTGATCGATCAGGTGCTCACTGAACGCGGCATTGAGGCGGGCACGTTTCAGATGGTGCAAGGCGGCCCGCACGTCGGTGGCCTGCTCGTCAACGATCCTCGAGTGCGCGCGATCTCCTTTACCGGCGGTCTCGGCGGCGGCCGCGCAATCGCGGCGGCGTGTGCGTCAGACTTTAAGCCTGCGCAACTGGAGTTGGGTGGCAACAATGCCATCGTTGTTCTCGACGATGCAGACGCGGACAAAGCCGCCGAGGGAATAGTTGATCTGATCACCCAACTCAACGGCCAATGGTGTCGCGCTTTGGGTCGGTTGATCTTGCAAGAGGGGAACGCCGACGCCGTCCTGACCGCGGTTTCTGGGCGGCTCGCGAATGTACGACTCGGAGACTCACTCGCACAGGACACCGATATGGGTCCGATCATTCACTCTGGGCACCTCGCGGCGCTCAAGAGTCGCATCGCTGACCTGGTGGCCAACGGTGGCGAGGTGCACGCACCGACACCCCTGCCGGATCTTGGCGGCAACTTCCTGGCACCCACGTTGATCACCGGTGTTGAGAGCGCCGACGCCCGCGAGGAAATCTTTGGCCCAGTCGCCGTCGTCCTGCGCGCCTCAAATGATGCCGAAGCAATTGCACTGGCCAACGACACTCCGTTCGGACTCGAGGGCTACGTGTTCGCCGGCGATGAAGAACGAGGCCTTGAAGTCGCCCGCCAAGTCCGCGCTGGTGGAGTCAAGGTCAACGGTTCGACCATGTTGTCCTTGAACCTGTTTGCGCCGCGACCCGCCTGGGGACTTTCTGGCCAAGGCGCAGAAGGAACACGGGAGACGTTGTTGTTCTTCACCAATTCGCGAGTTGTTGGCGTCGAGAATCTCTCGGCTGCCGATCTGGCCAGAATGGCTGGCTGATGGGGTCCCTGCTTGCGTCGGTTGACGGGATCGTCAACCCCGATCACCCGGGTGCCCTCAACGACCTCCGCGTCGTCGAGATGGGCGTGTTGTTGGCAGGGCCGTTTGCCGGCCAGTTGTTCGCCGACTTCGGTGCCGAAGTGATCAAACTTGAAGCTCCCGGCGTCGGCGACCCGATGCGTGAGTGGGGTCGCGAGAAGCCGCATGGCCGCTCATTGTGGTGGCCCGTGGTCGCGCGCAACAAGAAGTCCGTGACGTTGAACTTACGTGAGGCCGAGGGTCAGCAGATCGCTCGTGATCTGTTGACTAAGTCGGATCTCTTGATTGAAAACTTTCGACCCGGCACGTTGGAGCGTTGGAATCTTGCGCCCGAGCAACTCTGGGAGATCAACCCCAAACTTGTCGTACTGCGTGTCACTGGTTTCGGTCAAACGGGTCCGATGGCACCGCAAGCGGGATATGGCGCAATTGGTGAAGCGATGGGTGGACTGCGCTACGTCATCGGTGAACCCGATCGCATGCCATCTCGCGCTGGGATTTCCATAGGCGATACGTTGGCCGCCACTTTTGGTGCACTGGGTGCCCTGATGGCGCTTCATGCGCGGGTACGGACCGGCCGCGGGCAGGTCGTTGATTCGGCAATTTACGAAGCCGTACTCGCGGTGATGGAGTCGCTCGTCACTGAGTACGACAAGGGTGGGTACATCCGGGAACGAACGGGTCCGATCCTGCCCAACGTGTCCCCGAGCAACGTCTACCCGACCAAGGACGGCGTGGAGATTCTGATCGCAGGAAATCAGGACACGGTGTTTCGTCGGTTGGCTGAGGCAATGGACCGCAGTGAACTTGCGATCGATGAGCGCTACGCGACTCACACTGCCCGAGGCGCCAATCAAACCGAGCTTGATGATCTGATCGCCGAGTGGACCGGATCCCTCACCGCGGCCGAAGTCGAGGGCAAGATGCGCGAGTACGGCGTACCGCACGGAAAGATCTACCGCGCGCCGGACATGTTGGACGACGAACACTTCAAGTCGCGCGAGGCAATCGTGCGGGTCGCACATGAACAGTTTGGCGACCTCGCGATGCAGAACACCTTCCCGAAGTTGTCTCATACACCCGGCAAGGTTCGCTGGACTGGCCCAGAGCTCGGTGAACACACCGACGAAATTCTGGGAGGGCTGCTAGGTCGATCCGCGGACGAGTTGGCGGCACTGCGCGACGCAGGGGTGGTCTGAGCCGTGCCCGATGTCGTCGGGTGGCGGTCGAAAGTCGCTGTGATTATTCCTTCGACTAACTCCGTCGTCGAGCACGACGTGTCGATGTTGAAGCCGGAAGGCGTCACATTCCACAGCGGTCGTATGCACATCACGTCGCCGGGGCTCGCTGACAATGATCAATTTGAGCAACTGCTCGTACAGATCAACGCGACGATCGACGACGCTGTCGATCGGGTCATGACGTGCGAGCCGGACTACTTAATGATGGGCATGTCGGCCGGCACCTTTTGGGGTGGGGTGAAAGGCAACGAGGAATTCACCGCGCGAATGGAGAAACGTTCAGGCTTACCGGTCTCGACAGGCGCATCCGCTTGTCGCGCCGCCCTCGAACGTTTGGGTGTCTCGCGCATCGCGGTCTTTTCGCCGTACCAACCCGTCGCTGACGTGCAGGTCGGCCAGTACTTTCGGGAAGCTGGATTTGATGTTCACGCAATTACGGGACTGCGGTGCGTCACCGCGACGTCGATTGCGAGTGTGACACCGGATCGAATCGCCCAGACGATCGCCGAGATTGACGGCCCGACGGTCGAGGCGATCGTACAAGTGGGAACAAACCTGTCATTCGTACGTCAAGCAGATGCGCTTGAGGCGTATCTCGGCAAACCTGTCGTAGCGATCAACGCGGCCACGCTCTGGCACACGTTGCGCGCCCAAGGTTTCGGCGACCGGATGGACTACGCCACTCGGCTCTTTCGCGATTTCTGATGTGAGTGTGGAGGTCAATCGTGGCTGATGCGGTGAGTCGATTGCGTGCAGCGTTGGCGACGGGTCAGGTGGTGCAGGCTCCTGGCGTCTTTGACGCGGTGAGCGCACGACTGGCGACGGTGGCAGGATTTGAGTGTCTGCACCTCTCGGGTGCAGTGACCTCGGCAGTCGCCCTGGGGCTTCCCGATTTGGGCTATCTGCATGGAACTGATGTTGCCGACCTGGCCCGACGGATCACGGGCGTCTCGACAGTTCCGTTGGTTGCAGATGCTGACACCGGCTACGGCAACGCGTTGCACGCTCGGCGTACGGTTGAGCAATACGCGCGAGTTGGAATCGCCGGCCTCCACATCGAGGACCAAGTAAGCCCGAAACGCTGTGGGCACATGGCTGGCAAGGCGGTGATCACGCGTGACGAGGCGGTGCAAAAGGTTCGTGCGGCCGCGGAGGCGGATACCGAGCTCGTAATCATCGCGCGCACTGACGCCCTCAGCGTGCTCGGTCTGGACGAGGCGATCGCTCGGGTGCAGGAGTACGCAAATGCGGGCGCCGACTTGGTCTTCGTTGAGGGGGCGACGACTGAGGAAATGCTTGATCACATCCACCAAGCGGCGCCCGACATTGGCAAGGTCATCAACATTTCTGAAGCTGACGCTTCGCTGAAGCCGCTACCGCTGGACGTGTTGGCGTCCTACGGCATACGCCTCGCGTTGTACCCCGTGGCACCGTTGCTCGCCGCGGCTCTTGCGACCCAGACGACGTACGCCGCTATCCGTAACGACGGAAATGCTGCGGCCGTAGCGCGCATGAGTTGGGACGAATTGACGAACCTGCTCGACTTGCCCGAGTTGCTGAACCTGGAAAGGAGGTATTCGTGAGCGACCCGATCATGATTGAACGCGAGAACCCCGCGCGCCCGCTCGAAATCGTGGGTGCGGTGCCAATCACGTCACCGGAAGCCGTGGATAAGGTTGTTGTCGCAGCGGACACGGCGCAGCAGGAGTGGAGTGACGTTTCACTCGCATCGCGCTGCGAAATCTTGACCACCGCAGCCGTGGCTTTGAATTCCGAACGCATCGAGGAAATTGCCGAAGTGCTGGCGCGCGAACTCGGCAAACCGCTACCGGACTCCCGCGGCGAGGTCGGCTTTGCTGCGGTGTTCCTTAAGCACTGCATCGCCACCGCACCGCAGGTGCTCGTCGAAGACGTTGTTGACGATGACGCGGGGCGGCTAATTTTTCGGCACGTGCCCTACGGCGTCGTAGCTGCCATCAGCCCGTGGAATGCGCCTGTCATTTTGTCGATGCTCAAGATCGCGCCCGCGCTCGTCGCGGGAAACGCAGTCGTCGTGAAGCCCTCGCCCTACGCGCCCCTGGCAATCACTGACGTCATCGTGACCCTGGCAGCCGGATTGCCAGCCGGCTTGCTCCAAATCATTCACGGCGGGCCGGAGACCGGCGAGGCGTTGATCTCGCATCCGCTGGTACGCAAGGTTGCTTTCACGGGCGGCAACGTCGTGGCTAAGGCGATCGGTGCGGCGGCCGCGAAGGTGATCACGCCGACCGTGATGGAACTTGGTGGCAACGACGCCGCGATATTTCTTGACGACGCAGTGCTCAACGACGCGGCCTTTGATCGCATCGTTACTGCGTCGTACGCGACGTCCGGCCAGGTTTGCATGGCCAGTAAGAGAATCTACATTCCGCGCGAACGCCATGACGAGTTCGTCGCGGGCTTCATCGAGGCTTGCGCTCGGATGGTTCGACTCGGGGATCCGCTGGTCGAAGGTGTCACCGTCGGCCCGGTCGTGACTCGTGCGGCGCAGGAACGACTTGAGAAGTTGGTTGCTGACTCGGTCGAGTCTGGTGGGGCCGTACTCGACGTTGGCACGGTCGATGATTCGGCCGCTGGCGACGGATACTTCGTGCGCCCGCAGCTGGTTGTCGGTTTGGCTGACAATGCCCAGTTAGTCGCAGAGGAGCAGTTCGGTCCCCTCGTACCGGTTATGGCGTACGACGACGTTGATGAGGTCGTCGCGCGTGCCAACGCGGGCGAGTTGGGGCTCGGGGCAAGTGTGTGGAGCGCCGACGAGGATCGTGCCTTTCAGATCGCGGCGCGGTTGGAAGCGGGCTTCGTTTTTATCAATACGCACAACCGAACCGGGATGAGCATGCGAGCTCCATTCGGCGGGGTGAAGAAATCCGGATTTGGTCGTGAGTACGGCGACGAGGGAATCCTCGAATATGTCCAAACCTGCGTCACCCATGCCCCCGCGCTCTTCCGGGCTGGAGCAGATCCCGAAGCGACCAGTCGGGCCTCCCGCGCCTACCCCGGCCAATAGCCACTCCACCCCCACCCGTTTCGATGAATGTGCCCCGGGATGCGCTAGAGGCAGCTCAATCGCACCAAGGTGTTTGCCGATGAGCATCCATGAGATCGATCCGTGGCTCTGGCGCCGCTTTTCCATGATCCAGTCGGGCGACGTTGATTCGATCGCCGTCGACGTCACCGAAGATGTCGCGATTGACCCGGTCGTCGAGCTGCCCGTCGATGAGTCTCGACTAGGTGGAGGCGCCGTGAGTGACTTGGTGGGGTACGCGGCGTCTGTCGACTCCACCGCGCTGATCGTTGTCATTGACGGAAACCTCGCACTTGAGTGGTATTCCCCCGATCACACACGCGAATCAATGTCGGGGTCGCAGTCGATGCACAAGTCGCTGCTTCCATTTCTTGTCTACGCCGCGATCGATGCGGGAGACATTCCTGGTCTGGATTCTTCCGTGCGTCCGTGGATGCCCGAATGGGCCGACGACGAGCGTGGCGACATCACCATCGATGACCTACTCCGCATGTGTAGCGGATTACGGATCTCGTCGTTCACCATGAATCCACTGTCCTGGGATTTCGCTTGGCTCTTCACCGGCGACACTGCAGGAATGCTGCGCCACGTACGCCGTACTCGCGCGCCGAACATCGACTTTGCCTACAACAACATCAACTCGCACGCTCTCGGACTGATTCTTCAGCGCGCGACGGGGACGAGATATGCCCATTGGCTGCAACAACGACTGTGGGGTCCGCTCGGGGCCGGCCCGGCGAGGGTGTGGCTCGACTCGCCGTACGGGCATGCCTCGACGTCGTGTTGCCTGCAGTCCACGGCGTACGGCTGGGCCAAGTTCGGGGAGCTCATTCGCAACCGAGGCGAGGTTGACCGGACTCGGGTCGTGCCGACGACGTGGGTGGACGAGATCACCGCCCCGGATTCGCGGTGGCCTTGGTACGGACGCCAAATCTGGCTAGGCGACGGTTTGCGGAAGTTCCCGGGGGACGCCGAGCTGGGGCGACTCGGTGCACGGGAGCCCTTCGATGCCCAGGGTGTTGTGGTCGCTCAAGGTTTCGGGGGTCAGCGGGTCTACGTCGCGCCGGATGAGGGCACAGTCGTCGTACGGATGGGACCAGCCAACGGAACGCCAGCATTCACCGAACACTGGGACAACACGCGGCTACTCAACCTCGCCACACGCGCATTGGCCTAGCTCTCACGAGCCCTTTCACCCACCCTCGCCGAGTCGTCACTTTTTAGTCAGTTGGAGGCCCTCGAGTGACTAAAAAGTGACGACTCGGCGGAGGGGGTTAAGAGTCGAAGTCGACGACTACCCGACTGGTGAGCAGCGGTCGAAGCCACGCACCAAATTCCTGATGTACGGGGTGGCTCTGATACGCGCGCAACTCATCGGCATCGGTATGGGTAGTGATGAGTACGGCGTCATGCGAAACCTCGCTACCGATCGAATCCAAACCCACGGTCAGCGTTCGGATCTCGGGGATCCGTGCGGGAAGCGCTTCAAGTCGCGTCTTCGCTTCGTCGCGATTGGCGGCATCGGCGAACTTGAAAACAACAACGTGAGTAAGCACTGATTTCTCCGATTTGGTGTGGATGGCCGTTGGTCGAGGGAAGGGTCGACTAGGGACTTGGAGATGAGCGAGACAGTTGGGCGAAGTGCGCGATCGCGTCGCCTTCGGAGATGACGTCACCGTACTTGGCATTCATATCGAACAGACTTGCTTCGTGAGGACGTACGTCGCGATCACCACACGCGTCGGCAACGACTATCGGGATCAATCCAGACGAAACCGCGTCGACACAAGACGCTCGGACGCAGCCCGATGTCGAGAAGCCACACAAGACGACCGTGTCGATCCCGGAGGCGCGCAACTCCTCGGCGAGACCAGTCCCGAAAAACGCAGACGGATACTGCTTGACGACGATCTGTTCGCCCGCAGCGGGTGCGGCGGCCTCGATGAAATCACCGAGCGGGTTGCCACGCACGAAGGACTCGAGCGCTCCTACTTTGCGGAAGAAGACTCCACCGTCACCGCCACCTGGCTGGTATTCGACTTTGGTCCAAATGACCGGGACTCCGGCGGCTCGTGCCGCCACGGCTAGACGGCCGATCGATGCCGCTGCTGCCTCCACGCCGGCGTAAAGCGGGGAGTTCGGATCGACATACGCTCGGGATACGTCGATGGCAACGACCGCGGGTCGACTGCCCCATCCAAGGCGGCCAGAGAACCCGGCAGCGGCGTAGTCCGAATCGAGATCGGCAACTTCGCGGATGTCGTGATCGCTTCCTGGACCAGTCGCCACGTGCCCGCCTTCCCGCCGTAATCTCGGTGCCTGACCGGAGTGTAGTCTGCTGAAACGCCGTTCCACTAAGGACGTCTGGGTCGAACCGCAGGCCTCCAAGTCGCCATGGCGCAGGGACTTGCGACGCAACGAGGAGGTGTGATGAGCGCATCAACAGACGTCACGATCGTCGACGTGGTCGCACGAGACGGCTTGCAAAACGACCCAGGGATCTTGACGACGCCGCAGAAGATCGAACTCATCACCAAATGTCTTGATGCGGGTCTGCTACGGCAAGAGGTCGCGTCTTTCGTCAACCCGGCTCGCGTTCCGCGGATGGCCGATGCCGAAGCGGTGCTCGAGGGTTTGCCCGAGTACGCCGGTGCTTCATACATTGGTCTTGTCCTCAATTCGCGGGGTTTCGAACGAGCCAAGCTCACCCGCGTCAACGAAGTGAACATGGTTGTCGTCGCGAGCGAAACTTTTAGCCAACGAAACCAAGGCATGACGACCGATGACGCCGCAAAAACCGTTGAATCGGTGGTGCCACTCGCGCGTGCCGCCGGGATCACCCCAACCGTCACGATCTCCGCGGCCTATGGGTGCCCGTACGAGGGTGAAGTCCCCACAAGTCGGGTCGTTGCACTTGCTGAGCGCATGGCCGCCGCTGGTGTTGATGAGATCGCGATCGCAGACACCATCGGTGTCGCTGTTCCTCGCGACGTGATGAAGCGGATGACCGCCGTCCGCACTGTCACCGGTGATATCCGACTTCGCTCTCATTTCCATAACACTCGCAATACTGGGTACGCGTGTGCCCTCGAAGCTTTCGAGGCCGGAGTCACGGTGCTTGACGCCAGCCTCGGAGGAGTTGGCGGTTGCCCGTTCGCGCCAAAAGCCACGGGCAACATCGCGACCGAAGACCTCGTCTATTTGCTCGAGCGCTCTGGTGTAAAGACCGGCGTGGATCTCGATGCCTTGATGCGGGCCAGTGATTGGCTCGGCGAGCAACTTGGTCGCGCGACGCCCGCCCTGGTCTCCAAAGCCGGTGGCTTTCCCACGGGAGACTCGGCAGCATGACCACCTCAGTTGCGGCACCCGTCGTGGTGCGGGCAACCGACGGGCCCACCCCCGCCGTCGGCCACATCCGTGTCGCTGCAACGCAATTCGGGGTCGGAACCGACGTAGACGCCAACCTTGCGACCTGCATCAGGATGATCGACGCGGCGGCTGAGGAGTCCCCGCAAATCCTGGTCCTCCCTGAATTCAGCAGTCACGTGTCGTGGTACGAAGGCAAAGAACACGCTCGGTCGAAGGCCGTAACCGTCGACGGCCCGTTCGTTCTCGCCATTGCTGAGCGTGCACGCGTACACAGCATGTGGATCATGATCAACTGCGTGGTGGCGCGCGATGACGGCCGTACGACCGGTACAAACATCTTGTGCTCGCCCACCGGCGATGTCGTGGCTACCAGCGACAAACAGGTCTTGATGGGGTCCGAACGCTTGCACCTTGACGATGCGATCAAGGTGGGACCGATCATCGACACCCCGCTGGCACGACTTGGCATGTACTCCTGCATGGACGGCGTCATGAATGAAACTCCACGCGGTCTGGCACTGCGCGGTGCGCAAGTCCTGCTCAACAGCCTCAATTCATTCGCGCTCGATGAAGCAAGTTTGCACATTCCGGTCCGCGCGCCTGAAAACCGGGTGTGGATCGTGGCGGCAAACAAAGTCGGTGCGTTGATTCCACCCGAAGCAATTGACGCGGTGAGCAAGGGTGTCGGAGTGCCCGTCAATCGGTTGCATGGCGCCGGCGAGAGCCAGATAGTCGCGCCCGACGGAACCGTCGTGGCGATGGCCCCGCTCACCGGCGAAGCGGTGGTCGTGGCCGACATCGATGTGACGTTGGCCGACGACAAGCGCCGACCCGATGGCACAGACGTATATGCGTCACGCCGTCCGGAGTTGTACGCCGCACTTGCGAGTGAGCCGCACGGGCGAATCCACGGCGCAGGGACGGAAACGCTCGGCGTAGCCGTCGTACAGCCGCCGCTTGATGGTGAAATGGCGATCGGATCGGCCGCAGGGTTGGTCGCTTCGGCCTGTCGCGATGGGGCGAAGCTCGTGGTGCTGCCGGAGCTCTTTTGCTTCGACGGCGGCGTGATCGATGTGGCGACCATCGATGACTCCGAAGTCGTACGTCGAACTGACGCCGCCATCGAGTCTTTGCGAACGGCCCTCATCGGTACTGATTCCCACGTTGTCACGTCGTTGCCGAGTGGTTCGAGCATCAAGCGCAGTCACGACGCTGTACTGATCGGTGCCGGCGGGGTGGTGGCTCGACAACAGCAACTCCACCTCTCGACGCGCCACGCGGATTGGGTGACCAAACTCGGATCGGGACTCGAAGTTCACGCGTTGTCGTGGGGCCGACTAGCTCTCGTCGTTGGAGACGACGCCCTCTATCCGGAAGTCTTCCGGCTCGCAGCGCTTGACGATGCCGATGTGGCCGCCCTGCCTTTTCACGTCCAAGAAGAGTGGGAGTTGCGTACCGGACTGATCGAGCGCAGCGCCGAGAATCGAATCAACCTGGTCGCCGCAAGTCGGGCCACCGAGGCCGGCGCGAGCCTGATCTGCGACCTTCCGCGCAATTTCACTCTGTGGGGGGAGTGGGATGAGCCATTCGCGGGCGTTATTTCGCGCCCGGATCCGATTCTGGCCGACCGGGATACGACCCTGCTGATGGCCATGATTCACCCGGCTCAAGCCATGAACCGCTTCGTCTCCCGCGGCACCGACTTGGTCGATGGGCGACCGTGGGCGCTGCTCCAGGCCATCACAGGACCTCGTGGTGAGACGGCGTGAGAGGGACTGAGAGGGTACGGGGATCCGTTGACTGAGTGAACACTCACTACTATTGTCTGCGTATTCCACTTTCACATAGTGGGAATGGAATCGTGGGTATCGGGCACGACAGGCGATGAAGGAGGGGTTGTGGGCGAGACGCTGTCCACCGTCCAGGAGCTGATCGACGAGAGCGGCCCCATCGACGTGACGCATATCTATGAAGAGTGGCGCGATTCGCTTGCCGGCCTCATGGAACAAGTGAAGTCGCGGTTTGAACTCACGCTGGATCCATCGACCAACGGACTCGAAGTTGCCGGTGAGATCGGCTCAGGCATTCACGGTCAGGTGCAATGTTTCAGCGGGCCAGACATTGACTGGATGGTCTATTCCTGGATGGCCGACCCGAAAAATGGGTTCGCAAACTTGCATCTGACGATCTCACCTGGCGCCCACGTGGACATTCCGGGTTTCGGGCTCGCGTTCGCGAATTTCGGAGCGCGTCCATGGGGTTTCGTCGACCTAATCCCGCGGCGCGACATCGTCACGAATCGTGACTACTACTTCAAGTACTACGAACATCTCAACCAGGGTTGGATGGATATTCGTCGCAGCAATCCGAAGTTGGATTGGTTCACCTCGCCTATGGCTTACATTCGCGCGGCGACGTCACCGATTGCGTTTTGCTACTCGGGACCGATGGAGCAAGAAACCACCGACATCATCATCAAGACTGGTCAGGACCGGATGAATGACTGGTTGGCGTTTTGGGATGATCCGACACCGGTGCCCGCTGATGAGCAAGAGGCAATGAAGGATCACACGGTCGCCATTCGTCGTACCGTCTCGGAGTTGGACCCGGCCAATCACATCGCCATCCGCCTATTCGGCCAGGGGATCGCGGATCAACTTGTCGAGGCTCTATGGGGGGCACACCGGACCCTTCCCCACGCCTTTGGCAAGAAGGCCTGAGGCGAACCATGGTGACCGGGCGTTCTCGGAGTTGCACATGAGCATGGATGTTTCGGTGCGATCCATCTGGTCGGCGGCGAAAGTGCCCGAAGCTCATTCGCCGTACGACACCATCCACCTGCGAGTGTTCTACCCGTCAGCGCCGACCGGCACGATCGAGGAACGAATGAGCGGCTTCATCGCCGCCGATCGTTCCAAAGGTGCCCTGCCGGTCGTTTTCATCTTGCCCGGTATCAACGTCGGCCAAGACTCATATCGCTGGCTCGCAGTCGCACTGGTCAAAGCAGGTTTCGCCACAGTCACGTATGACTGGGTGGGAGAACTCTTCCCTGGCCAGTACGGCGTCACGCCCGGACTCGACACCACCGCGGTAACTCCACAGACGTACGGAAGCAAGCCCACAGGCAGCGCGATCGCCGCGCTTATCACGGCCGTGGATGCGCTCAACCAGGAGGGATTGCTAGCGGGACTTCTGGACACGTCAAATATCGCGGTGGTGGGACATTCCGCCGGCGGTACCGTCGTCATGCAATCGGCGTCCTACGAGTGGTTTCCGCAAATCAAGGCCGCGGTTTCCCTCTGCGCGCACACCGGTGTTTCGACGATGTTGGGTTGGGAACCCGACACCCACGTTGATGCCCATGTCACGTGCCCGATGCTGCTTGTGGGAGCGACCGAAGATGGCGTGATGAATGCCAGCGCCGTGCGCTACGGCGTGGACGCCGACACACGTCGCGATCCCATCGAGCGCACGTTTACGGATTCCCTGGATGCATCCAGCGACGCGACCTACGTGTTGCTCAAAGGCGCGAATCACTTTGTTGCGGCTGACCCCGTCGATCCCACGTGCGCCCGAGCTTTCCTCGATGGCGAGCCCACGGTCGATCCGCGACAAAGCAGAGCAGTTCTGCTCGACCTACTTACTCATTTCCTTCGCGGCAACCTGTGCGGTGATACCGAGGCGTCGAAGAAGTTCGATGATCTCGTCGTCTCGCCACCCGCGGAGGTACAGGAAGTTCGCCGGCACGTCGCGGCGGCGAACTGATCGACGGGAGGAACACACGATGTTGAAGAACATGTGGTACGCCTGCGAATTCAGCCATGCGGTCACGAACAAGCCGCTCAAGGTTGAGATCTTGGGTCAGAAGCTTGTCATGTGGCGAGACCGCAAGGGCAACGTTCACTCACTCTCCGATCTATGCGTACATCGTGGAGGATCCCTCGCTGGCGGGTGGTTAACGCCGGACGACAGCAAGATCGTCTGTCCGTACCACGGCTGGGAATATGAAGGCTCGGGCGCGTGCGCGAAGATTCCCGCACACCCGCAGCGCAACATCCCGAAGAAGGCGCGGGTGGACTCGTACCCCGTCGAAGAAAAGTACGGCTTCGTCTTCGTCTTCATGGGCGATCTCGCTGAAGAGGATCGTCCGCCGCTGCCAGAGATTCCCGAACTCGACGACCCGAACTTCAAGAAGATCTATGGAGACTTCTGGTGGGACGTCAACTACGAACGTGCTACTGAAAACGCAATGGACCCGTCGCACGCTCCCTACGTGCATGGGAACCGGTTCGGTGACCCGGACAACCCGCAGATCCCCGATTTCGAAGTTGCGCTCACTCCGTGGTCGGGTACGGCTCGGATTCCTCTGTATCCGCCGCCGGGCAACTCGAAGGGCTTGTGGGGCAGGCTCTTCCGTCGTTCGCTCAAGGAAGCAGGCGAACGACCAATGGTCGAAGTGCGCAACGGCTTCTTCCTCCCGAACATTGTGCTGCTCTACGTGCCCTTGCCCTTCGGCACCATGATCCTCGTTGATGCCAACGTTCCAGTTGGGCCGAACCGAACCCGCTCGCTCTACATTGGAATGCGCGACTTCTTCAAAGGCAATTGGGCCGACAAGGACGCGCACAAGCGAATTCGCTACATCTTCGAACAAGACCGGGTCGTCATCGAGCAGCAGCGCCCTGAATTGCTGCCGTACGACCTCGGCGATGAACTCCACGTACGGTCAGATGCGCTTCAAGTTGCATACCGGCGGAGGCGAAACGAACTGATCGACCAGGGCTGGGGCATCGACATGCACCAAATTGTCGGTGACGGACCGCGCGACACCGCAGTGGTGATCCCGTCACCTGCTCGTCGCGAGATTCCCGAGTTGGCGAGGGCCTGGACGCACAAAGAAGTTCAATCATGGCAGGCTCTGGGCGCCAAGAATGGTCACGCAGGCGGGGATTCTGAATACGAAGTAAGAGGCGAAGGTCGAGCAGAGCATCGCGTTTCTTCAACCGGTGCGACAGCAACAACCACGGTGGACCACGCGTTGGATGGGGACACACTCGGGACATCAATCGATGTCACAACAGGTTCCGAGTCGTCTGACTCGGCCAAGGAGGCAAGCGCATGAGCGAGCGTCTAGCTAGGGAACTTTGTTTGAGCACGCTCGAACGGGTGATCGAGGGCACCAAGGTCAGCGAAGTTCTGTCTGACGATGGCGGGCCATTCCGTACGTTGACCCTCGCGCCCCAAGCTGAAGGCTCACCGATCACTGCCGATGGCCCGCTCGGCGAATATCGCGTGTGGACCGGCGACGGACCAGTAGCCAAAGTCGTCTACGCGGGCATCAGCGTCGCGTCACTGAACATGGATACACACATGATCTACGCCTTCTCCGAACCTGAGTCAGCCGTCCCGCACTTCACGCTGGACTCAGTCGAGGCGCACGGAACTCTCGCCTTCCACCTCGACCTCAACCCGCGGGTCGATCTCGGTGCACACCTGGAATACATGGACTACGTCTACGGCCCCTTGACCGAGACTTTCGACTCCGGCATGGCGATCGAGGGATTGTCGAAGGCCAACCTGACACCACGCCAACGCGCGATCATGTCGCCGTGGATGTTGGTGTCGCGAGCGACCCCCGACGCCTATCGCCAGTTGGGTGATCGTGCGAACGCGTACCTCGACCGTTGGTTCACCCTGGGTGAGCAAGGGCTGCCCGAGTCGGTTCTGGAGTCGATCGCTGACACGAATCTGCCGGCGCGCGATGCTGCGAACCGTTCGATGATCTTCAGTCGCGATGTTGACCCGGTCTGGGATCAGATCACGCCACTGCTGGGCCAAGACGTGTCTGAGTTCATGCGCATCAACCTCGAATTCAACAAGATCACTCGAGAGGTCTAGCCAATGACCGACACCACCACCGCCCCCGCTGCTTCCGCGGCCGGACCGCGCATTGTTACCACGACGGGAGACACCCCCTCGGAGTGGCAGAAGAAGATCGAAGGCGAATGGGTCTCAAACCCAAGCCTCTTTGATGCTGAGGGCAACCACGTTGGCTTTGAAAACGTGTCTCGAGCATCTGTCTTCGAAAACGGGGCAACGCGCTATTGGATGAACACCTCGATCGAGGCCGTTGGGCCGCTTCGGAACCGGTTCGAATTGGGTGCAAACTTCGACTTCGGCGTCATTGACTCGGACTCGAATCGCGTTTATACCGGTCCGGACTTCTATGGGACTGGGCAGCCGTACGGCACCTTCGTTGACGCGAACTACTACTCGCCCGGCTGGACTGTTGATCTGCGTACCTGGAACCACATTCTCCCCGATGGCGAGACGCAGGTGTACTCGTCAGTGCTGTCTGACGGTTGGGCCGTATGCGGGGTCTTCAACGGGGTCTACAAGCGCTGGTTCGACACGACGACCGAAACGGCGCAAGCGGAAGTAGCCGCGTGGAAACAACGCGAACGCGATCTTGGAGCGCGTCCTCACGTGCTGCCCACCAAGCAGAGCGGGCGTTGGACCGGGACGATGGAGGTGTACGCAGCCGACCAGTCGCGAGTCGGTGAAACGCACGTCACTATCGACCATGAGCCACTTTCACTCACGCGCGCTCGTCAGACGATCACATGGGATGGGGCCCTTGCGCGTCGCTACAGTTTCGAGCGCACGCGCAGTGCGGGCCTTACGACGTATGACGGCCCACACATCTGGGGTAACGCCCGAGCATTTGGGCGAGCACTTTTCACTGCGCAGCACTTCGACATGGATGTTCCGAACTGTGGGGTTGAAAAGATCAAGGGCCGCGAATTCCTGCTCGACGGTTCCCTCTCGATGAGCGTCGTCTGGGATCTCTGGTCTGGCGACGCACGCTCGCATGTCGTTCACGGCCTACTCGAATGGGAACCATCGTCATGAACCGCGCTCAGGTTGTCGTAATCACGGGTGGTACTCGCGGAATTGGCCTCGGCCTGGCGCGCGAGCTGCTTGCCCGTGGTAGTCGGGTGGTGATCTGTGGTCGCTCACAAGAGTCAGTGGACAAAGCGCTCGCGACACTTGGTGCCGGAGACCGCGCAACCGGCGTACCTGCGGATGTCTCGAACCGCGCCGAGGTCCAACGCGTGTGGGATCACGCAATGGCGACATTCGGCCGAGTTGATCAGTGGGTCAACAACGCGGGCATGAGCGTCACCCGCCGCTCCTTAGACGAGGTCCCGGTAGAGGCTGCCAACGCGATTATTTCGACCAACATGCTTGGCGTCGTCAATGGATGCGCCGTCGCGATGACAGGCATGAAAAAGCAGGGCTCAGGCGTCATCTGGAACATGGAGGGATTTGGCTCCAACGGGATGAAGGCCAACAACCTCGCTTTGTACGGCGCCACCAAACGCGCAGTCACGTATTTCACCGAGTCCTTGGCCAAGGACACTAAGGATTCGCCCATATCGGTTTGTTTTCTGTCTCCCGGGATCGTGTTGACCGACCTTCTTGTTGAGGACTACGACGGCCAGCCAGAAGAGTTGGAAAAGGCCAAGAAGTTCTTCAACATCCTGGGTGATCGAGTAGAGACGGTGACGCCGTACTTGGCGGCCGGAATCTTGGAACCGCACAAGAGTGGTGACCGCGTCGCGTGGCTCACCCGCAGCAAAGCGGGCTCGCGCTTCTTTGGCGCCTTCGTCCTGCGTAAGAAGCGGGACATCTTCGCCGAAGGCTAAAGCCTTCTCCTCGATTACTATCCAAGGAGTTGCCCCATGTCAGGCCCGGTGCATTACACGGTTTCCTTGGCGTTGGTCGATTTCTTGCCAGTCGCGTTGTCGGGCATTGGTACGGCCCTGCTTGCGAGAGCAGCCCAGCGTGGAGTTGCTGGCGTGTTGTGGTGGGGCCTCTTGGGCGCAACCCTCGTCACGACCGGCGGGGCATGCAAAGCGGTCTGGAAGATCGTCATTGCGGCGACTGAGATCGACATCTATTGGCTCGACGACTTGCTGTTTGTCTTCCTCATGCCAGGGTTTGCTCTACTGGCGTGGAGTTTGGTGAGTGCCGTGCGAGGACGCCAAGTTCGGCGCACGCCCTTCTTGGGCGGCGCACTCGTCCTCGGCTCGTTCGCGTTGGCTAGTCACAAAGTGTGGCCCTTACTCCTCGGGACGGCCGCCTTCTCAATCACGATGACGGTTGCTGCGGCTCTGCTGGCAAAGCGCGCCAACGACAACGTTGCTGTTGGCCTTTTTGCTTTTCAGTTGACGGTCGTGCCGCTGCTTGCTGTCCTCGGCTCGCCGTCAATCGCTCAATCTTCGGCGACCCAGTGGTTGGAAGAATCGGCGAACACGTTGGCGCAGGCAGCCCTTGCGTATGGCGCACTCAGACTCTTCAGTCGGACCGCGATATCGCCCCGAGCCGTACAACTTCAGGAGGTATGACAATGGCGGATCAACTCGCGTGGCGCCGGAAATTCGGAGTCCTTGCTCCCAGTACGAATTCGATCGTCGAGGCCGACTTCAATCGGATGAACGTGCCGGGAGTGACGCCGCTATTTGCCCGCATCCACATTCGTGACCAAGACCTGTCCTCGGTCGAGCAGATGGAGTACCTACGCGTTCAGCTCGACAACGAGATCGACTCGGCGATTGATCGGGTCTGTACCGCCGAAGTCGACTACATGGTGATGGGCATGTCGGCCGAGACGTTTTGGGACGGGAAAGCCGGCAACGAGGGATTCAAACGGCGGATCAAGGAGCGCTCGGGCGGCCTCGACGTCGCCACCGGGGCTGAGGCCTGCGAGCGGGTGTTGCACAAGTTCGGAGTTCAGACCATCGGCGTCGTGACGCCGTACCAGGTCAACGGCGACGAACAAGTCATCAAGTTCTTCAACGAACTCGGTTTCGAGGTGAAGCACCTCATCGGACTAAAGTGTCCGACGGCCGTCTCAATTGCACACGTGACCGAAGATCGGCTGCGTGAAGCCGTACTCGAACTCGATCGCACCGAGCCAGACGCGATCGTGCAGGTCGGCACCAACTTGTCGATGGTGCGCCTCGCCGCCGAAGCCGAGCGGTGGTTGCACAAGCCTGTGGTTGCCATCAATGCCGCGACGTGGTGGATGGCCCTGCGCGACAACGACATCAACGACAAGCTCTACGGCTACGGCCGGATGTTCGAGGAGTTCTAACCCCGCCCGCCCCACCGTTGATTGTCGCCCTCGCCGAAGCGCGCTAGCCGAAGCGGCCGGAGATGTAGTCCTCGGTCGCTTTCTCGTTGGGTGTTGTAAAGATTGAGCGGGTGGGGCCGCTCTCGATGAGGCGACCGGGTTGTCCGGGTGCTGACAAGTTGAAGAACGCCGTTGTGTCACTCACGCGTGCGGCTTGCTGCATGTTGTGAGTCACGATCACGATCGTGTAGCTCTCCTTGAGCGTTTCGATGAGGTCTTCGATCGCCAGTGTGCTGATGGGATCAAGGGCTGAGCACGGTTCGTCCATCAGGAGTACCTGAGGTTGTACGGCGATAGCGCGCGCGATGCACAGTCGCTGCTGTTGCCCACCAGACAAACTAGCTCCGGGTCGGGCGAGTCGGTCGCGTACCTCGAGCCACAAGTTTGCGCTGCGCAACGACTTTTCGACGACCGTGTCGAGTTCACTCTTCTTGCGCCGCTTGCCATCGAGTTTGAGTCCGGCGACGACGTTGTCGTAGACGGACATGGTCGGAAACGGATTCGGACGCTGGAAGACCATTCCAATCGTGCGTCGCACATTGACAGGATCGACAGAGGCGTCATAGATGTCTTCGCCGTCGAGCAGGATTTTGCCCTCGACCCGGGCTCCGGGGATAACTTCGTGCATGCGGTTTAACGTGCGCAGCACGGTGGACTTGCCACATCCGGAGGGGCCGATAAAGGCAGTTACCGAGCGGGGCTCGACAGTGAGCGAGACGTCGTCGACCGCCAAGAAATCGCGGTAGTACGCGCGAAGATCGCTGATATCGATTCGCTTGCCCATTGAAGATCCCGATCGATGAGGTGGTGCTGAGCTAGTGGCGTCATGGAAGGTCAGGGTGGGAGCAACGGCGATCCCGTTCGGACTCCTGGGGTCAGGTTCCGAACTAGAGCCTAGATGCGCAGTGTCCGATTCAGCGGCCGAACGAGACGTGTCGATTGTCATCAGATGGCCCCTACTCCTCGTCGCCCGGTAAACCACCAGGACACCAGTCGAGCAATTGAATACAACATGGTGACGAATAAGATCAGGACCAACGCCCCACCCCACGCCCGCGCCAACGAGGCCGTTGTCCCAGATGCCAACTGATCCCAGATGAATGTTGGAATGGATGCCTGGGGACCCTCGACTGGGTTGGGATTGAGGCTTTGAGTCAGGAAAGTGGTGAGCAGCAGCGGAGCCGTTTCACCGGTGATGCGCGCAACGGCGAGCATTGCGCCGGTGATGATTCCGGCAGAGGCAGAGGGCAACACCACCTTGGTAATAGTTCGCCACTTCGGTATGCCCAGGGCGTACGACGCTTCGCGCAGGTCGGTGGGGACGACGCGGAGCATTTCCTCGGTCGTCCGTGACACCACGGGCAGCATGAGGATCGCCAGAGCGAATGCTGCCGCAAGACCTGAGCGAGGAAGACCCAGCGTCAACACCAAGCCGGTGAAGATGAAGAGGCCAGCCACAATCGAGGGAACGCCGACCATGACATCGACGAAGAAACTGATCACACGAGCCGTACGCCCGCGGCCATACTCGACCAAGTAGATAGCCGTGAGAATCCCGACCGGTACGGCGATAAGGCTCGCCAGCGCCACTTGTTCCATGGTGCCGATGAGGGCGTGGTAGAGCCCGCCGCCCGTAGAGCGAGAACTCACGTTGCGCATTGATGTCGTGAGGAAAGTCACGTTAAGAACCGCGATGCCGCGTTCGACAACGGTCCAGAGCACGGATACGAGAGGCACTACTGCGGCGACAAATGTCGCAGCGATCAAGCTGGTGGCAAGTCGATCGGTCGCGTGGCGTCGTCCTTCGACCGACAAACTCCAACCTATGTACGTGATCAGAAAGAGCAGGACCGCCACAACTGTGGTCCCCGCGACTCCCTCCACCGGAGTGAGCATGTTGAGCAGCACGGCGCCGCCGATGCCAATGGTCACGGCGATTGGAAGAGCGCGGCGGGGAAGTCGTTGGCCCCGGAGGCGAGCTGCCGTGGGCCGGACGACGGTGGGCGGGGCCGGCGGCGCGGTGTCGAGGCTCACGCGGACCCCTCCTTGATGCGGCGACGGTTGACGACAAGGCGAGCAATCATGTTGACGGCCAGCGTGATCACAAATAGGACCAGGCCGGAGGCGACCAACGCGGGGATGCCGTTCGTCCCAGCTTCGTTCCACTTCAACGCAATATTGGCGGCGAACGTATTCCCACCGGGCTCGGTGATGTGCCAGTTGATGTCGAAAAGCGCGGACAGGAGGATGGCGACGGCGATGGTTTCCCCGAGCGCCCGGCCAAGCCCGAGCATCGCAGCGGAAACAATCCCGGGACGCCCGAAGGGAAGCACCACCATGCGCATGGTTTCCCACTTCGTGGCACCGACGGCCAGCGCTGCCTCGATATTTATTCGTGGCGCCTGCACAAACACTTCGCGCGAAATGGACGAGACGGTTGGCAAGATCATGATCGCGAGGACGACACCGGCGATCAACATGCTCTTCGTGTAGATGCCGGTGGTGTTGTTAAAGATCGGAATGAAACTCAGGTAGTTGTCCAGCCACTTGAGTAACCCGCCCATGTTGGGCATAAGTACCGCCAGGCCCCAAAGCCCAAAGATGATCGACGGAACAGCTGCCAGCAAGTCGACGACGAAGGCCATCGGCTTGGCAATCCTTGGGGGGGCGTAGTGGGAGACGAACAACGCGACTCCGACGCCAATAGGTACGGCGATCACTACGGCGATCGCGGCGGTGATCAGGGTGCCAAATAGCAGCGCGGCGATACCAAATACAGGGGGTGTCTGATCCGGAAACCACGTAGTGGTCGTGAAGAAATTGCCCGAGTTGTTGGATAAAGCCGGTAGCGCGCGCCAGATAAGGAAGGCCCCGATGGCTCCCATGATTGCAACCATGAGGAGCCCGGCGCTGAGGGTTGCGGCCCGAAAAACGCGATCACCCATGCGAACACCACCCGGGTGGGAAGCAACTCGAGTGGTGTTCGGTGAGTCGGTCGCGGTAGTTGTCACGATCCATCCGATGTAGCCGGAGTTTCAGGGGTGGGTTGGTGGCCGCCCCGTGGAGCGGCCACCAACGTGTAGCTACGCCAAGTTCGCGACAGCTTCCTTCACCTTCGAGGCAACAAGCCCAGTCACAGGTACGTAACCAAGATCAGTCAGCGTCGATTGTGCCTGGTCTGACGCGGTGTAGGTCAGGAAGCTCTTAGTCAGGGCTGCCTGGTCGGCCGGAAGGCCCTTGGTGCACGTGATCTCGTAGGTAACCAAGACGATCGGGTAGGCATCGGACTTCGCGATCGTGTAGTCGAGCTTCAGCGCGAGGTCTACGCCGGTTCCGGTGATGGTTGCCGCGGCGATGGTGTTTGCCGCGTTCGCCGAGGTCGCGTCGACGGCCCCCGCTCCGTTGTCGACCTTGGCCGTCGACAACTTGGCGTCTTGGGCGAAGGATAGTTCGATGTAGCCGATCGAGTTCGGTGTGGAGCTCAGCGAGGCGGTGACCCCGTCGTTGCCCTTCGAACCCTGACCGGCCGGTGCTGGCCAGTCTTTACCGGTGGCGTACGACCAATCGGCGGGTGCCGTGGCCTTCAAGTACTTGGTGAAGTTATCCGTGGTCCCGGACGAGTCGCTGCGGTGGAATTGCGCGATCGGTTGATCTGGCAACGTTGTACCGGTGTTCAGCGCCGCGATCGCGGGGTCGTTCCACTTGGTGATCTTGTTGTTGAAGATTCCGGCAATCACCTTGGGATTGAGGGTGAGGTTGCTCAGTCCATCCACGTTGTAAGCCATCGTGATTGCGCCACCGACCATTGGAAGGTCAATCGCCGTACCTGGCG
Source organism: Candidatus Nanopelagicales bacterium (assembly GCA_038244765.1). Lineage (GTDB taxonomy): Bacteria > Actinomycetota > Actinomycetes > S36-B12 > JBBRLC01 > JBBRLC01. The sequence goes on along the minus strand of JBBRTC010000002.1, from coordinate 16,046 downwards.
CGCACCGAGCGTCGGCCGCCGGACGGTTCTCGGCTTTGAGCGCAGAATCGGATCCCGCGAAGGACGTCTGCTTGTTGGTGAAGTCTGTGATGCCTGCTCCAGAGCCGTTGGCCTGGTAGTCGATGGTGGCACCGGTGCACGCCTTTTGGTAGGCGTTAATCCACTCGCCGATGGCGTTCTTCTGAGCGGTGGATCCGGATGCCTTGATCGAGCCGCTGACGCAGCTGATCGCACCGGTTGCCGAGTCCGACGGGCTCGCTGAGTTGTTGGAACTACACGCGCCAAGTGCGACGACAGTAGCTGCTCCGAGAGCAGCGATCTGCACGGTACGGGTGATCTTCACCCTGGGCCTCCTTGGAGGTCGCTTCGTTGTTTGGACCTGTTGACACCCCGACGCTAAGAGGGGCCGGTTCACGGATGAAGCGACCTAGGTGAACAGCAAGTGAACGATGGTGGGCGGATTGGTGATGTACCCCCAAGAGTCGGAACTGGCCTAGGAGGTCGGAACTGGCCTAGAGGGAGAGCCGGCTAATAGCGCGGATCACGCCAGGTTGACTCGAGGACCGGTGCAGGACCCAGGCTTGTCCGGGCGACAACTTCCCACCTACGGAGGCCCATGGCTCTGGCGAGGACTCAGCCAACAGGGCGGCCATGGTGTCGAGATTCGGCCTATGTGTGCAGATAACGCCCGCCGGTTCCTTCTCAATGGAGTTCTTCACGTAGGCGGAGAATTTGCGAGGGGAAGCCTCGACGTATTCCTCGCTCCACTTTGGATCGAGGACAACCTCGGTCATGAGTGCTGCTCCAAGCGGCTCGACCGTGTTACGACACCTTTGGCTCGGGGAGGAACGAACGGTGGCAACCCCAAAACAAGGAAGAACCGATACTCCCCGGCTGGCTTGGTCGACACCAAGCGGAGCCAAAGGTCGATCGTCGTCGTGGCCGGGCCACTGAGAACGTGACTCCGCTTTACCGTGACGCAGCATCACGAGCGGCACCGTTGGTCCGATGGCGAGCGCCTCATCGACGGTCCCTGCGTCTTCGGGATAACTCAAGAGTTCTCGCGCGTCCATGGCATTGAGCCACACCAATTCGTCGACCTCGTCGTTCGCAACGAAATGACCCGAGTCAATGCGAGCGCGCCAGTACGAAACGGATTTCGGTTGGCCGTCAACCTCGTAGTCCTGAACGGACAGGCCTGCTTCCAGAACCACCTGGAATCCGGTTTCTTCCCGGGTCTCGCGGACAGCCGCAACCGCGGAATGTTCGTCCGAGTCGCATTTCCCTTTGGGGAGCGACCAATCGCCACGGTGCGGACGATGAATCACAGCAACCTCAGGCGCGCTGGCGCCTGCACGGACAAGCACAATGCCGGCGGCTCGAATGACGGCGAGTCCGGTCCCTTCATTCCTTGCGCTTTTGGCTGACATGCCAAATTAGCCGTTGCCGCCCGGGCGACGTCGCTTAGCCTCGATAAGCAGCGTCTGGATGTCATTCAGCGGCGTTCCATCCGGGTATTTGTAAACGCGGGTCCAACGACCGTCGCTGTCCAAATGCCACGCGGCCGTTGTTGGCGCGAAGCCTCGTTCAAAAAGTGATCCCACTTCGGCCACATGATCAGGCTGGGTGAGACGGACGAGTGTTTCGACTCGGCGATCGAGGTTGCGGTGCATCAGATCAGCCGAACCGATCCATACCTCGGTGTCACCACCAGCATGAAACTCGAACACGCGCGAATGCTCAAGGAACCGACCGAGGATGCTGCGCACCTCGATGTTTTCCGATAGGCCCGGCACTCCGGGGCGCAGCGCGCAGATTCCTCGAATAAGCATCTTGACCGGGACGCCAGCAGCAGAAGCTCGGTAGAGGGCTTCGATGATTGCCTCGTCGACAATCGCGTTGCATTTGAACCAAATTCCTGCCTCTCGACCGGCATTGGCGTTGAGGATCTCAGTTTCGATTCTTTCGATTAGCGACGTACGTATCGAATGTGGCGCCACCAAGAGTCGCTGGTACTCCGTGTTCATCGAGTAGCCGGAGAGTTGGTTAAACAGGTTCGCGACGTCCTCGCCGAGGACTGGATCTGTGGTCAGGAGGCCGAGATCCTCATACAAACGGGCGGTTTTTGGGTGGTAGTTGCCCGTTCCGATGTGCGTGTAACGGCGCAACTGTCCGCCGTCATCGCGCACAACCATCGATAGTTTGCAGTGCGTCTTTAGTCCGACTAGGCCGTAGACAACGTGTACTCCCGCTTGTTCGAGCGCTCGCGCCCAACTGATGTTCGCTTCCTCATCGAAACGCGCCTTGATCTCCACAACGGCGAGCACTTGCTTACCGGCCTCGGCGGCATCAATGAGCGCATCGACGATGGGCGAGTCACCACTTGTTCGATAAAGGGTCTGCTTGATGGCGAGCACCCGCGGGTCAGCTGCGGCCTGCTCAAGAAATCGCTGAACACTGGTGGAGAACGCGTCGTAAGGATGGTGCAGCAAAACTTCGCGTTGCCTCATCGCCGAGATCACATCTGGGGGGGAGGAACTTTCTACCTCCGCGAGATCACGATGAGTGGTAGGGATGAACGAGGCAAACTTCAATCCCTCGCGACCAAGATCAGCGATAATCGACAATCCCCGAAGGTCGAGTGGTCCCGGCAGGGCGATCACTTCGCCATCAGTAATACCGAGTTCGCGCACGAGCACGTCGCGAACGTTCGGGTCGATCGAGTTTTCGACTTCGAGGCGTACTGGGGGCCCAAATCTGCGCCTCATCAACTCACGCTCGAGCGCCTGCAGCAGGTTTTCAGCGTCGTCCTCTTCGACCTCAAGGTCTTCATTTCTCGTCACACGGAATGCATGGTGCTGGCGTACTTCCATCCCCGGGAACAACTCATCGAGGTGGGCTGCAATGACGTCTTCAAGGGGGACAAACTTGTCATTACCCAGGGAGAGGAAGCGCGGAAGTAGTGGTGGAACCTTCACACGCGCAAACAACTCAATACCGGTCACGGGGTTCCGTACGACGACAGCGAGGTTGAGAGACAGCCCAGATATGTAGGGGAAAGGGTGCGCCGGGTCGACGGCCAACGGAGTGAGCACGGGGTAGACCTGTTCGTCGAACAGGACCTTCAAGGACTTGCGATCAGGCTCGTCGAGGGAGTCCCAGCGCAAGATGTCGATGCCTTGTTCGCGCAAGGCGGGAAGCACCGTGGCGCCAAAACAGTGCGCGTGTTTGTTCATGAGTTCGCCGCTGCGCGACCAGATTCGTTCGAGAACTTCGCGGGGCAGGAGGCCCGACGCCGCTCGCCGCGCGATGCCGGTGGCGATGCGCCGCTTAAGGCCCGCGACTCGCACCATGAAGAACTCGTCGAGGTTGCTCGCAAAAATTTCGAGAAATCGCACCCTCTCGAGAAGTGGTATTTCGACATCCTCAGCGAGTTCGAGAACACGCTGATTGAAAGCCAACCAAGAAAGCTCACGATCGAGGAACAGCGCGTCGGGAACTGTCAGGGTTGATCCGGAGGGTCCATCTTCACTGGCTCCGGCCGACGACGTGCTGAGCACCTTGGGGCTCGCGGGGGTTGGGAGGTTGACCTGCTCGATGATTCCAGGCGGGGGAGGAGAAGCCTCGTCGAGGGTCATGGTCCCAGCGTGCCACGGAAACCGACGCGATCGCGCGAGAAGTCCGAACCATCGAGTGAACAAGGTATTGACCGCCCATTCTTAGTCGCTCCGGACGTCGAGCCCGAGCGATGTTGCCAGTTGCACCGCATGTTCCCAACCGATCGACGCGCCTCGAAGGTCAGTCGTCGTTGGGTCGATCGTGGATAGATCCGATCCGCGCAAGTCGCAGCCAGAGAGTTTGGCGGAATGCAGCCAAGCGCCCGATAGGTCGACGTTGCGAAGGGTCGAGGCCTCGGCTTGTACGCCGGTCAGATCGACTTCGCGCATTCGAATTCCGAGGAAACTCGTACCCCTCAAGTCTGCCCCAGGGAAACCGACAAAAGACCAATCGCCGCCCGTGACTTTCAGCGCGACCAAGTCGTCAACGTAGCTCAGCCGCCGGGGACCAATCCACCGATCCGCGGGCTCGCGCGGACGAGGAGCAAACGTTCCCAGGAGTCGGCGAGCCAGTCGCTGTACTGGTCGGCGGTCCACTCGCGTTGGCGAACCAGCAGTAGGTAGAGCTCCGGAGAGTTGGTCGCCCAGATCACATCTGCTGCGTGATCTACCGATACCCCGAGTTCGCCAGTTTGGTGAAGTTCGACGGCGAACCGGTGCATGTTTGTGGCGCGCCTCTCACTAATTTCGGTCCATAGTTCCGCGAGTTTGGGTTCCGCAGATGCGGCCGCTTGTAGCACCGCGACGAGCGGAGCGAGTCGTGCGTGCAATTGCGGCAGCGCCATGGCGTAGATACGCAGTTTGCCGCGGGCGGTCGGCTCGGCCTGCAAGTCCTGTACGTACTGGCGCTGCTCGGCTGGCACGACGCGATCCTGACCAGAGATCGCAGTCTCGATGAGGAGTCGAAAGAGTTCCGGCTTGGGTCCCACCAACTCATACACCGTGTCCAGTGCAACGCCAGCTCGTTCGGCGATGGCGACCATCGTGGCACCGGGGTAGCCGCGCTCGACGAATATCTCACGCGCGGACTGAAAGATCCTTGCCTGGCGTTCGCGCGAGGCTGAGCGTCGTGCAGCGCTGTCGTACGAACGGGGCTTGACGGTTCGTGCCACGCTGCCTAGTGTATATACATCCGAAGTACCTTCGGTTTAACTTGAGGGGACGAGATGTTCGCCTACGAGCAAGACGTGCCGATCAATTCAGCTGTTTATGCACGGATCTTGGAAGGACTCGGTGATGAGCCCGCGAAAGGTGCCGTGATCCATATCGCCCTTGAGCGTGAAGACGGGCAATTGCACTACCTAGATATCTGGGAGAGCAAAGAAGATTGCGATCGATTCACCGAAGAGCGCCTGCACCCGGTGGTGGGTGCCGCATTGGCCGAGGCAGGGGTCAGGGTCGAGCAGGAGCCACCGCGCCGAATCGTCAACGTGATTGACCTGTGGGGTCCGGCCTTTCCCCGTTCGGCCGAGGTCTGACGCCAACGCTGGTCGAACTTGCCACCTCCGGTCTGATGAGCGTCCGCGATAGCCTTCTGAATGCGGCGTCGATGAGGAGATATGTCGGTGGAGATCCGAGAACTTGGGCACCTAGTCCTCTATGTCCGGGACTTAGCGACGTCGGTACGTTTCTATCGTGACGTTCTCGGCTGGCGACCCATTTTCGGTGGTGGTGACGACCCCCTGCCGTTTCCGGCGGCGGCGTTCTCGGCTCCCTCGAATCGGACCCACCACGAACTCTTACTGATTGAGGTTGGGCAAGACGCCACTGCCATCCCCGCGGGTCGACGAGTCGGGCTCTATCACTTTGGTCTCAAGATCGGCGATAGCGACGACGACCTCCGCGATGCTGTGGCCACCTTGCACGAACACGGCGTCGCACTATTGGGAGCCAGCGACCACACGGTGACCCATAGTCTCTACATCGCCGATCCTGACGGCAACGAAATCGAGCTCTACATCGATGTTCCGGGAGTGGACTGGCGCAACGATCCCGCTCTCGTCGCCGCTCCCATCAAACCGCTGATTCTCTGACGACGTTCTCGCACGGGCTCGGCACTCAACATGAATCTCAGCGCTGGTACTGCACGTCGGTGTCCCAGCGATTGAATCCGAGACTCTCGTAGAGCCTGATAGCGCGCGTATTGGTTGCATCGACGTACAGCATCGTCGCGGACAAGCCGAGGTTGCGAAGATAGTGCAGTCCCGCGACGGTCAAGCCGCGCCCGAGCCCTGTGCCACGCCATCGCGGATCCACTCCGACGACGTAGACCTCGCCAATCGGTTCGTGGGCGTGTTCATGGTCGTGATCATCCTTCGGCGAGGAGTGCGGGTGAGGCGTTTCGTGATGGTGGAGGATGTCGGTACCGATGTGAGCGTCGCTCCCATGGACCTTCGTCCAATGGAATCCCACCATTGAGCCGTCGTGGGGATCACCGGGTTGATCTAGGTAAGCCACTAGGAAGCCGTTAGGGTCGAACCAAGCCTCGCGCATGCGCTCTTGTAGATCAGCATCTGTCCAGCGTCCTTGGTCGGGCAGATCAACAAACGCACGCGCGTTGAGTTCCAACCACTCGGCCTCGTCCGTTCCGGGCACGAAAGTACGCAGTGCGACCCCGCTCGGTAAGTCGACGCGAGGAAGTGCCGAGTACAGAGATCGACGCATTTGCCACAAGACGCGTGACACGGTGAACCCCATGGCTCGGGCAAGGGCACCGGCTGCCGCGTACTCCCCATGTGACCACAGACGGAGCCGATGATCGGGTGATTCCGCCAGTGCTTGGCCGACCATCGAGGCACCGATACCGCGTCGACGATGTTGGGGATGTACGGCTAGTTCGGCCGACGAGCCGGCCACAGGGTCGGTGACATCAAGGTGCAGGTAGCCAACCACGAGGTCGGTCTTGTGCTCGTCACGATGCCACACAAGGACGTGACGTACGTCGTAATCGCCGCCGTAGCGAAGATGCAGCATGACGTGTTCGTCGAGGGGCCGCACGCCATCGGCTTCAGTGACCGCCTCAACCAGCAAACCAACCGCTGCCACCTCAACCGGATCAAGCCGGGCACTCACTTCGATGCGCAAATCTGGTGTCAAACCTCGAGTTGGATTCATCGCGCCACGACACTCATGTCGCGTGGGCCGGCGATAGTTCTTCGACACGGGGAGGAGCCACGAAGCGGTATCCCACGTTACGGACTGTCCCGATCAGCGCCTCATGTTCTGTGCCAAGTTTCGCACGCAACCGACGGACGTGAACGTCGACAGTCCGGGTCCCACCGAAATAGTCATAGCCCCAAACCTCTTGCAGCAGTTGGGCTCTGGTGAATACTCGCCCAGGGTGCTGAGCGAGATATCTCAACAATTCAAACTCCTTATAGGTCAGATCTATGACCTCGCCTCGCAGGCGAACCGTGTAGGTCGCTTCATCAATGGTGAGCTCGCCGTTACGGATTTCGTTCGGGGTGTCGTCGCCGATCGATTGGCTCAACCGCTCGCGCGCAAGACGAATCCGGGCGTCCAATTCCGCTGGACCAGCGATATCGAGTACGACGTCGTCGGCCCCCCAATCAGCGCTGACAGCGGTGAGGCCACCTTCGGTAACGACGAGGAGGACAGGGCATGCAACGCCGGTGGTGCGGATGAGGCGACACAGACTGCGCACCCCCGGGAGGTCGCGTCGCCCGTCGATGATCAGGATGTCGGCGTGTGGCGCTTCGAGAAGTGCGGTCGCCTCGGGTGGCAAGATACGCACGCGATGTTGGAGAAGCCCGAGCGCGGGAAGCACGTCCGACGAGGAACCAAACGTCGGGGTCAATAAGAGCAGGTCCGCCACGGAGCACCTCCTGCGTTGTCTGCCACGCCCATGGAGGCGAAATCGGCTGAGTTGTCCAGGATTCCAAGGGGTCTGACATCGTCGACTCGCGAGTCTGAAATCCGAGGTGAGGATACCTGACCATGACCACGGCGAATTTGCTGCCGAGAGAACGCGCCACGCTCGTCACGAGCGATGGGGTACGCATCAGCGCCGCTCACGACCCGATGGCCGATGGGTCGAGCGACACGGTGGCCTTGCTCGGTCACGGCTTTACCGGATCATGGAAACGACCGTCCGTGCGGGCAATTGCAGTGGCGCTTGCGGATCAACTCGGAGTCGTGTCCTTCGATTTTCGCGGCCACGGAAGCTCTGAGGGTGAGTCGTCGCTGGGGGACACCGAGATTCACGACGTGGAGGCAGCAGTCGACTGGGCTCGAAGCTTGGGTTACCGACGCGTGGTCAGTGTCGGATTTTCGATGGGGGCATCGGTTGTACTACGCCACGCTGCGCTTCTCGGTGGAGTCTCCGCAGTCGCGGCGGTGAGTGGTCCCGCATTTTGGTACTACCGCGGCACGCCATCGATGCGTTTTTTACACACCGTTGTTGAATCACGTATTGGCCGCCGGGCTGCGGCCTTGACTCGCAACACCAGGATCAGTTCGAGAGCGTGGAACCCCGGCGAACTCCCGCTTTCACCTGTTGGAGCTGTCGCGGAACTCACCGCTATCGACCTGTTGATTGTCCACGGCGACGCCGACCACTACTTCCCCCTCGAGCACGCCCACGCGCTATTTGAGGCGTCGAGGCAATCCCCGGCGTCGCAGACGAAGGACGTGGGAGACGTGGTGCCGGTGCGACGCGACCTCTGGGTCGAATCCGGATTCGGTCATGCCGAAACTGCCGTTGACCGAGACCTCGTGGATCGGATCGGGCTCTGGTTGTCAAAGTCCTCCCAGCCAATTAATGCCTCTCGCGCAAAGTAGGTTGGTGACGTGCGTTCCGGTGTGACAGTCCTGCTCATCGTCCTCGTTGCTGCCACGATCTTCGGTCTGTGGCGCAGACGTACGGATGGTCAAATGCGCGATGTTGAACCGGGTTCGACCCGTGAGACCGATGAAATTCGCCTGCCGGTTCCGGTGGCAGATGACGCGCCCGAAGTCGGAGTGGACGACGCAAGTCGAGCCGAACACGGCGGTGACGTCCTCACCTCGTCCGATCTTGAGGCACCCCTTGGAGTTGTCGCAACGCTGGTGCAGATTTCCACGTCGTTCTGCCAGCCCTGCCGCGCAACCCGCGTGATTTTGAACGACGTGGCGGCATCGGTTCCCGGAGTGGCGCACGTGGAAATCGATGCTGAATCGCATTTGAGTCTCGTACGCCGCCTGGACATCCTGCGTACTCCAACCGTGTTCGTGCTCGATGCCGATGGCTGTATCCGCAAGCGGGCCGCGGGTCAGCCTCGCAAGGCCGACGTGATTGCGGCCTTGGGTGACGTCATCTCCTAACCAGCCTCTGTCGGCGATCGGCGAAGCCTCTGAGGACGCGAGGGCGGCGTCTCACATGGTGGACAACGCTTTCGCCCCTTGGACTCTGCTGCGTACTCTCGCAGACGTGCCCAAGCAGGTAGCGCTCACAAAGCGACGCACGGTGGATTTCTGCCGGGTGGAATCCTGCGCGTGTATGTGCATGTCCTGAACGGGCTGCGTCCCTCGAAGGACATGCTGGGGAGTGCGTCTTAGACCGCTCGAGAATCATTGTGAATCTCGCTGCTAGGTCCGCGCTCATGCCACCCCGACATGCGAGCCAACGCCACCCGATTCGAGCCCATTCGAAATCGTCGGGAGCAGCACATGTCCAATCTGATCGAACCCAATCCAACGTCCACCGCAGACCGATTGACTTCCGAGGTGCAGAAGCCACCGTCGGCGGGCCTCATCGATGTCCGAGGCCCACGCTTTGGTGCGGCGTTGACAACCCTCGTGTTGGCTATTGCCCTGGTCGGAGTTGGCACCACCATCGGTGCTGTCGCTATCGGATTCCAAACGGCGGTCTTTGCACTCGGTGCAATTGTGGGACTCCAGGCGCAGCCGTACGGCGTGATTTTCCGCCGCGTTGTGCGCCCGCGCCTTCAACCGCCAACGCAGTGGGAAGACCCCAGCCCCCCGCGTTTCGCTCAAGCTGTCGGCCTGGGCTTCGCTCTGGTCGCAGATCTTGGTTTGCTCGTCGGCGTGACGCCCGTGGCAGTCATCGCGATTGCGGCTGCACTTGCTGCCGCGTTCCTCAACGCAGCCTTCGCATTCTGTCTTGGGTGCGAGGTCTTCCTCATCGCCAAGCGGTTCACGACGCCGCGCACGTCGGCGCTCAACTTGTGAATCGACACACAAGCCATCTCCCTACTCTCACCGTCCCACCGAGTCGCTCGCACCTGCGGGCGCAAACACAAGGAGAAAAATCATGAGCCGCAGCGACGTCCTCGTGGACGCCGACTGGGTCGAGGCCCGTCTAGATGACCCCCAGGTTGTTCTCGTTGAGGTAGACGAAGACACCACGGCGTACGAAAAGAATCACATCCGCAATGCAGTGCGCATCGACTGGAAGCAGGATCTTCAAGACCAGGTACGCCGCGACTTCGTCAACAAGTCGCAGTTTGAGGAGCTCCTGTCCCGTAAGGGCATCAGCAACGATGACACCGTCGTGCTTTATGGCGGTAACAACAATTGGTTCGCGTCGTACGCATACTGGTACTTCAAGCTGTATGGCCACGAGAGCGTTAAGTTGCTCGATGGTGGTCGTAAGAGGTGGGAGCTCGAATCTCGCGAACTTGTGAGCAATGTCGTCGACCGCGCCCCCGCGTTTTACTCCGCCAAGGAGCAGGACAAGACGATTCGCGCGTTCCGCGACGATGTGAGTGCGTCAATTGGATCGAGCAATCTCGTCGACGTGCGCTCACCCGATGAGTACGCCGGTCGCCTGCTAGCCCCAGCCCATCTCCCCCAAGAGCAGTCACAGCGCGCCGGACACATCCCGACGGCGGCGTCGATTCCGTGGAGCAAGGCCGCTAACGACGATGGCACGTTCCGCTCCGACGATGAGTTGACGGCGCTCTACGAGGCCGAGGGCGTGGATCTGGGCAAGGACACCATTGCGTATTGCCGAATTGGTGAGCGTTCTGCTCACACGTGGTTCGTACTTCACGAACTTCTGGGAGTCGCGAACGTCAAGAACTACGACGGGTCCTGGACTGAGTGGGGCGCGCTCGTTGGCGTTCCCGTCCAGCTCGGTGATGCTCCCGGTGGTCCGGAAGGCGGGGCGGCCTGATGTGCGGCGCAACGGCAGGTGGCCTATCCACCGAGGGAATTGACGTCGCCAAAGAGACGGTGATCCAGGGCGTGGTTTCGCGCGCCGGTGAGCCGGTTGGCGGCGCCTACGTGCGGCTGCTCGACAAGGGCGGAGAGTTCACCGCCGAGGTTCCAACCTCGGCGACTGGACACTTCCGTTTCTTCGCGGCACCAGGGCCATGGACGCTTCGAACGCTTGCACCAGGCGCAACCGTGGACCGCATCGTTGTCGCGCAAAAGGGCTCCGTCGCTGAGGTTTCCGTCGAACTCTGATGCAACTGGCGAAGCAACGCACGAAACCCCGGTGACTACACCGGTGAGGGTCGCGATGGCCGGTGATCTTGCCTCTCTGGGGGTCGGTCACCGGCCTTCGTGCGTGTCGTCCTGGCTCGATCGACCATTGATTCCCCATGGTGGACCGCTGATGTCGCTGCGCGGGGCAAAGATGGGGAAATGATCCACTTTCCGCTTTGGATGATTGGGCCGACGTGATTGGGCTTCGGGTGATTGCGCAGATCGGCATCGCGATGACTCTGGTTGCGTGTGGGTCTAGTTCAACGTCGATGCAGCCTCGAGATTTCAAGGCTGACGCGGCCACGATTGGTCAAGGAAGTCCGGCGCGTCCATCGCAGGCGTTTCAGGCCCGAGTCACCAGAATCGTTGACGGCGACACGTTTATTGCCAGCGCGAACGGTCGCGAAAATATCCGCGTTCGGCTCATCGGGGTAAATGCACCAGAGATTGCCCATTTCGAACAAGCCGTTCAGTGTTACGGGCCGGAGGCCACCCAGGTGCTCAGGAACTTGCTTGCCGAAAGCACGGTGAACGCTGCCTACGAATCCGGTGGGAAGACCGACAAATATGGCCGGGACCTGTGGGACGTGTGGCTCAGTGACGGACGTTTCGTGCAGGCCGAACTCGTCGGGACTGGTGCTGCGCAGGCTCGTGCCTATCGGCCACAAACACAATTTGCGAGTTTTCTCAGGGCGGTGCAGTCGCGTGCTCAGCAACAGCACGTGGGCCTCTGGAGACAATGTCTTTCGGCCGACGCAGGGGGTGGGGGCGGTCAGTAAACCAACGCGGTGACGTCGTCAGCGAGAACCTCATTGACGAAACTCGCGGCTCCGGCGATCCGTACGCCCTCGAGCAAATCCGTGTTCGTCAGTCCTCGCCGAGTAGCGCACTGGGCGCACACGCTGACGCTGCCGCTTGCCAAGACCGCGGCAAGCAACTCGGTCAAAGGTGCGGAGTGCTCGAGTGTCACCCCGTCAGCGCGCCCGGGTACGCCCAACCACGCGGCTTCGGCGGTGAGCCAAAGCGACACATTGGCTCCACTTGCCACGGCGATCGCTGCAACTGTGAGGCCCGCGGACATGATTTCCGGGGCTTCGAATCCGTGGACGAGTTTGATGACCAGCCGTCGTTGCATGTGACGACACTACGACCTCGCCGGTGTTAGTCCTCGGTGTCGACGTGGGTGCCAGCCCGATTCTCGATGCACTGCTGACTACACTCGCAACGTGATCGAGACCCTTTACGCAGCGGCACTTGTCGCCGTGATGGCGTCGATCACGGTGATCTCAGTTGTGGTCGTGGTCAGGTTATTCAAAGGGCAAGATTCGTGACGACTCCCGACGTGGCGTTGCCTGCTGAACTGGTGCCCTTGTCGTGGTTGATTGGGTCCTGGGTGGGAGTCGGGATCGGCGGCTATCACAACGTGCCCGAATTCCGATTCGGACAAGAAGCCAACTTTTCTTGTGATGGTCGACCATTCCTTTCGTACTGGTCTCGCTCCTGGCTCCTCGACGCGGCGGGTCAGCCGGTCCGACCCTTGGCCATGGAGACGGGATTCTGGCGTCCCCAGCCGAACAACCAAGTAGAAGTTGTGCTGGCCCACCCCAGCGGATACGCCGAGGTGTGGGTCGGCGAAGTCGCGGTCACCGAGTTGGCTGACGCGATGATCACCGGCGCGAAGGTGGAACTCCGCACTGACATCGTTGCTCGGACGGTGACTGCCAAGGAATACAACGCCGGGCAGCGTCTCTTTGGATTGGTTCAGGGCGATCTGCTCTGGGCGTACGACATGGCGGCAATGGGCCAGCCATTGACGTCGCACGTCTCCGCCCGGCTCAAGAGAGCCTGAGTCGCGGTGGTGCCAGCGACTCCTGGTGCTTGGGACCGAGTCCTGCGAGCCCACGGCTACCGGATCACCGCTCAACGCCAACTCGTTCTGCAAGCCGTCACCACGCTCGAGCATTCGACTCCGGATCAAATTTTGGCCGAAGTCCAACGCACAGCAACCGGCGTCAACCTCTCCACTGTCTACCGAGCTCTGGAGGTCCTCGAGGGGGTCGGCCTGATTACCCACGCCCACATTGGCCATGGACCGCCGACCTATCACCCAGTGAAGGACGAGGCACATATCCATTTGGTCTGCGATCGATGCGACGCCGTCCATTCTGTATCAGTGGACCTCGCCATCGGCTTTGCCACGGACCTCAGGAACAAATTGGGATTCGAGACCGACTTGACTCATGTGTCCGTTCACGGGTTGTGTCGCGATTGTATGGAGGCCGAAGCCGATACGCCGGAAAGCCGCCTGGTCGGGAAGTGATCTCGACAGATGAGCGTTGAACCGGGCGTGATCGTGGAGACCAGCCAATGACCGCCTCGCCGGTGTCGCTACCGGGAGCGGTGTTGATTGCCGAGGGCATCGATTCGGGAGCGGTCTGGCACTACGGAGACCCCCTGCGAGAGACACGGGAACTCGACAAAGGGTTGGCCAGAGTCGATCTCTCGCGTCGTTCTGTGCTCGCTGTCAGCGGGGTCGATCGACTCTCGTGGTTGCATTCGCTGCTCACAGCACACGTCGAGAACTTGACGCCCGGAGAGTCGGCCACGTCGTACATCCTGTCGCCGCACGGACACATCGAGTACGAGCTTCACCTCGTCGAGGACGGCGAGAGAGTTTGGATCACAACTGAACCGGGATCCGGCGACGGTTTGCTGGCCTATTTGAATTCGATGCGATTCTTGCTCCGCGTCGACGTCATCGATCTTTCAGAGGACTACGCGGTCATTGGCGAAAACTCTCACGAACGTGGAAGCGGCGACGGTGTCACGTGGCTGTCCGCTCTCCCGTATGCGTCGCCGGACTTGGTCGATGATCCCTACGTTCCCGCTCGTCCGGCGTCCTGGGCGGTCCGAGAATTGGTGGTGCCTCGCGCTCGTCTGCACTCAACCCTGGTTGGCGACTTAGCCCCTGCGGGTTTGTGGGCCTGGGAGGCATTGCGGGTGGGCGCTGGAGTTCCGCGCGCTGGATGGGAAACGGACCATCGGACGATCCCTCACGAGATTGGTGCGATTGCGTCGGCGGTTCATTTGCAAAAGGGTTGCTACCGGGGTCAGGAAACCGTTGCGCGTGTGCACAACCTGGGGCGTCCACCACGGCGGCTTGTCCAACTCCATCTCGATGGCAGTCTTGACCACTTGCCCATTGTCGGCGCTGACGTTGTGTTCGATCAGCGGGTCGTCGGTCGCATCACCACGCCCGTACAGCACTTTGAACTGGGGCCTCTCGCGTTGGCCGTGATCAAGAGAGCAGTCCCCCCGGATGCCAGCCTTATTGCCGAGGGCGTATCTGCCAGTCAGACCGTGATCGTCGCCCCGTGAGGCTGCGGCCTCTCCTTCCCAGTGACGCCCCGGCTTTGGCGCGTGCGCTAGCCGATCCGGCCTTGTATGAATTCACTGGTGGAAGAGCTTTGGATGCACAGGAGTGGGGGAGAACGTCTAGAGCGCCTTAACGCTGGAAATCCCACTGGGACCGAAATCTGGTGGAACCTCGGTGTCTTCATTTCCGAAGGCGAAGAGCCTGAACTCACCGGCTACGTACAGGCGACAATCCGCGCTGCTCATGCAGACGTCGCTTGGGTCATAGGTGTTCCCTGGCAGAGACGTGGAATCGCAAAACAAGCTGTACGCGAAATGATTGTTGACCTCGGCGCTGGCGGAGTAATTGTCGTCGATGCTCACATCCATCAAGGCCATGTAGCGTCGAAACGACTGGCGCAATCACTCGACTTTGTGGACACCGGTGGGTTGGACGAAGACAACGAAATGATTTGGCGGCAAGTTAAAATTGATGGCGGGGCCTAAGTCTCGAGCCACATCGTGAGCGGGCCGTCGTTTGTGAGTTGCACTTTCATGTCAGCTCCGAAGACACCCGTGGCGACCGTGGCTCCGCGACGGCGAAGTTCGGCAATCAATTCTGTGACAAGGGGTTCCGCCATCGAAGAGGGAGCGGCAGCGTCCCAGGTGGGGCGTCGGCCCTTCGCGGTCGTGCCGTACAGGGTGAACTGACTCACTACCAGAATAGGCAGTTTCGCGTCTGACGCTGAGAGTTCTTTCGGGGTCGCGGTGACGGCGAAGCCTTGCTCGATCAGACTCTCGGTGTTGAATATTCGGAGGTCATGGATCTTCGCGGCAAGTCGAACCGCGTGAACTACATCGTCGGAGTGTGTGACACCGACTAGGGCGAGAATCCCGGGTCCTTCAATCCCACCAACAGATTCACCGTCAACGATGACCTGAGCGCCATCGACTCGCTGGAGTAGGGCGCGCATTGAGCAAGCATCGCACTATTGCGTCTCGCGCCGGAACCAAGAGATGCACCTCGCTATAACCCAAGGAACCCGCGCTTCTTCTTCTTGTCGTTCTTGCCCGGAGGTGCCGGTCGTGCGGGTGGTTTGCGAATCGTGGGTGGTGGATTTTGTGGACCATCGCCAAACGCGCCAAGACTCGACAGTTCACGAAGCAAGGCAGCAGTGTCGGTACCTTCTGCCGGCCCCAAAGTCGCGTACTCCGATTCTTCCTCGACCTCGATGGGCGCTGGCGCTTCCTCGGGTGCTGCTGGAGGCGCCGGTGGAGGTGTCGAGGGGGCATCGCGTGTGAACTCGGTTAGTAGCGCGGCGCTCTCATGCGGATCGAGTTGATCTTCGTGATGCGTGGCAACGCTGGTCTCTTCGGCCAGTCGAGCATCTTCTGCCGCGCGAGCCTCGTCGGCGAGGCGGGCTACCTCTGCCGCCCGCGCCTCCCCAGCAAGGCGTTCTTGGTCTAACGCACGGGCAACGTCAGCCAACCGGGCTTCTTCTGCGAGGCGGGCTTCTTCTGCGAGGCGGGCTTCTTCTGCGAGGCGGGCTTCTTCTGCGAGGCGGGCTTCTTCTGCGAGGCGGGCTTCTTCTGCGAGGCGGGCTTCTTCTGCGAGGCGGGCTTCTT
>JBBRTC010000001.1:0-91987 GCA_038244765.1 Candidatus Nanopelagicales bacterium | reverse complement strand
TGGGACCTTGATCGTCGTCATAGAGCTTGCGGGCGCCGAAGCCAACAACGTCGCCGGACGCATCGCGGATGGGCCATACCAAGCGCCCTCGAAAGCGGTCATAGATGCCGCGCTCCCCTTGCGCAACCAGCCCAGCGGCCAAGATTTCCTGATCGTTGAATCCTTTGGCACGAAGGAAAGTGGTGAGCTTGTCCCAACCCTTCGGCGCGTACCCCACGCCAAAATCCACGGCGGCGGCGGCTTCGAATCCTCGCTCCGTCAGGAACGTACGACCGGTCTCCGCTTCCCCGGTCGCAAGCTGTTCGACGAAGTACGCCGCAGCCGCTGCGTTTGCCGCCACCAACCGGGTCCGTTGACTCTGTTGACGCGACGGGACCGCGCTGCCTTCGACGTAGCGCAGAGTTACGCCAGTCTTGGCCGCGAGTTTCTCGACCGCTTCGGCAAACGTGAGGTGATCGATCTTGCGCAGAAATCCGATGACGTCGCCGCCCTCGCCACAACCGAAGCAGTAGTAAAGGCTCTTGGACGGTGTCACATGGAACGACGGAGAGCGTTCTTCGTGAAACGGGCAAAGCCCCTTGAGGCTGCCCCCGCCGGCGGATTTCAATTGCACGAACTCACCGACGATCTGATCAATCCGGGCCCTTTCACGGACGGTCGCAACGTCTTCGTCACGAATCTTCCCGGCCACAAGGCAATCCTAGTGACGCGAACCGACGACATCTGGTGGGATCGTCCGGTGGCCGTAGATACCGACAGGACCCCCATTGTGGGGCTCGATGTAGATCAACTCCGACGCGACACCGCCGGAGCAGAGTCGGTCATTCATCTGAACAATGCCGGCGCTGCTTTGCCGCCACGAATTGTGACCGACACGATGGTTAATCACCTACGGTGCGAAGAGGAGACCGGAGGCTACGAGGCGCAACGCGGGGCACAATTGTGGGTCGATGCGGTGTACGAATCCTTGGCCCGGTTGCTCAACACCGATGCCAACCACATAGCGATGTGCGATACCGCGACCACCGCGTGGGATCGAGCGATGCTGTCCATCCCGTGGGGTCGCGACGATCGAGTGTTGGTCGCTACATCGGAGTACGCGAGCAATGTCATTCCCATGCTACAGATGGCCCGTCAACACGGAACGCGGATTGAAGCCGTGCCCGATGGGCCGGATGGCACTGTCGACCTGACTGCGCTTGCTGAGATGTTGGACTCAGACGTCCGATGCGTGGCGATCACCCACATGCCAAGCCAAAACGGACTCATCAATGACGCGAATGGCGTTGGTGCTGCGTTGGACAAGTTCGCGGCGAACAGTGGGGTGCGCCCGTGGTACCTGCTCGACGCCTGCCAATCAGTTGGGCAAATCCCCCTCGACGTACGGGCCATCGGTTGCGATTTTCTGTCGGCCACCGGCCGGAAGTTCCTGCGTGGTCCACGCGGCACCGGATTCCTGTACGTCTCAGATCGTGCCTGCGAACTTGAGCCGTTCCCCTTGGACCTGCATTCCGCCGCATGGACTGAACTCGAGTCGTACACGATCGCTGCGGGCGCACAACGTTTTGAACAGTGGGAGAAGTCATGCGCGGGCGTCTTGGGCTTGGGCGCGGCCGTGAACTACGCGCTCGATTTGGGGGTCGGTGCGATCCGCACCCGGATCGCCTACTTGGCCGACGGTTTGCGGCAACGGTTGGTCGCTCTGCCCGGCGTACGTGTGCACGATCGCGGTGATCGTGAGGGGCCCCTCGGGCTCAGTGGCATCGTCACTTTCACGTCCGACCACCTTGGTGCGGCCGACCTGGTTGATCGCATGCAATCCGGCCAGCACGGAACACGAATCAACTGCAGTCTGTCTACGCCAGATTACGCGCTGCGTGATTTCGTTATGAACGGGCTTGGTCCGGTGGTGCGCCTGAGTCCGCATGTCTACAACACCGATGACGAACTCGACCGAGTTGTTGATCTGGTCGCAAGACTTGCTTAGCTGGTGTGCTTAGCCGGTGTCGTGGAGGTCGGGTGCGCGGGGTTGGGTGTCGAAGTGTCCGTCTGGTCGTCGGATCAGGGTGAGTTCTTGTTGGTGCACGATGGTGTGGTGGCGTTGGCAGAGCAGCGCAAGGTTGTCGAGGTTCGTGGCCCCGCCGTCGGCCCAGTGGATGATGTGGTGGGCGTCGGTCCATTCCGGGGGTCGATCGCAGCCGGGGTAGACGCAGCCTTTGTCTCGGGCGTTCAGTGCGGCTCGTTGTCCTGGTGTCACTAGTCGGGTGGCCCGACCAACGTCGAGGACGTCCCAGGGAATACCACCGATCGCGGGGGCGAACTCGGAGAGCAACTCATCGACGAGCCCGCGTATGTCGCTGTCGTGGGTAGCAACCCTTGGCGTGGACTTTGGGCGGCGGCCCACGATCAGTGACACCGACGCGTCGCAGGCGATCATCCGGGTGGCCCACATGGAGATCGGGCCGCTTCGGGTTTCACTGGTGGCGCGCCCGACGTGTGCCTCGCGGTGGCGGCCGTCGGCGAGTCCATCAGCGAGACTGTCGAGGTCGACTCGTAGGGCCAGGTGGGGTCGTAGGCCGCCTTGGATCGGTGGGGCCCCCGCGGATGCCGCCCAGCGGGCGAGTTCCCCGATCGCGTCGGCTCGGCGCGCACCGGGACTGCGGGGGTCTTCCTGGGCGTCGACGTCGACCGGTGCCGACATCGGTTCGAGGACCGCGGCTAACGCGGCACCGTCTTCGGGGTTGAGCAGGCCCTGGATCCACCACATCCCCTCGAACGTTGCGACGAGGTCCAGGTTGCGCTGTCCGCGAGCCCACTCGCGGCGGTCGAAGGCGTCTTGGGGTTTGAGGAGTTGGTGGATGCGTTGGGCGGCCCGGTTGGTGAGGCCGGCGTTGAGGTCACGGGAGATTTCGACCAGGGTCGCTTCGGCTTGGGCGATTCGGTCGATCGGGATGTGGGCGGTCCCGCGCACAATCGCGTGCACGTGCTCAACGCTCAGATCCCCGGTGGCCAGGGCGTGGGCGACTTTCGGCAGCCGTCGGTCGGTGTCGGTGTGAAGACGGCGCGCGACACTGACATCGGTGTTGGCTTTACGCGCCGACATCCTGCACTGGTGACTAAGCCACGACCCGGTTGACAGGGAACCGTCGCACGCGGCGGCACCGGTGGAATCGAAGGCGGCGAGGCGTTCCAGATACACCGCCTCCACGCGATCCATCAACAGTCGAAGCGCACGGATTTCCTCACCAAGATGACCACCCAAACCATGATCAGGTCCGGGCACATGATCGAACGTCTCGCGCATAGCTGTGGCCACTTCGACCAGCGACGATGACGGGAACATGAATCAGAATCTAGCGACAGGGTCCGACAACCCCCACGACGACAACAACGGCGAAACCCCTGGGGCTGTGGACAAACCAGCCCAACCAGTTATCCACCAAACCACCCACGGCTACTGGTCTGGACGCAAGGCGATCGGCACATCCGCGCGCCGCGGAGACACGCTAGCGGTTCCCTCCTTAGTCCTCGATGACGTCAAGGCCCTGCTCCCGGAGCCGCGAAATGTTGTCGAGCATTCCCTGCAGCACCTCGGGAGCGTGGTTCTCCCAGGTCTCCACCTCGGCGACAACGCGCAGCGATTCGCGGGTGCGATAGGACTGCGTGATGTTGCCGGGGAACTTCTTGTTCGTGACGTTGGGGTCGTCCTCAAACGGACCCGTTGGCTCGACGATGTAGATGTGACCCCGCTCCCCGCCACCCGCGAGCGCGCTGGCCAATTCCGCTCCCCAGGCAGCTGTCTCGACCAGCGCGGCGAAGTAGATGTTGTTGGACAGGCGGCCCGCATGGAAGTTGGAGCCGTGGCCCGGGACAAGCTCCTCGCCGACCTCAAAACGGGACTTCGTCCCGTGGTAGAAAGGTCCCTCGATGTGATTGCAGCGATCTAATGTCACCGGTACGTATGTGCTGTCGCTCTCACCCATGGACATCTTCTCCTCATCGTTCACGGTTGACTTCCCCCATCGCTCGCCCCCGCTGCACGCGGCGTTCGCAAAGTTGCCTTCGATAAGGCACGCACCAAGGTTGCCCGGCTCCTGACCCACAGCGGCGAACACGAATAGTGGTCCCTCTCCGATGAAACTGCCGGATATCCACCCACGAGGGCGAGCGCGAACAGCACGTCCCTCGGTGACCTCTATCGCTCTTCCGCATGTGGTTGCCATTGCCATGAAGGAGCAATTGGGCGACGCTGACGGTCTGACGTCATTCGGCGTTTGTTGCGACCGAGAGGACTTCACCATGCAGAAGTTCCTAGTGCTCTACCGCTCTAGGATGTCTGTGGGAGAGCAGATGGCCAGCACGACCCCGGAGGAACGCCAGGCGAGCATGGACGCCTGGACGGCCTGGGGCGCGGCGGCTGGTGATGCCCTGGTCGACTGGGGCGTCCCGACACAACCGACGACCGATGAGGATCCCGGTCCGGCCGGCTGGATCGGTGGGTACTCGATTCTTCAGGCCGCTGATGTCCCCGCGGTCCGAGCAGTGCTCTCGGGGCACCCTCACAACCAACTCGGCTCGATCGAGATCCTAGAAATGCTGGACATGCCTGGTTCTTAGGCCGGGACATGGATCAAAGGCTTCACGTCGGGACCGGTACCTATCGGCACTTAGGCGCGCCCCGGCGGCGGGACGGGCGGGTCGCGGCTGGTTAGGGGAGGTCTGCGAGCCGCAGGACGTTTGTGTCGAGCGCGAGGACCTCGTCGGCTCTGCTGGCGAGGGATCGCCAGTCGTCGACGGCGGCTCGGAAGTACCGTCCTGACAGTTGATCGAGGATCCCCGAGTCGAGGTCGGTGATGAGGTCCAGCGACGTCTCGATCGGAGTCCAGGTGTCGTCGTCGTCCCACAGGTCGGCAAACACGTCGGCAGTCATGTCCGTCTTCACCATGCCCGGCGACATCGCGAACACCCGAACACCTGCGGCAAAACACTCCCCAGCGAGCGCCTCGGTGAACCGGTTTACCGCCGCCTTGCTCGCCATGTACGCGGAGGTGAGAGTGCCATCGTTGTCGAGGCCGACAGGGAAGGTCGCCGCGCCCGAGGAGAGGTTGATGATGCGACCGCCTCCGCGCTCCAGCATCCCCGGGAGCACTGCCCGACTGCACAGATAGGTGCCCCGCACGTTGATCTCCAGCACGTGCCACCACGCCTCAGGCGCCAAGTCCCACGTGAGACCACTTCCCCCGGAGATCCCTGCATTGTTGACGAGCAGGTCTGCCACCCCGTGCTCGACCGCGATGCGGCCGAACGCATCCTCGACAGCGGCCGGGTCCCGCACGTCCAGCACGAAGGGGTAGGCACCCGTTTCCTGCGCCACCTGATCGAGGTCAGATGATGTGCGGCCAATCGCCGCCACAGTCATACCCGTCGAGGTCAAGCGTTGGGTCAGCGCCCGCCCGATCCCACGGCTGGCTCCTGTCACAACTGCAAGTCGATTCGACACGTAACCGACCCTAGGCGATGGACCGATCCGGCAAGTGAGAGTCGGCGGGCCCGACAGCCACCCTCAGCGCGCGCTATCGGTACATCTGCGCGCCCACGATGAATGCTCGGGAGCGACCGACGGACGCCAGAGGCGCCGCCTCTAGGGGTCAGTCGCCAGCTCCGGGCCGCTCCGAGTCGCCGACGTACAGGCGGTATCGGACAAGGAGCCCGTCCTCGTTCCAGTCGTGAATCACGACGCCTCGGTACCACTCGTGCGACGGTGGGCCGGCGTCGACCTCGATCTCGGCGATCACGGTCGACCCGGCCTCCAGCAGCCGCATCAACCTGACGTGAGCCTGACCGTGTGTGGACCAGTCCGTCGCGTACCGCTCTCGTACCTGTTGCCGACTCGTCAGGACCGGATCGTCGGGACGCTTGAAGTCGATCTCGTCGGCCACGAGGGCGGCGAGTGCGTCGAGGTCATGAGCGTTGTGCGCGTCGATGTAGCGCCGGGAGAGCTCAGCCGCAGTCACGAGTCGATGCTCCCATCTCGACCCGCATTCTGAGGTGTGCGCTACCGAAGTCCCGGCGCAAGCGACAGGCGAGCGAGATCAAGCACCTATGCGCGGTAGTGCGCCTTGTGATCGAGACAGAACCGTTGGAGCCCGCCGTCGCCCTGAATGCTCACGGCCACGGGACGCGCCCCACAGACGTCGCACCTCTCGTCGGGGTCAGCCGGAGTCTGCGGCTCGCCTGGAAGTCGAAGGCGTAGGAGGGGACCGGCGTACTGGATATCCAGTGCCTTGACCATCCCGCTATCGAAGGCGATCCAGACCGTCGGCACGCCCTTGTACTCACCAACCTGGACGACTTCGCTCGTTCCGAACGTGGAGTGTGTGGCCGGCGCGCCGACGCGCATCCAGTCTCCTTCGGTCGCTGCAGCTGGCGATCCGTCTGCTGTCGTGTTGTCCTCCTTGCGGCGGCTGAACAAGCCCACGGATGCCCCCAACTCACGACGGCCAACCCGCGCATACTGCCGGTTCGACCCTCGTTAAGGCGAGCGATAGCGGCACGTGGGCCGCTACTCGCCGCGAGCAGCCGACCCGATGAAGCCAAGAGGGCGGGGGAACACGGAACAGAACTCCCCGCCACCCCAGGAATCGACCAGGCCACCGGCTCTCTCCATCGCATCCCACAGAGGCTCTGACGCTCGCACTAGGTCCTCTGCCGTTTCGCGGCCAACGCCGAGCACGGCGCACACCTCCGCGACAACTTCGCGACGGGACTCTGCTGGGAGGTCATCCAGGGGATCGCGGTTCACCTCGGAAGCGTATGGCGATCACTCACTGACCCGAGACCTATTGCCGGATATTGATCGGGTCAACTACGACAGAACCGGGATGGTCTGCCTGGAACCCGCGTGTTCGTTCGGAGGCGCTCTTAATCGCGGCGTCCGCCTTGCCCAACGTCGTGAAGGGCCACGTCAGGCAGCGAACTCGCGCCCCAACTCGCTCCATTCGCCGGCTCGCTGTCGAGCTGCCACATCGGCAAAGTCGAATGAATGCAGCACTATGGGCGCTTGTCGCAGCGGCCCAAAACGCCGGGCCGCTTCCTCATTGAGCAGGCGGTAGTAAACCGCCGTCGATTCCCACGAAATTCCGCCCAGCAATCCAATCGTGCGCATCAACTAAGCCTCCGGCTCGGCGAATCGGGCAGTTGCGCCCACGTCGTGACGTGTTCGGCCCTGGCGCGCTCGGCAAGACCCGACGACTCAGCATGGGGGCACATCACCACTGATCCATCCAGGACCAGTGGTGTGACGAATGCCGCCAATATCGCGTCGAGCGGGTCACGTCCGTCAAGAGTTTGTGTGGTCATGAGTCGCGGGTGTGCACCGATCTCAAATCGCGCCGCCATTTCTTGCGTGGTCTCGATCAACTGGCCGTGCGTCCACTGCTGATCTCGGATACGTAGCGCCGGGAGATCGCTTGTTACCGCGTCGACCGCCTGGAAGTGGTCGCCATGAAGCCGTACCTCGTCGTTGAAATCGCGTACGTCGTCGGGGAGTGACACGCCTACGCGAGCGAACGAGGCGGCCATCGGCGCGAGCGAGACCGCTGCGATCTCGTTCGCCACCGGCAGTGGGTGATCCTCAAGGGAGAGCGACACTGGTCCGATGAGGGCGACGTCAGGTTGCGCCGAATCCTGGGGGTTCATGACGGGCAGAGCTCCCAGGGACCAACATGCCCCTAGCGCGACTGCGGTGAGCCAATGCAACGGCAAGACGATCGCGACGCGTGAGCCGCGGCGAACATCGAGGTCGTCGCGCAAGTAGTTCGACGTCTTGGCGACCCAATTGTTGAACGTGGTCACCGACAATTCCGTGCGCTCACCGGTGTCGTCGTCGTAGAAGGTGATGAAGGGTCGAGCCCCGTCGCGCCGCAAAGCATGGGCGAGAAAGTCAGGCAAGATCGCCGTCGCCGACGACGGTTCTGGCGTCACTTGTACACCGTACGGCCACCTGGGGCGACGCGATCGCCGTCCCGTCCCCGGCAACGGGAGCACCGGGTATGTCAGGGTGTGCGCATGCGCGAAGCCGTACTGCTTGTGGGCGGCAAGGGGACCCGACTGCGACCCTTGACGATCAACACGCCCAAACCGATGCTGCCTGTCGCGGGAGTTCCGTGTACTGCGCATCAAATCGCCCGTGCCCGCGCTGCCGGCGTGGAGCGGATCATTTTGAGTACGTCCTATCGCGCCGAGGTGTTTGAGTCGTACTTCGGTGATGGGTCTGCTCACGGCGTGGAACTCGTCTATGTCACCGAGGATGAACCGCTTGGGACCGGAGGCGCGATCCGCCACGTTGCCGACGAGTTAACGTCTGGCCCCGATGAGCCCGTTCTGATCTTCAACGGCGACATCCTGTCCGGACTCGACATCGCTGGTCTCGTCGATCGTTGGCATGCCTCGTCGGCCGATATCGCGTTGTACCTGACGCGTGTTGATGATCCACGGGCTTACGGGCTTGTCACGACTGATCCGCAAGGACGGGTCCTTGCTTTTCTGGAAAAGCCCGAGCGGGCCGAAGACATCGTGACCGATCAGATCAATGCTGGTTGTTATGTCTTCCGTCGCTCAGTGATCGATTCGATTCCTGCCGGTCGACCGGTGTCCGTCGAACGCGAGATCTTTCCGCAGCTATTGACCACCGCTTCGTTGCTGATTGGCGTTGTCGACGACGGATATTGGCTCGACCTTGGTACGCCCTTGGCATTCGTCCGGGGATCGTGCGATCTCGTCCGCGGGGTAGCTCCGTCGCCTCTGGTCGATGAAGGCGTTGGGCGCGACTCGTTGATTCTTGCCGGGGCAACGGTGGCCCGTGATGCGGTTGTATCCGGCGGCACGTGCGTGGGAATCGGAGCCACGGTCGCCTCCGGCGCCTCGGTAGATGCCTCCGTGATCTTCGACAACGCCACCGTCGCGGAAGGCGCGGATGTCCACGGCTCGATCATCGGCCGCGACGCATACGTGGGGAAGGGAGCCCGTCTCGATGGCGTTGTCGTCGGTGACGGCGCGCGGATCGGCGCTGGCAACGAATTGACGCTCGGCGCTCGCATCTGGCCGGACTCCACTCTCGCCGATGCGACGATTCGTTTCTCCTCAGATCACTAGCGATTCAGCAGCATGCGGGAAGTCGCGCGTACCTGGCACCCGAACTGGAGGCCCGATCCGCATCTGATTCTGAGGCCAATGCGACGAGGCTCAAGCGATCCGACCTACCGGCTGGACGGTCGAGCGATTTGGCGGACGATGCGCACTCCCGCGGGCCCCGCCACTCAGCGCATCGAATGCAGGGAGGCAGATGGCGCGATCGAGTCAATCGCGTGGGGCCCTGGTGCTCAGTGGGCATCAGATCGGATGCCGCGCTCACTCGGGGACGCTGACGATGCGTCGCAGTTCGACTCTGAGTTGCTGCGTACGGCTCGCCATCAAGCGGTCTGGGAATCGTGGCGCCGCCATGGACAGCGTTGGCGGGTACCTGCGGTTGGCTGCGTGTTCGAGGTTCTAGTGCTTGCCATTCTGGAGCAAAAGGTCACGGGCATTGAGTCCCGACGCGCGTGGGTCTCCCTGGTTGCAAACTACGGCGAGCCGGCTCCAGGGCCTGCCCCAAAACGTATGTTCGTCTCACCGGCGCCCGATGAATGGCGGACGATTCCGTCGTGGGAGTGGCATCGCGCCGGGGTTGATGCGAAGCGTTCTCGCACAATTGTTGAGGCAGCTCGAGTCTCAGCGAGATTGGGGGAATGCGACGACCTGACACTGGCTGACGCTCACGCTCGGTTGGTATCGCTGCCGGGTGTCGGTGCGTGGACGGCGGCCGAAGTTGCGCAGCGTTCACTCGGTGATGTCGACGCGGTCTCGTTCGGCGACTTTCATCTCGCCGCTCAAGTTGTGTTCGCGTTGACCGGTGACACAGATGGTGATGATTCGCGCATGCGGGATCTTCTGACACCGTGGAGTGGTCAGCGAGGACGAGTAGTGCGCATGATTGAACTGTCCGGTGTGACCCGTCCGCGGCGCGGCCCACGGATGGCTGTCCGTGATTTTCGGACGATTTGAACGGGACTTGTCCCTGTCAGTTGTGGGGGGTTGGGGTCGTCGTGGGGTGGCCGATGGCGATCGCACCGAGTGGAATCCACGACCGCGGGAGGTCAAGAACGTCGCGCACGACGTCGGCGCAGAAGATTGACGACGAAATCCACGCTGATCCCAACGAATTGGCTGCCAGAGCGATGAGCAAGTTCTCGATCGCCGCGCCGCCGGCCGCAACAAACATGTCGCGCTCGCCTGTGCGTCGACGGTCGTCGGCGTACGCGTGCGAGGCAGCGACATCAACAAAGGCCAGCACGATCGACGGTGCGTCGCGGAGAACATCACCGCGTGCCAGCCGCCGCGCGACCTCGTCGTCATCGAAACCTTCCAGTTCGCGTAAGTCGCGTGCCCACTGCTCCGACATCGCCGCCAGCAATTGAGTTCGGACGTTCGGCTCGTCGAGGATGATGAAGCGACATGGCTTGGTGTGATGAGGTGCGGGGGCGGTGTTGGCAAGATCAATGGCCGCAGTGAGTTTCGAGCGTTCGACCGGACTGGCGTCAAATGTGCGGACTGTTCGCCGCGCAGTGATTGCATCGCGACGCCCTTGCGCGACTGCTTCGGCGGTACCCAGCGAGAAAAGATCTTCCTCGGGGGGGCGCACCAGGGCCATCGCTCCGGTTCCGTTGTCGTTGACATTGAGCACATGAGGCCCCAAACCGCGCACGACAGCGATCGGCACGTTGCTCAATTTTCCTTTGACCAGTTCTGCAGCTGAGGCGACCTCATCGGCGATCGCCGTGACGGTCATGGCCAGTTCGTTTCCATACCCGTCGCGACGCCCCCGGTGATCGTCGAGGACCCTGATACCCGCAGCGCCGACAGCCATGTCCATCAGACCGATTCGCCAGGGTCGCCCCATCGTGTCGGAGATGACAACACCGACGTTGACTCCGCTGCGTGCGGCGATGGCAGCGCGGATCGACGCTGCCGAACGGTCCGGGTCGTCCGGGAGGAGTACGAGCGTGTCGGGATCGGTGTTGCTGGCGTCGACCCCGGCGGCCGCGAGGACGAATCCATGTCGCGTCTGCACAATCTGGGTGGGCGGCTGTCCCCGGCCGGGCACCCGCGAGGCAACAATGCGACTGGTTTCTGCGGCGATGACGGTGTCACGGTCGGCGTCGACAATTACGCGCCCTTCCGCCTTGCTGACAATTTTGCTGGTGATCACGACGACGTCCCCCGCAGCGAGGCCATGAGATCCGTCGGCCCACGACAGTCGTTCGGCCTGATCGATCAAGAGTGCGGCCACATCGTCACCTGACCTTATTTCGGGCAGCCCGAGGATTGGACGAATCTCCAATGCATTTGGCGGCTCGGACGTCACGACGCGGAGGGGCGTTGCGACGACCCAATGATCGTGGTGGCGAGATCCATGGCACCGTCGGCGATCAGAGTGCTTGCATCGAGGTCCGTCATGAGTAATGGCATCGAACGAACGGCGATGCCGGACGCCTCAAGTGCGCCGAGCGCAGAATCGCCGGCCGGCATCACGGCGTCTGCATCATCGATAAGCCAGCCATCGAGGATTCCACCACCATCGCCCCCAGCAGGGATTCTGGTAGTTCTCGCGCCGTAGTGCGCAGCAACAGCGGTCGCGGAGGTCTCGACCCCGATCGCAACAAGACACGCGTCGGCCATACCCCGGACGGGCGCATTGCCGATGATGGGGGAGACGCCGACAACTGGGGCTGCCGTTTGTCGTAGCGCGTCGCGAATCCCCGGTACGCCGAGGATTGCGCCGATTGACACGACGGGATTTGACGGTGGCAACAGGACAACGTCCGCGGTGACGATCGCATCAATAACACCGGGTGCCGGTTTCGCATCTTCAATTCCGACGGCGACGAAGCCATGCGCGCGCAGCATTGCGCGATGGCGTATCCACCACTCCTGAAAATGAATCGCTTCGGTGCCGCCTCCCTCGGCATCGACGATCACGTGTGTTTCGACGCGCTGATCAGACATCGGCAGCATGTGCACGCCGGGTTTCCACCGTTGGCACAAGACGTCAGTGGCAAGGGACAGGGAATGACCTGCCGTCAGGAGCGAGGTGCGAACAAGATGGGTCGCTAAGTCGCGATCGCCCAGTCCAAACCAGTCGGGACCCTGTCCGTAGGCGGTCAGCTCTTCCTTCACCACGAACGACTCGTTCTCGCGGCCCCAACCGCGTTCGGCGGAGATGCCATCGCCGAGCGTGTACATCACCGTGTCGAGGTCGGGACAGATTTTGACGCCGTACAGCCAGATGTCGTCGCCGGTGTTACCAATCACGGTGATCTCGGCGTTCGGTCGTGCCGCTTTGAGTCCGACCAGGAATCGCGCTGCCCCGATTCCGCCGGCCAACACGGTGATCCGCTCAGGTGCGGCCACGATCTATTTCCCCTTGACCAGATCGGCGACTCGAGGGGCCATGGCTTCAGCGAGCGCATTAAGACCCGAAAGCGGGCGCACCATCACGGTCAACTCCGACACGTTGCCTGAGTCGTCGAAGCGAAGGAGGTCAAGCCCTTGAACCTGTCGTCCTCCGACCGAAGCGGTGAAAATGAGAGCAACCGCTTCGTCGCTGGTGAGTTCAGCGATGTACTCAAAGTCTTCAAACACTTCGAGGACATTTCGCAAGACGTGCGCAACGGCGTCGCGGCCAACAAAGGGCCGAAAGGCGACGGGGCTGTTGAGTCGTACGTCGGGTGCAAGCAATGCCAGCAGAGCCGTTTCGTCACGTTGCTCGACTGCGGTACGGAACGCATGGGTCATACGGGAACACTAGGGCGCCACAGGATCGCGCTCTATCGCACTACCCCAAAGACGCAGCGCCGATCGGTTCATCGACCAGTCGGCCGCCTCCACGGGTCACCAACTGGCACGCCTGATCCCGAGCGTTCCGCCGAGCCGGGCGGGCGATGCGACAGATCATCAAACTTGATCTCGCCGCGCTGGAATCGGCAGCGGATAGTGCCTCTTGGAGACACACCGTCGAACGTCGTCCATTGGGACCAAGGGGATGGCAGTCAGCCCATGGGCTGGAGGCCGTGCTTAGCCACGAGTTCGGGCACCCATGTGTTGTCGTAGGTCAAGCCGTATCGCGCACCGAGCGAAATGAGGGCCGAGGGGTCGGACATTCCGCCTGGTGAGCCAAAAAGTTCGTCGGCTTCACGAAAGAAGTGCTCGAACCCTCCTGGGGTGATGATCTCGATGATGCGCCCAGGGAAGGTTGCGGCGTTCCACATCGTGTGTAGTTCTCCGCGGGGCTTCGTGATGTAACCGCCCGGGCTCAATGTGACCTCCTTGTCTCCGGATCGGAAGCTGATCTCACCTTCGATCACGATCGAGTACTCGTCCTCTCGCGTGTGCATGTGCGGTGGCACAAGGGCGCCCGGTGCAAATGGGTGTTCGACGACGGAAACCAAACCGCCGGTGTCTTCACTGAAGAACTTGAAGTCGACGCCGAAGAGCGGCCCCAGCTGGACAGATTGACCTTCACCTGGGTGGAGCACCTTGAACGGACGTGTTTCTGGCATTTTGGCCTCCTGATAATTTGCCATACATGGCTGTAACATCAATGTTCACACGCTAACCCTCCACCCACAGGATCGTCAATTGACTAGACAGCGCGGTATCACCAAAAAGGCGCGAGCGGGAACGCGGGCGTACGAGCTCGGCAAACGTGGCGAATCGATGGAGGAGACCAAGCGTCAAATTGCCGAAGCCGCCATGGCACTCCACGGAACTGTCGGCCCCGCTTACACGAGCATGAGCGCCGTGGCCGATCAGGCTGGCGTCACTCGAATGACGCTGTACCGACACTTCCCGTCTGAGGAGGAACTTTTCGGTGCCTGTTCGTCATTGTGGCGGGACCGTCATCCCTGGCCAGATCCGGCGACCTGGGTCGCTTCGACGCCTCGACGACGCGTGCTTCACGCATTGGGCGATCTCTACCGCTTTTACGCCGAGAACGCGGCGATGCTCGGAAATTTGATTCGGGACGCAGACGCGGTTCCAGCCGAATTGCGCGACGCGCTGGCGGCCGGACCTTTCACGATGGCTGATGCGCTACTCGACGCTTGGCCACGAACGCGTCGTACCGAGGAATTGCGCGCGACACTGGTTCACGTGTGCACCTTCACTACCTGGCGTTCGCTGTCAAATGCAGGCCTCGAAACTCCGCGGTGTGAATCGACGGCGTCGTCGTGGGTGATGGCGATTGCTCCAGGTCGCTGACGGCGACAAGGTGACGTGAGGGCCTGCGTAGGGTGGAGCTATGGCTTCGACGCGCGATCGTTCGCTCACTGTGGCGCCGACGCATGGCCAAATCGGTCGGGCCATCGCACGGGCCGATCGTGGAGTTGCCCTCGACCCAAGCGAACTCCACGCTCTCCTCTACGCGCGAGATGGGGACCTGGACCGACTTCTTGAAATCGCCGGTCGGCTCCGCGATCGGGGGCTGGAGACTGCCGGGCGACCGGGAATCATCACATACTCGCGCAAGGTCTTCATCCCGCTGACGCGGTTGTGCCGGGATCGCTGCCAGTACTGCACATTCGCCACTGATCCGGCCGATCTGCGCGCGTCCGGGCACGACATGTTCCTGTCGCCCGACGAGGTACTGGCCATCGCTTCTCGCGGGGCAGCACTGGGCTGCAAGGAAGCGCTGTTCACCCTCGGCGATCGGCCAGAAGAGCGCTGGCCCGCGGCTCGCGATTGGCTCGACGAACACGGCTATGACGACACGTTGTCCTACCTACGCGCGATGGCGATCCGCGTCTTGGAAGAGACCGGGCTACTGCCGCATCTCAACCCCGGAGTCATGTCGTGGCAAGAACTCGCGCGACTCAAGCCGGTTGCGCCAAGTATGGGGATGATGTTGGAAACGACGTCAACGCGATTGTGGTCAGAGCCTGGCACCGTGCATTTTGGTTCCCCAGACAAGGAACCCCGAGTACGCCTGCGCGTCCTTGCCGACGCTGGGCGCCTGTCCATCCCGTTCACTACCGGAGTGCTGGTCGGTATTGGCGAAACGGCCGAAGAGCGGGTCGACTCGTTGCTGGCAATCAAGCGAAGTGCCCGCGAATTTGGTCACATTCAAGAAGTCATCGTGCAGAACTTCCGCGCCAAGCCGGACACGGCGATGCGTCATGACGAGGATCTACCTCTGAATGAGTACCTCGCCACAATCGCGACCGCGCGGATCGTGTTCGGCCCGCGGATGCGGATTCAGGCCCCGCCAAACCTCACTGATACCAACGGATTGCAGAAACTAATTCGAGCCGGAATTGATGACTGGGGTGGTGTGTCGCCGCTAACGCCGGATCACGTCAACCCGGAACGTCCTTGGCCACATCTCGACGACCTCGCCGATGTCACGCAACAAGCCGGCTTCACGCTGCGCGAACGACTCGCAACCCATCCCGAGTACGTCCGACGTCCCGACCCCTGGCTCGATGTGCGAATCAGATCGCATGTCACTGCCCTGGTCGACGCGCAGAGTGGCCTTGCCCGTGAAGACGCGATTCCCTGTGGGTTGCCGTGGCAGGAACCCGACGACTCCGCAGTCGATGTCACGCCGTACGAGCGATTCGCGTCGGCCAATGCCGGCGGCCGTACCGAATTGCACATCGAGATCGACGAATCAGGACGCAGAAGCGACCGCCGCTCCGACTTCGACGAGATCTATGGCGACTGGGCCGCTCTACGGGAGAACAGTGCCGCAATCCACTCTCGCACAGGGCCTGTCGAGCGCCTTGATCGTGACATCCTTCGGGGGTTGAGGCTCGCGACCGACGACCCTGCGGCACTCGCCCTCGAAAGTAACAAGGGGCCGGCGCTGGCTCTTTTCGAGGCCGACGGCCAAGCGCTCGCAACCCTTGCCTCGATCGCTAATGACCTGAGGAGGGACACCGTCGGCGACGACGTCACGTACGTAGTGAATCGCAATTTGAATTTCACCAACGTCTGTTACACCGGGTGCCGCTTCTGCGCGTTCGCGCAGCGCAAAACCGACATTGATGCCTACACCCTGTCTCTTTCCGAGGTTGGCGATCGTGTCGACGAAGCCTGGGCGCGGGGAGCGACCGAAATTTGCATGCAAGGCGGAATCCATCCCGACCTACCCGGTAGCGCTTACTTCGATCTAGCCCGAGAGGTCAAGCGGCGTGCACCGGGCATCCACCTGCACGCGTTTAGCCCGATGGAAGTGGTCAACGGTGCGACTCGCACGGGCCTTTCCATCAAGGAGTGGCTGGTCGCAGCTAAAGAAGCCGGTGTCGATTCAATCCCCGGTACCGCAGCGGAAATTCTTGACGATGACGTGCGCTGGATTCTGACCAAAGGCAAACTCCCGGCCTCTGCATGGATCGAAGTCATCACCGCGGCCCACGAGATCGGCCTGCCATCAAGCTCGACGATGATGTACGGCCACGTTGACGCCCCCCAGCACTGGTGGGGGCACATTCGGTTGCTGCGCGAGATCCAGGACGCGACTGGGGGGTTCACGGAGTTCGTGCCCCTGCCCTTCGTTCATCAGAATGCCCCGGTTTACCTGGCTGGCCTTGCTCGTCCGGGGCCCACCGCTCGCGACAACCGAGCCGTCCACGCGATGGCCCGGCTCATGCTTCACGGATCTATCGACAACATCCAGGTGTCGTGGGTAAAGCTCGGCACCGCGGCATCAGTCGCGATGCTCAATTCCGGGGCCAACGATCTGGGCGGAACCTTGATGGAAGAAACCATCTCGAGGATGGCGGGCTCGGAGCACGGATCGCAAAAGTCCCCCAATGAATTGATCGACATCGCCGTTCAGGCTGGTCGATCGGCTCGGCAGCGGTCCACCACGTACGGGCCTAAACCCGTCCAATTTGTCTGAAATGTGGTACTCCAGCTAACTCGAGAGATCCAGGCTCTCTGCAACTGAAGCGATTTCTCCGTCCGATCAACGGTCGAATATCGACTAGAAAACGAATTGATGACGCTTGGGGCTTGACGCGGCACTACTTACACCAATGTAATTCCCCTCGTGTCGTACGTGGAATCCTCCACCTTGCGTGTCGACGGCAGAACTTACGAGTCGGCAGATTCGCGACTTGCCGACAGGGTCGAGAGAGGTGTGCCAGTGAGCCAGCCTGCGACGGACTACGCGCAGTTGCCGCTCGAAGAGGTCGAGGAAATCGGCTGGCAAGAGCGAGCGCTGTGTGCGCAGACCGATCCGGAGGCCTTCTTCCCTGAGAAGGGCGGATCGACCCGCGAGGCCAAAAAGGTCTGCCTCACGTGTGAAGTGCGGGTCGAATGCCTCGAGTACGCGCTTGATCACGATGAGCGCTTTGGCATCTGGGGCGGTCTGAGTGAGCGTGAACGCCGCCGTCTGAAGAAGTTGGCCGTCTGATCCTGCGAGAGCCGGGTGCGTGACCGCTGGTGATTACCGGCCCGGGCGCTACCGACCGCGCGTCGCGTAGGGTGCCTGAACCCGACAATCGGGTCCAATCTGCCCGTCGCCAACTTCCCTGTGACCTGACTCCTTCATATGACGACCACGCCATTGCCGGACGAGACCTATGACTTTGTCGACTCGGTTTTCGATCCCGAACCAGATCCGGTAGTTCGGCGAGCTCACCACGTCAGTGCGCTGCTCGTCGCCCATGACGGCGCGCGTTGGCTCCCCTCAATGCTGCGGACGTACGCGGACCTGACCGTTCGTCCGGATGCGATCGTGGCCATCGACACCGGCAGTAGTGATCAATCAGCGCTAATTCTGCGAGACGCACTGGGATCAGCCGCGGTCATTGGCGCGGCGGCCGATGTCGGTTTCGGTGCGGCACTTGACGCCGGCGTCACCTATCTCGATCAGATTCGGCCAGCGGATGAGTCTGCGGCGTCCCGCGAATCGACTAGGGAGACGGTCGAGTGGCTATGGGTGCTCCACGACGACTGCGCCCCTGACGTTGATGCGCTGGATGCTCTGTTGATGGAGGCCGACCGTTCGCCCAGTTCTGCGGTGATCGGACCGAAGGTTCGCGGTTGGCATGACCGACGCCTGCTCCTCGAAGCAGGCTTGACAGTCACCGGTGGCGGACGTCGCGACACCGGGTTGGAGCGGCACGAACAGGACCAGGGTCAACACGACGGCGTGCGCGATGCGCTCGCTGTGGGTAGTGCTGGGATGCTCATTCGCCGTGATGTGTGGGATGACTTGGGTGGCTTCGATCCCGAGATCACGATGTTCCGCGACGATATTGACTTCGGCTGGCGGGCAAACCTGGCGGGTTACCGAGTTGTCGTCGCGACCGACGCAGTTGTCCACCACGCGGAGGCAGGCGCTCATGGCCGCCGCCGCTTGATGTCAGTCGTTGATCACCCGTACCGGGCGGATCGTGAATCGTCGCAATACGTGGCGTTGACCCACTCGGGTCCGGTGGCGCTCCCCTTTGTGGTGCTTCGACTCATCGGGGGCGCTGTCATTCGCTCGCTCGGTTTCTTGATCGGTAAGGACACTGCGTCGTCGCTCGATGAGCTCGCGGCAGTAGCGGTAACTCTCTCGCACCCGGGGCGCATCCGTCGGGGACGTTCACTTGTTGCCGACGCCGCGCGAATCCGTGGCGTGGGCGTATCCAGGGCTCGCCGTGACGCGCGCCATCTGTTGCCCTCGCGTGGCGTGCAGGTGCGACACCTCGTCGAGGGATTGGGTGCTTTCCTCGCGCGGCGATCAGTCATTCGACAGGTGGGTGCCGGGCTGCGAACCGATCGAGGAACCTCGATGCGAGCGGTCGAGACGGGGCCAGCGTCCGAAGACGACGAGTGGATCGACAATCAACCGTCTTGGCTGCGTATGACGTTGTCGCGGCCGGGAGTGATCTACGGATTGCTGCTGACTCTGGGGACACTCATTGGCGTACGGGCTCTATTGGGTTCGGGCGTCTTGGTAGGTGGCGCCCTGCTGCCTTCGCCCGACGGCGCGAGCGAGTTATGGGCTCAGTACACCGCGGGCTGGCATGAAGTTGGGCCCGGCTCAGGTACGCCGCAGGCCACGTACATCGCGCCGCTGGCGTTTCTCGCCACCGTCTTACTCGGCAAAGCCTGGCTGATCGTTGATATCTTGATCTTGCTTGCCGTCCCCCTCGCCGGAATCAGCGCCTACGCCGCGCTGCGCGGGTTGGTCAGCTCCACCGCGATCCGGATCTGGGCAAGTACCGCGTACGCGTTGTTGCCAGCGGTGTCGGGGGCTGTCGCGGCCGGACGAATCGGAACGACGACATTGGCGATCTTGCTGCCCGTGCTCGCTCGTGCCATCGCGCGGATGGTCCCGGCCTGGCGTACCGATCGTGAAGGGCCACCAACGTGGCGACGGACGTGGTCCACCGCGGTACTCCTGTCCATCGCCGTGTCCTTCGTCCCGATCGTGTGGTTGATCGCGCTTTGCGTGGTCGTGGTGGCCATGTTCACCGTTCTTACTGGTCGGGCCTCTCGCCAGAGATTCGCCATCGTGGTGGCGATGCCGCTGCTGCTGCTTGCGCCGTGGAGCTTCACGCTGCTCGCGCATCCGTCGCTCTTCTTCTTCGAAGCCGGATTGAACTCACCTGACCTGACCGACCGGTACCTGTCAGCACTCGATGTCGCTGTGCTCCACCCAGGTGGGCCGGGGATGACGCCGGTGTGGGCCAGTGTCGGACTCGTCCTGGCGGCGGTCGTCGCTTGGTTGCGCACGGATCGATTCGCCGCCCTCGCCGCGTGCTGGGCGGTGGGAATCGTCGGACTGATGTTGGGACTACTAGATGTTGTCCTGCGACTGACGCCACCGTGGGCCGTCGATCCGGTGCGTGCCTGGCCCGGCCCTGCGACGCTGGTCGTTGGTGCGGCCGCTATTGGTGCTGGCGCGATCGCAGCGCAGGGCGCGCGCGAACGAATTTCGACCGTTCGCTTCGGCGTGGTCCAACCCCTGGTGTTAGTCGTTCTCATTGCTGCCATTGTCGGACCCGTCGTTGCCGGCGTCACGTTTGTCGAAGGCGTCGACGGCCCGATTGCCCGAACCGAAGCGTCGGTCGTCCCGGCGTACGTAGATGCGGACATGCGCGGACCAGATCGCCCGCGCGCCCTCGTGATGCGGCCAGAGGCCGGCGGTCGCATCGGATACGCGCTGCTGGGTCGGCCAGTTCCGACAATCGGTGACGCAGATGCTGCACCTCCGGGCGAGGTGTACGCACCGATCGACGCCTATGTCGCGTCGCTGGCCTCAGGCCGTGGTGGCAGTGAAGTCGAGGGACTCGCGAGGTACGCAGTTCGCTATGTCTTGCTGCGCGGTAGTGGTAACCCCGGGACAGGCGGTGCCACGGGTTCTGGTTCTCAGGTAGCCGCTCGCCGCGACGCTGATTTGGTCGCCACGTTGGACTCCGAGCCGGGTCTGCGTCGACTCTCCACCACGACAGGCGACGCGTTGTGGCGAATCGCGTTGCCCGGCGTTCCGACCAGTCGCGTGCAGGCGGCGACCACGAAGGCCGTCGCAGTCTCGGCCATCCCCGTGGTTCGGTCGGAGACCGACATCGGTCCGATTGGGGTCGACACGATCGTGAAGCCCGACAAGAACGATCGACTGCTCTTGGTCAGTGAGTCGATGGCGAGTGGGTGGCGGGCAACGCTCGGTGGTGACGCGCTTCCGCCGCTCGACATCGACGGAAATCAAGCAGGCCAGCAATGGTTTTCGCTGCCGGCGCGCGGGGGTCAACTTCAAGTTCACTTTGAAAACGCCAGTCGGACCCGTTGGCTCTGGGCCCAACTGTTTGCCTTCCTTGTCGTCGTCGTGCTCGCGCTTCCGAGTCGGCGCCGTAGTTTCGATCCTGATCCAGATATTGATCCCGAGGCTGATTTTTCAGTCGTCATCGAAACGCGGGTGGGTAGCGCATGAGTCGCAGGCAGGTGTGTGTGTCGCTGATCGCGCTGTCGGTGGTGCTCGTCGTACTCGCGCGTCTTCTTACGCCGGATTCGGCCACGTCGTTGGTCGGAGCGCGCGTCACTGAGCCGGTCGCTAGTACGCATGTCGTCTGTCCTGACGCGAAAGTTCGACCCGGCAAGGACCTGACCATCGTCACTGGAGTGGTGGCACCGATTGAGCAAACGACAACAAGTTCGCCAGGTTCTACAACTCTGACAACCTCTGTGTCACCGACGAACTCGGTGTCCCCCGGTGCATCCGCGCCGGCGCCGTCCCCGCCGCCGGTCAAACCCGGTAAGGCCGTGTTGGTCGCTCAACCGCCGAACAAGAGCAACTCGGGTGCGTCGTCATCGATCGGTCGAGTGGGTGGATCGGCCGAACTCGGGGCAACCCGCGGGACCTTGTCACCGATCCTGGGTACGGCGAGCGGAGCGTTTGCTCCGGGCTTTGCGGTGACCCAATGGACCTACCACACAGCCGGGTCCACGCGGGGTTTGGCCGCATTGGCATGCACGTCCCCGACGACGGATCAATGGTTCGTGGGTGGCGGCTCGAGTGTGGGAAGAACAACAACGATCACGCTCGTCAACGATGAAGACGGAGCGGCCCAAGTTGTCGTCGAGGTCTATGGCCCTAGCGGGAGGGTCATCGCGCCTGGTGGTGAAGGTGTTGCGCTAGCACCCCACGGACGTATTGCCTTGCGGCTTACGGCCCTGGCGCCCGGGCTTCGGACGGCGGCGGTGCATATTCGAACCACGAGCGGGCGGGTCATGGCTGCCGTGCTAGATCAGGAATCTCGCGGGGTGAACTCCAAGGGACTGGAATGGATTCCTGGGACGGTTGCGTCGCGGCACGTGGTAATCCCCGGCGGCGACGGCAGCGCGACTAACAAGATTCTGTCCGTCGTCGCAACCGGTTCCACTGATGCGAACGTGAATATCACTTTGATCACGAGCGATGGCCGGTTTGTACCGGCAGGTCACGAAACGCTGGACGCAGCGGCTGGCCGTGTCGTCAGTACCGATCTCACAGCGGCGACAGCGGGGCAGGTGTTTGGTATCGAATTGACGAGCGATCAGCCGATCGTCGCCGGGTTGCGGGCCTACGCCAGCACCCGTACGGCGTCGACCGACACGGAGATCTCCGCGGGGATCCCGCCCCTCGTTGATGTCGGTGTTTCTGTAGGTCTCACCACCGATCCGACCTACCAGCACTCATTGCTCGTCACCGCTCCCGGGGCGAAAGCGACTCTGACCATTCAGCTGATTGCCGCTGACGGAAGTTACGGTCGCAGCCAGATCGCGGTGATCCCCGCGGGTACGACGTCGGTGATCGCCCTGCGACGCCCGCCGATTGTGGGCCGATTCTCAGTCCTTGTGACCCCCCTACCGAATGGGGGCCCGGTTTATGCGGCGTCCTACACTTACGCTCCTCTCGGGTTAGGTCCGGTGCTCACGGTCGTGCCGCTGATGTCGCTACGTACGGTCGTCACGGTCCCTGACGCACGTCCAGACCTCGGCGTCGCTTTCATCACTGACTAGGGCTCAGCGACCAGACGAACGCCTCTACTCGCTTGCGTCGTACTCCGGATCGAGAGTGTCGGGTTCGATCTCGAGCAATTCCGCGGCCAGACGCACCACGATTTCGCGCACGAGTTGTTCACGGACGGCTTTGTCGTCGCTTCGTTGTTCAACGGTGCGTCGATGCACAATCAGTCGGGCGGGTTCGCCCGCCGCCGCTACTTCGATTCGACCAAGCGGGATGTGGGGTGGATCAGCGGGGGGATCGAGGGCGTGAGACCGATCCTCGATCAACGGAACATCGTCAACGACGATGTCAACGGCGTTGAAGCGATCGACGAGACCAACGCTCGTTGTGACTCGTTCCAGTTCGTTCAGTCGATCCTCGACAAAGTCGACGGCTTCGATCATCCAGGAACCAAACGTTGCCATGCGCGTCCGGACAACGGGAATGTGAGCTGGGCCCAATGGACCACGCATCCCGCGGCCGTGCCGATCACGGCGACCAATCACCACGCCGTCAGCGTAAGCCGACACGATCTACCTTCCCGCATCAATGCGGTGAGTGGGTTGGTTGCGCCGGTACGGTCGGGCCCGTGAGGACCGTGCGAACGTGCTCAAAACCGTCATGCCGCGGCGCTGCTGTTGCCACACTGACCTACGTATACGCCGATTCGACCGCCGTTCTTGGGCCGTTGGCAACATACGCGGAGCCCCATTGCTACGACTTGTGTGAACACCACTCCCAGCGAATGACCGCGCCGTTGGGGTGGGAGATTGTGCGACTCAATCCCGACCCTGAGGCACTCCGGCCCAGCAGCGATGATCTTGAAGCCCTGGCAGACGCCGTACGAGAGGCCGCCGGGTCGCGTGTCACCGCACCTCCCGGACCGCCGACTCCTCCGATGGTCGAGGTAGGACGTCGTGGGCACCTGCGCGTCCTGCGCAACGTCGAGGAGTAGCGCGGTCTCCTCGTGATGGGGGCCGCCAGCCTTGCGCTTGAGATTTCAACTACGGTCCGTGTCACTGCGACTACGCCATACGGCGAGTCGCCTGCGGTGCTGGACTTCCGAGTTGTCATGGGCTTGAGTTCGCTGAATTCAACGGGTCCGGCGACGCTCCGAAAGGCCAGTAATGACTGATCGCAAGTCCTCGGCAAAGACCGCATCGCGGGTACGGAGCGCACCGACGGCGACATCGAGTCTTGGCTCGCTCACTCAACCCGGTGCGCGAGTGGACGTGACCTGCCGGGCCTGTTCCAGCACCCGAGTCACTCACATCGCGAT
Source organism: Candidatus Nanopelagicales bacterium (assembly GCA_038244765.1). Taxonomy (GTDB): domain Bacteria; phylum Actinomycetota; class Actinomycetes; order S36-B12; family JBBRLC01; genus JBBRLC01. The sequence goes on along the minus strand of JBBRTC010000001.1, from coordinate 68,132 downwards.
GGAGCTCACCGATGGTTCCGCTGTTGAGTTTGTCTTTTGCCTCAACTGTGAGCACCGGAGTTGGGAGCATGACGGAGACATCGTGGACGTCGATGTCGTCATCGCCAAGACCCGGCGAGTGCGTTAACCGCTCGCAGCGGCCACTAGGCTCCCTGGGTGCGCGACCTCTCTGGACTCATCAAGGCTTACGACGTACGAGGTCTTGTCCCTGAGGAACTCAATGCTGACCTGGCCCGAGATATCGGCGCGGCCTTTGTCACCGTAGTAGGTGCTTCCGCTTCCGACGGGGGTCCGGGCGCGGTCGTGATCGGCCATGACATGCGGCCGTCCGGACCTCCGCTCGTCGACGCGTTCGCCGACGGCGTCCGTTCCCAGGGCTGCGACGTCGTGGAGATCGGTCTGTGCTCCACCGACGGGCTCTACTTTGCCTCCGGGCTTCTCGGCCTCCCCGGCGCGATGTTCACTGCGAGCCACAACCCCGCGCAGTACAACGGCATCAAGATGTGCCGCATTGGGGCTGCCCCGGTCGGTCAAGACACCGGGCTCCAAGAGATGAGGGCCATGCTCGAGGCCCACCCCGATGGCATTGCAGCCAAGGATGTGGACGTTGGTCTGGTGTCCCAGCGGGACCTCCTCGGCGAGTACGGCACGTTCCTTCGCAGTTTGGTGGACCTATCGGCCATGCGGCGGCTCACGGTCGTTGTGGACGCCGGCAATGGGATGGCCGGGCTGACCACCCCGGCAGTGCTGGGGGAGTTGCCACTGACGGTGGTGCCGCTCTTCTTCGAACTTGACGGCACCTTCCCCAACCATGAAGCCAATCCGATCGATTCCAATAACATGCGTGACCTTCAGGCGAAAGTTCGTGACGTGGGTGCAGACCTTGGGCTCGCATTCGACGGGGATGCCGATCGCTGCTTCGTCGTGGACGAGTTGGGGGCCATCGTGGACCCGTCGACGCTGACGGCAATGATTGCCGTTCGCGAACTCGCGAAGCACCCCGGTGCGACGATCATCCACAACTTGATTACCTCGTCAGCAGTGTCTGAGCTTGTTTCCGAACATGGCGGCGTACCGGTTCGCACCCGGGTTGGTCATTCATTTATCAAGGCAGAGATGGCCCGGACCGGAGCTGTTTTTGGCGGCGAGCACTCCGGCCATTTCTACTTCCGTGACTTCTGGAATGCAGATTCAGGAATGCTCGCGGCACTCCACGTTCTCGCCGCGCTCGGGGAAACGTCACCGGAAACGACGCTGTCTCAACTACTTGCGCAATACTCGCGCTACGCTTCGTCAGGCGAAATCAATTCCAAAGTGCACGATCCTTTTTTGGTGCTCGCGTCGATTCGATCTCACTACGCCGCGATGCCCGAGATTGAACTCTCCGAACTCGATGGGCTCACGGTCAGCGGCGCAACATGGTGGTTCAATGTGCGGCCGAGCAATACCGAGCCGCTACTGCGACTCAACATCGAAGGCGCCGATGAGGAGACGATGGTGCGAGTACGCGATGAGGCCCTGGCCCTCATTCGAGCCGGACAGGACATCTCGTGAGCGAGTCTGCAGACGCGCCGCGTTCCACGCTCCCTGCGGGTGTTCTCGCTCGTTTTGAAGCGCTGGGTATCGCGCCACTGCTGGCTGAAATCATTGCCTGCCCCTGCGAGCATCATTCGACCGTGTCGCCCAGCCTGGAGGCGTCAACTCTCGTCTGTGATCGATGCGCTACGTCATTTCCGGTGAGTGACGGCGTACCTGTGATGTTGATCGATGATGCGACCCCGGGCCCGAAGGGCATCGGCATCGCTGTCACGGAGGCGTAACCGATGGCAGACGACCTAGTCCTCGACGACCCTGACGCACTCGCCCTCGCCGATCCCGGTGGTACTTTGCGTGCTACGGCAACGGCTGGGTCGCAAGTTCGACTCGCGTTGACATCGTTGGACCCGGGCGTACTTGAGCGCATCTCAGCCGACGGTCGACCTCGATCACTGGTAATCGCGGGCATGGGCGGGTCCGGGATTTCTGCCGATGTGTGCGCCGCCATAGCCGGCACGGGTTCGCCAATTCCCATCGTTGCCATTCGTGGGTACGTGTTGCCGGGTTGGGTAGGTCCGATGGACTTAGTCATCGGTGTTTCTTGCTCGGGGGCGACAGAAGAAACGTTGGCCGTGGTTGACGAAGCTGGTCGCCGAGGGTGTCGACTTGTTGGGGTCGCGGCTTCGGGGTCACCGCTGGAGCAACTCGTTTCTTCTTACGGTGATTCGGCGTTCATCCCAGTGGACGCGCAAGGCCGGATGCCACGAATCAGCCTCTGGACATTAGTGACACCGATTCTCCGAATCGCCAACGCGCTGCGCATTGCCGACGTATCCGTTGACGAACTGCAAGCAGCCGCAGATCATCTCGACGAGCTCGCCATCACGTACGGTCCGGCGGTTCCTCTCATCGACAATCCAGCCAAGACACTAGGACTGGAGCTCGCGGCCGACCTGCCGATGGTGTGGGGCAGCGGAGAGTTGGGGTCCGTGGCGGCGTACCGGTTGGCCTGCCAACTCGCTGAAAATGCGAAGTTGCCGGCTGTCCACGGCGAAATTCCGGAGGCCAATCACAATCAAGTCGTTGTATTCGATGGGCCCGTCGCTGGGTCCGAACCCTTGGCGGACATCTTCCGAGACAGGGTTGAAGAACCCGACGCACAACGGCGATTGCGCTTGGTGTTGCTGCGCGACAGCGTTGAACATCCGCAGGTCGCCATGCGGGCAGACGTGTCGCAGGCGCTGGCAGAGTCGCGCGGTATCCCCGTGTCCAACGTCACAGCGGCAGGTGACTCAGCGCTGCTGAGGCTGGTTTCCCTGCTCGCCATCGTCGATTTTGCGTCGGTGTACGCCGCGCTTGCCTTGGGGGTTGACCCGTCGCCTATCGGGCCCATCAATGAATTGAAAGCCCGAATCGCCTGACCGCGTGGTCCGCAATTGCGCAGTCGCATGCCTTGGCGAACAATTCTCGACTGACGGGGTCTGCCAGACTCAGCGCGTGTTCGTCGCCTGTTCCGGTCCGTCGCCTGCCCTACCCGCCGCCTGATCCGCCGTTTTCGAGGAGCCAATCGCAATGAGCGTGGGAACCGACTACAAGGTTGCTGATCTTTCACTGGCCGAATTCGGCCGTAAGGAAATCCGCCTCGCAGAAAACGAGATGCCCGGGCTGATGGCTATGCGTTCGCGTTACGGCGCCTCCAAGCCTTTGACGGGTGCCCGAATTAGCGGGTCATTGCACATGACGGTGCAAACCGCGGTGCTGATCGAAACCCTTGTCGACCTCGGTGCCGAAGTTCGTTGGGCGTCGTGCAACATCTTCTCGACCCAAGATCATGCGGCGGCGGCAGTTGTGGTGGGGCGCCAAGGAACTGCGGAGTCGCCCGGTGGCGTCCCGGTCTACGCCTGGAAGGGCGAGTCGCTCGAGGAGTACTGGTGGTGCACCGAACAGATCTTGATGTGGCCCGATGGCGACGGCCCAAACATGATCCTCGACGACGGCGGCGATGCCACTTTGCTGGTGCACAAGGGCGTTGAGTTCGAAAAGGCCGGTGAGGTGCCCGCCCCCACCGACTCTGACTCACAGGAGTACCGCGTCATTCTCGGCGTACTGGCCCGCTCACTCACCGAAGATGCGACTCGCTGGGCCCGGATCGCCTCGGCGATCAAGGGGGTCACCGAAGAAACGACAACAGGTGTTCATCGCCTCTACGAGATGCACAAGAGCCAGGCTTTGCTTTTCCCCGCGATCAATGTCAACGATTCGGTGACGAAGAGCAAGTTCGACAACAAGTACGGCTGCCGCCACTCACTAATCGATGGAATCAACCGAGCGACTGATGTCCTGATTGGCGGCAAGGTTGCGGTCGTCTGCGGCTACGGGGACGTGGGAAAGGGTTGCGCCGACTCGCTCCGGGGCCAGGGCGCTCGCGTCATCGTGACCGAAATTGATCCGATCTGTGCGCTCCAAGCAGCGATGGACGGCTTCCAGGTTGCGACACTTGCCGACGTCGTTGGGCAGGCGGACATTTTCATCACCGCGACCGGTTGCTACGACGTCATCACGGCAGAGCACATGCGAGCCATGAAGCACCAAGCGATCGTCGGAAACATCGGACACTTCGACAATGAGATCGACATGGCCGGCCTCATGACGGCCAGCGACGTGACTCACGTCAACATCAAGCCACAGGTCGATGAATGGACCTTCGCCGATGGACACTCGATCATCTTGCTCAGCGAGGGTCGACTGCTCAACCTCGGCAACGCCACCGGACACCCGTCGTTCGTCATGTCGAATTCGTTCACCAACCAAGTGTTGGCCCAGATTGAGTTGTACACGAAAACGGCCAACTACCCCGTTGGCGTCTTCGTCCTCCCCAAGGCGCTGGACGAAGAGGTTGCGCGATTGCATCTTGACGCACTCGGCGTACACCTCACTGAACTGAGCACGGAGCAAGCCGACTACCTAGGAATCCCGGTGGGTGGGCCGTACAAGAGTGACCACTACCGCTACTGACTTTCGCGGGGACCCGTTTGTGGGTACCTAACTCGGCGGGATGAACCCACCGTCGGGCGGAGTGCCCGGCGGCGTCGGACTCGGTGGAGTCTGGGGAGTCGGTGGAATTGGAGGCGGTCCCGGTGGGAGGACCGTCGGTTGGGGGACTGATGGTTGAGCGGTCATCGGCATAAGTGGCGTAGTCGCGGGGTACGAGCGACGCGCGCGCTCGGCGAGCACCGCCGCAATCGCAGCTTCCGGTGGCGCCCCCGCGGGGTACTCGACGGCGAGCTGCTGGCATAGGCGGACGGCGATGTCGCCACCCATCTGCGCGCGTACATCGGGCGCGAGAGCGGCGGCGCGGAAGAAGAAGGCGCGAGCCCCAGCCATCGAGGCGTCGGACACCGCGGTGAAATCCAAGCGCGCAGCCCAACCAACAAGCGGTGGCGGCATAGGGATGAAACCCAGAGCAGGCGACGCAGCGGAGGGGATGCGCTCACGAATGACGAGTGTTCCGGCCAAGTGATCGCCGAATCGTTTCGCCTTGATCGACGTCAGCGAACAGAGCAACCCGACGACGCCTGAGGTCATCCACAGATCAGCGAAGACCATGGCGAGCGCGCGAACGAGAGAGTGGCGAAACCGCACCGGACCGCCGTCGTCTCGGACAACGCGCAACCCCATCGCAAGCTTTCCGACCGAGCGACCGTGGGAGAGCATCTCGATCACGGTCGGCATGACAATCAACACGACAACGATCAAGAGAATCGCATAAGCAGCGCTCGAAGCGCCGTCCAAACCGCTCACGACCCAACTCGAGCCAACGAGCAAGGCGAAAAAGACGGCGAACTGAATCGACACGTCGATGAGCAAAGCCAGCGATCGCGATGGGATACGAGCCAATCGGAGATCGAGAATGACGCCCTCACCAACGACGACATCGCCGCCGAGACTTAGGGGCGTGGATCCATCGAATGGCCCGCGTTGGTCGGGCATTGCTGTGCTCATCGGGCTAGTGTCGCCGCTACCAGGCCGTGATGCACGGAAGGACTGTCCCGGGTGGATCTTGATGGGTTCGTCGCACGTCGGCGTCCGGATTGGCAGCGACTCAACGACTTGGCCTCAAGGCGCCGACTCAGGCCCCACGAGGTCGACGAACTCGTCCACCTTTATCAGCGAGCCTCCACGGATCTGTCCACCTTGCGATCGGGAGCGCCTGACCCGGCGTTGGTGTCGTCGCTGTCGTCGTCAATCGCTCGAGCACGCGCCGCGGTAACGGGGGCTCACACCTCGACCTGGTCCGACGTCGGGCGTTTCTTTGCGGTGAGTTTCCCCGCCGCGGCCTATCGCGCGGGCCGGTGGTGGTTAGTCACTGGGCTTCTGTTCATCGCCGTGGTCACCCTCGTCGCGTGGTGGATCGCCGCCAATCCAGACGTACGAGATGCGATCGCCACTCCTGACGAAGTGTCATCGCTGGTGAACCAAGACTTCGCCGACTACTACACGTCGAGCCCGGCGAGTTCTTTCGCGGCCCAGGTGTGGACGAACAACGCATTGCTGGCCGCGATGGTCCTAGTCCTCGGCGCCATGCTGTGTTTGCCCGCGGTCTACGTCCTATGGACGAATGCTCTCAATACTGCGGCGGTGGCGGGTCTGATGGCATCGGCGGGTCGACTCGACGTTTTCTTCGGCCTCATCGCCCCGCACGGGTTGTTGGAATTGACAGCGGTGTTTCTCGCCGCCGCGGCTGGGATGCGGCTTGGCTGGTGCATCGTCGCCCCCGGCGGGCGGCCGCGCGCGGTCGCCATGGCCGAGGAGGGTCGCGCGGCGGCGACGATTGCCATCGGACTGGTTCTCGTGTTGTTCGTGTCGGGGGTCATCGAAGCTTTCGTGACCCCGTCGGGGCTACCCACGGGGATCCGCATCGGCATCGGAGTCAGCGCGTGGGTTGGCTTTATCGCCTACGTCGTGGTGCTGGGGGGTCGCGCCGTACGGGCGGGCTACACGGGCGATGTCACCGGGAGTGGCACCACCACCGATCTTGCGCCGTATGCCGCCTAACCCCACCGATTTGATTTGCATGAAAGGGAGTTCCGTTCAATAGAGACTGACGAACAGACCTTTCATGCAAAACAGATAGTGCTTTTAGAGGCGGCCGCTGGTTTTGAGCGCGATGTACGTGTCTGCGAGTCGCGGCGCGATGAGGTCGGGGGATTCATCGATCACGGTGACCCCCATCCGTGTGAGCCTCGTTGCCACTCGGGCGCGTGCGGCCCCTGCGGTTGCGGCCGAGGCAGCGTCATAGACCTCCTCGATCCCACCTCGTGCGCGAGACATCTCGGCGAGCCGGGGATCGGCAACGGACGCCACGACGACTGTGTGTCGGGTCACGAGGGGAGCGATAAATGGCATCAGTCCCACTTCGATCACCGCAGGTTCGATCGACGTCAACATCACAATCAGGGCGTGGTGCGGTGTGCGCCGCAGAATCTGCGAGACCAGCCCGCGCGCGTCCGTTTCGGCAAGTTCGGGCTCAACGTTGGTGAGCGCGTCACTGAGTGCCCCCAGCAGTTCGTTGGCTGCCCGACCGCGAACGTCGGCGCGAACGTCGCGGTCGTAAGCCAACAGGTCGACCCGATCGCCTGCGCGCGATGCGAGTACGGCGAGCAACAGCGATGCGTCCATGGCATCGTCAAGTCGAGTGCCGGTACCGATTCGAGCAGTGCTACTTCGCCCGGTATCCAGCACAATCAAGACGTGCCGGTCTCGCTCCGGTCTCCAGGTACGAACAACGACGTTGCTTGCGCGAGCTGTTGCTCGCCAGTCGATTGAGCGCACGTCATCGCCCTGAACGAAATCGCGCAGCGAATCGAACTCTGTGCCCTGACCGCGGATATGTGTTGTCGTACTGCCGTCGAGCTCCCGCAACCGAGCGAGTCGCGATGGCAGGTGTTTGCGTGAGGAGAAGCGTGGCAGGGTCCGCAATTCCCAGTTCGCCCGGTGAGTTGCCTGCCGGGCCGCTAAGCCCAATGGGCCGTAGGACCGAACAGTCACCCGGTCAGGGCGGCGTACGCCTCGCCGAACCGGGGTCAACGTGGTGGGTATTTCGACCTGAGTCCCAGGTGGCAGTTCAAGTCGGTGTCGTGTGATCGCCGCTCCCGCGGTCGGGGGCCAGGCGTCTCGAAGCAGTCCACGGATGGGGCGGCCACCGTCGTTCGTGACGTGGAGGAAAACGTCGGCACTTTCGCCCAGCCGCACGGCGGGTGCACCGGATCGCCGCATGGTCATCGTTCTCGGTGATCCGGCAAGAGCGACGTCGAGCAACGCGATGGCGCCGAGAACGGTGTTCACCAACCAGAATCCGGCCCACGAGTGGACGCCGAGCGCGACTACGGCGATCGCACCAGCCATCAGGGCGACGAATCTTCCGGTGATAGTCATCGAGGTACGGCGACGCTCGCCAACACTGTCTCCAAGACCGAATCCGTGGTCACGCCATCAAGCTCAGCCTCGGGTCGGAGCACAATTCGGTGTCGAAGGGCCGGTCGTGCCAAGGCCTTGACGTCGTCGGGAGTGACGAAGTCGCGGCCAGCTAGCCAGGACCACGCACGCGCCGCATTGAGCAGTGCCACCGCGCCACGCGGGGACACACCGAGCCGAAGTGAGGGACTTTGTCGAGTGGCGCGGGCGAGGTCGACGGTGTACGCCGCGATTTCGCTCGCGACAGTCACGGTAGAAATCGCCTGGCGGGCAGTTTCGAGATGGGAGGCCGTGGCGACAGGGTGGATTCCGGCACCCGCCAGGTCACGCGGATCGAAACCGTTCATGTGCCGAGTCAGGACCGCATGTTCTTCGTCCCGGCTCGGAATCGGCACCGTGAGTTTGAGCAGGAAGCGATCCAATTGCGCTTCAGGCAAGTTGTACGTGCCCTCGTACTCGACGGGGTTTTGGGTTGCGGCGACGATGAATGGATCGGGGAGCGCCCGAGTGGTTCCGTCCATCGAAACTTGACGTTCTTCCATAGATTCCAGCAGTGCAGCTTGTGTTTTAGGCGGTGTGCGGTTGATTTCGTCCGCCAACAAGATGTTGGTGAATACGGGACCCGGCTTGAAGACAAACTCCGCGCTACGTGGATCCCAGACCGACGAACCCGTCACATCTCCGGGCATCAGGTCGGGCGTGAATTGGATTCGCTTGGTGTCGAGGCTCAATGACGCTGCGAGGGCGCGTACGAGCAGAGTCTTGGCCGTCCCGGGGACGCCTTCAACTAACACGTGGCCGCGGCAGAGCAAGCCGATGACTAGTCCGGTGACGGCAGCATCTTGGCCAACGACGGCCTTGGCGACTTCGGCACGTATCGCGAGGAGAGCCGCGCGTGGATTTGTGACTGCGCTTGTCGAGTAACTCGTGGCCGCAGGAGCGGCGGGTGAGTTGGTCACGATCGGCGTACCTCCCGTTCGAGCTTGTCTAACTCATCGGCGAGTTTGACAAGTTCGTCGTCAGTTCTGGGTTCAGAATGGGTGAGCAGTCGAATGACGCTCAGTGTGTCGCGACTACCGCGGGTTTCGATTGCGTGGGCAATGACGTACATGTCGGCCGCTGCCGGCAGATGCAAGTCCGCCCGCAGCAACGACATAGTGGATATTCGCAGAGCCTGAGCGGCGTGTCCGCGTGCCGCGATTTTTCGGTAGAGCCGCGCCCGACCCTCTGTTGCCTCAGCAGCCCGGACTACAACCGGAAGGGGCTCAGTAACAACGGGTCCAAGTCCACGTCCGCGCCACCACGCGAGGGCGAGCACCATCAGCATGACTTGAGCTAGTGCCAGGCCCACCCATTTGGGGGTCAGGTCACTGACGGAAGCCTCGACGGCGGGAAGGAGATCCGGGTCAGTGCGCGAGGCGATGAACCACACCACGTCATGGCGCTGACCGATCGCGCCTATCGTCAGTGCCGCATTGCCGTTCTCGCCCAGGTGGTCATTGGTGAAGGCGTCGCCCGATCCGAAAATAGTGATGCCGCTTTCACCGCTGGCGCGACCGCGGACGAGCACGGAGCCAGCTCCGGCGAGTGGATAGCAGGCGTACGACTCGGCGGCGAGTGATCGAGTGGAGTCAACGTAGGTAGTTCCCCCGGTGAGTGCGTTGCCGGCCCGGCCTGCGACCGACCAGGAGCACTGCGGTTCGGTGACGTCAGGGGGACCCCCGCCCGCGAGCTCGACGCCCGGCGCGAGTTCCTTCAATAGTTCGACGTCAGGGGCGATGAGCACGGTGGTGGCCCGTGGCGCGGAGGCCAAGAGTTGACCCAATCGCCGATTCGCGTCGGGGTCTGATCGAAGCCCGGCAGCCACGACGAGCAGGGTCGCGTCGTGGAATCGGCGCAACGCGTCGTTAGCCTCGCGAACGGTCGCGACTTTGTGCACGCTGAGGCCCTGGTCTGTGACCACGTTTCGCAGCGCACGGGCCCCGGTGGGATCTGTCGCGTCCGGGTCGAGATAGCCACGTCGAGTCGCCGAGGCAGCCCAGGCGGACAGGATCGCGAGCACGACGATGGCGGCCAGGGCGAGTAGCAACCCACGGTTGCCTCGAACCCGAGTCCCAAATGTGGGTTCAAGCACCGTGCTTGTCGCTTCACGTGCCCTCTCACTCGACGGACCGCTGATGCTGCTCACCGGGGGCTCACAGACCTCGTGGTGGCTCGCGGGCGCTGAGTCGCGGCCTCGGTGATCGTTGCGTCAAGATCGACCATGCGAGTGTAAGTAGACGCGTCGGCGCGATGGCGTCCGTACCAGACTGCGTCGAACGTACGGGCAGCTTCATGAAGGGGGATCGCGACATCGGGAAGGACTCGTGCCGCGTCGTTGGCGGCTTCGTCAGCGGTACGCCCTTGTCGCGGCTCGAATATTGCTCGTTCTTCCAAGCAGCGCACGATCGCTCGCATCCGCTCCCGAAGTGCATCGTGGTAGCGGCCGGTACGTGCGTATTCGTCGCCCGCCGTACGGTGCGCCGTGGACGTCAGGACCTCCGTATCGCCGAACAGCATCGGGTCCAACGTTTCACGGCGCCGCACCGGCCCGAGCCTCATTCGCAGAACCGCGATGAGCCCCACCAGGATCACGATTGCGATAGCGATCCCCAACCAACCTCCGGGCGCCTTTGACGACAACTGATCGAGGGCCGATTGGATATGGTCAGTAACCCAATTCAAGATCCGGGTGTACCAAGGCTGGTCATCGCGGTGGTACGCGGGGTTAGTGAGTTCGAGACGCGCCGCAGCGGCTGCGTCGTCGCGTCCCAGATCGATTGGGACCAAGTCAGCGCCGAGACTCGTGCGTCGGAGGCTGCTTATTGGCCGCGTCGAGCAAGACCAAGTCGAGGGCTTCACGGCGGATTCGTTGATCAACATAGAGCAATGCCGTCACCCCGGCGGAAAATGGCTGGACGACGGTCGTTGCCACCAGGGTGCCGATTGCGGTCCCGATGAGATAGAGCCAGGGAGTCGCTGTCGAACCGGATGAGTTCAACAGACTGATTCCACCGATGAGTGCAAACGGAACTGTAAGTACGCCTCCGATGACGCTGGCGATGATCGCGGCCAATATCTGAATGCCGAATATCCGCCACCACGCCGTACGCACTAAACGGAAGGAGCGTCGCATCGATTCGACGACTCCCACCCGCTCAAGCATCAGCGCGGGTGCGGCCAAAGACCATGACACCCACAACCAGATACATACCGGGATCAGGCCCAAGATCGCGATGGCCCCGATCACCGCGCCTGGTGCCCCGAGGAGAGCGGCCAACACGAGGAGGACCACGACGCCAGCAACCAGGAGGCCAACCGTGGCGATGACGATTAGCACCAACAAACCGAGCAGGCTAATCAGTCGCCCACGCGCCTCCGACCACGCCTGACCAGCACTAATACGTCGTCCCAGGACGGCGTGACCAATCAACACCGTAAACATCCCGGTCGCGACGACGCCGAGGAGCGCACTCACTCCGGACGAGGCGAACTGCCCCAGGCTTGACCCCAACTGCGCGGTGGTGTCCACAGAGGACCCACCCGAATCGAGGCTGTCGAGTTGACTGCTCAAGTCGTTGAGCGAGCCCTGGAAAGCGCCCCAGGTCAACGCGTTGGTGATGAAAGTTACGATCGCGGACACCAGCGCCAGCACGACTGAGACACCTAGAACAGCCCGCGGATTTGCCCGGATGTACGTGACTGCGCCATCCAGAATTTCGCCGAGCCCGAGCGGTCGCAACGCAACGATGCCCGGCTTTGGTGCTGGGGGAGCTGGCGCGTATGCGGCGTACTGCTGGCCATAGCTGGGAGGGGGTCCCCATCCCGACGGTGCATAGCCGGGAGGGGGTCTGGATCCCGCCGGGACCGGCGCCGGAATCGGCGTAGCCGCGGAGGAGCCGACCGGCCCGGGTGGTTCGGACGGGACGTAGCCGCTGGGATCGGTCCAGATCGGTGGCTGAATGGGCGACCAACCCCCGATCGGCGGTGTTGCCTCGGGAGGCGTTTCAGCCGGTTGGTCGGTCATCACGCCACCCTGTCCGTACGTCTGGATCGCTGAGCAACCAGGAGACTCGGTCGTTTTCCGGCATCGTGCCAGAGATTCGCGCCGGACACCGCGATGGCTCTACCCGGATGCCTCAACGCCGGTGGGGAGTGCGGAACTCGCGTTCACGATGGAGCGTTAACTAGCCATGGCCCCCATGAATGCACGCCTAGTGCCGATGAATGCCCTCATGTTCCGCGAGAAGACGCGACTAGGTGGCACGATGACCGGCGTGAAGGGTCGGGTGCTAGTCGTCGACGATGACGTCGCTCTGGCGGAGATGTTGGGCATCGTGCTGCGCGCGGAAGGTTTCGAAGCCGTCCATTGCGCGGACGGCTCCCGGGCATTGGCCGTCTTCCGCGAGTCCCGTCCCGATTTGGTGTTGCTCGATCTGATGTTGCCGGGCCGCGATGGAATCGACGTGTGTCGGGCAATTCGGGCTGAAAGCGGAGTGCCCATCGTGATGCTCACGGCGAAGAACGACACGATCGACGTTGTGGTCGGACTCGAGAGCGGTGCAGATGACTACGTGGTCAAGCCATTCAAAGCTAAAGAGCTTGTCGCTCGTGTGCGTGCGCGGCTGCGACACAACGAAGAACCTGGTCCGCAACATCTCGCCATCGGAGATCTGACGATCGACGTGGCTGGGCACACCGTGAAGCGCGAGGAGAGTCTGATCTCACTAACTCCTCTCGAGTTTGACCTGCTTGTGGCACTTGCACGCAAACCGTGGCAGGTCTTTACCCGCGATGTCCTTCTCTCCGATGTCTGGGGATATCGACATGCTGCGGATACCCGCCTGGTCAATGTCCATGTTCAACGTTTGCGTTCGAAGATTGAAATTGATCCGGAGAATCCGGTGATCGTGATAACGGTCCGAGGCGTGGGCTACAAAGCGGGACCTCCGTGAGCAAGGCCGCGGCGCCGCCCCCAGTTGATCCGGGCATCGTCGCGGCCGTACGCCGGGTGCGCGCGGCCTGGCGTCAATCGCTGCAGATGCGCGTCATCTCGACGACGTTTCTTTTCTCCGTGCTTGTGGTGGGTCTGCTCGGCGCACTGTTGCTAGCCCGCGTGAGCGCTGGTGTTGTGGACGCGAAAGAACGCACGTCAGTAGCCGAGGCCGATGCAGGGCATGCCGAATCCCAGCGCATTCTGGACGCGTCCGACACCGGCGCGTCGACGCGGTCAGCGACTCAGCTGGTGGACGCGGTTGCGTCCAGTCTGGCTGCTCGTGCCGGAAATCCCGGTCTCTACGAAGTTCTGCTGCTCTCCGGTGGGAGCCGAACTGGGGCCGCGGCGCCCGAGCGCGGCACCAACTTGGTATCGGAGTCCAGTGTGCCGACCGATTTGCGCGAGCGAGTGCTGGCCGATCGACGCATCGCATGGACGTACACCGAGTTGCGCTATCTCGACGGACGCGTCGTGCCGGGACTCGTCGTGGGATCAACGCTGTCTGTGCCCGGTGTCGGTCTGTACGAGTTGTACCAACTCTTCCCGTTGACCCAGGAGCAAGGGACCCTCGATCTCGTTCGCCGTGTTCTCGCTGTGATCGCATTGTTGTTGATCATTGGCTTGGTCGCCTTGGCCTGGCTGGTGACACGGCAGGTTGTTACCCCGGTACGCCAGGCCGCCCGAACGGCCGACCGACTTTCGTCGGGTCACTTGCAGGAGCGAATGGCCGTGCGCGGGGACGACGACTTGGCTCGGTTGGCCCGTTCGTTCAATGGAATGGCGGCGGGACTGCAGGAGCAAATCCGCAGGCTCGAGTCACTGTCGCGAGTCCAGCAGCGATTCGTCTCCGATGTCTCGCATGAACTCCGAACACCGCTGACCACAATTCGGATGGCCGCCGATTTGTTGTACGAGGATCGAGAGTCGTTCGATGCCGCTACGGCGCGGTCGGCCGAGTTGTTGCAAAATCAGTTGGACCGCTTTGAATCGTTGCTCACCGACCTATTGGAGATCAGTCGCTTTGACGCCGGCGCTGTTGTCTTGGATGTCGAGCCCATCGACGTACGGTTGTCCATTCACCGATCGTTAGAGGCGTCGCAACCTCTGGTGGACAAGCGATCCACGACATGCGTCTTCGACGAACCCGACTTCGCGTGTGTCGCCGAAGTTGATACCCGAAGAGTCGAGCGCATCATTCGCAATCTCCTGATCAATGCCATTGAGCACGGTCAAGGACGTCCGGTGACGATCGCGCTGGGAATGGACGACTCGTCTATCGCCGTCACGGTGCGAGACCGCGGAGTGGGATTGCGCCCAGGGGACACGTCGCTGGTGTTCAACCGTTTCTGGCGTGCTGATCCTGCCCGCGCTCGGACCATTGGTGGGACCGGCTTGGGCTTGGCGATTTCATTGGAAGACGCCCACCTGCACGGGGGTTGGCTGGAAGCGTGGGGCGTCGCCGGCGGTGGCTCGCAGTTCCGACTGACGTTGCCGCGTGTTGCGGGTACTGAACTCACCTCGTCGCCGTTGCCACTCGAACCGCTCGATGCATCGACGCGAGTGCCGTTGCCGAAGGGTCAGTCATCGCGTCCGCAGTTTGTCGCGGAGGAGACCAAAGCGCTACCGGTGGGTGAGCCGCGTGCGTAGAAATGTTGGTACGGCGTTGTGTGCGCTGTGCGCCTTAATCGTGAGCGGCTGCGCATCGATTCCCACATCGGGCCCAATTCAGCAAGGTGCCGTGCTGGATTCCGGTCGCGATGATCAGTTCATTCGTGTTATCGCTCGGCCACCTCGGGCCGGTATGACGCCGGTCGAACTTGTCCGCGGCTTTCTCGAAGCCAGTGCTGGAGGCGTCGAAGGTCTCACCATCGCCCGCCAGTACCTCACGACGCCGCGTGCGACGACGTGGGCACCCGATGTCGGGGTCCAGGTTTACGACGATTCGGGTCTGAGTTTCGATGACAAGTTGACCCAAGTCGTTGATCTGTCAGGCGGTTTGGCGGGGCAGATCGACAATCGTGGGGATTTCTCGCTGGCGGCCCCGACCCAAGTCCTGCGCGGTACCTACTCGCTGATCAAGGTTGCCGGCGAGTGGCGCATCGATGGCTGTCCCGATGGGTTGATTCTGTCCAGCGGCGATGTGGCACGAGGATTCCGAACGCTACCGACGTACTTCTTCGATCCGACCTTTGCCACTCTCGTTCCAAATCCGATCACGGTGCCGGTGGTGGGTGCCGGATTGGCCACCACAGTCGTCCGTTCGTTGCTCGCTGGCCCCACGGCGTGGTTGGCGCCGTCGGTGAAGACCGCATTTCCTGAGGGCACTGCGCTGGCAATCGATTCGGTCCCAGTGGAATCGGGAATCGCCCAGATCGAATTGACCCCCGAAGTCTTGAACGCCGATGACAAGACTCGTCAGGCCCTGTCAGCGCAGCTAATTTGGAGCCTGCGATCGCTGCCGGAGATTACCGGTGTGCGGATTACGGTCGGGGGACAGCCATTTGCGGTCTCCGGTGTCGGCGCGGTGCAACCGACGTCCGCGTGGTCGACGTACTCCGACGACGCAAACAATGCGTCCAACTCACCGTTGTACGCCTCGATCCGCGGCGCGGTGAACCGACTGGACCTTGGGCTCGCGGGCCAAGCGAGCGGACCTCGTACGCCTCCCGTCGCCGTGGCAGGTGCAGCGGGCAAGGTCGGCTCCAGCTGGTCGAATCCGGCCGTCAGCGCCGACAGCCGGCTAGTCGCCGTCCTCGATCGAAACGCCACCACGTTGTGGAGCGGGAAAGTCGGACTCGGCCAGTTGCTGACGCGACGGGTCAGTGGCGTGCAATTGTCGGCGCCGAGTTGGGATCGGTTTGGTGGCCTCTGGACCGTGGATCGAGGTCGAGGGGTTCGCCTGGCTCGTGCCAGCGGGCCTGTCCTTGATGTTCCGTTAGCGTCGATCAATTCGCGTCAGGGCCTTGGCACTCTCAGTGCCGCCAACATCATCTCGGTCGCGATCTCGTCGGACGGAATGCGCGCCGCCCTTCGAGTTCAGCGTGACGGACACACATTGCTCCTGGTGGCACGCGTCGAGAGACGTGGAGATGACGTCCGAGTCGCTGATCCACGACGAGTTGAATCGACGCTCACCGACGTCCTCGACGCAGCCTGGACCTCGACGACGGAGTTGGCTGTGCTCGGCACGTTTGGAGCGGCCGCGCCCTCGCTGTCACTTGTCGACTTTGGACCGTCGAGTCGCCGAATCGCATCGCCGCCTGCAGGGGCCGTGTCGATTGCTGCGGCACCTGGGCGTCCCCTGGTGATTGGTGTGGCAAGCGGGGGTGTGGCTGGCCGAGTTGGCGAAGGTCAACTGTGGGCGCAAGTCGCTGGCAGTTGGGTAGCGCGGTCACGCGGCAACGACCCCAGCTACTAGTTGGGCGCTGCTACTAGTTCCGGCGCGGCCACCAGTTCGGAAACAGCGGCGCGGAACTGCCCGGCTACGCCGCCGTCGGCGCGTTGTTGTCCACACCACCCGGGGCCGGGTTGCCGTCCACGGATCTGTCGCGATGAGCCTGAACCGATCGACGGGACCCCAATCCTGATGCCGTGAAACCGCGTGATGCCCGCACGTGGTGGGGAGTAGCGGTAGACCTTGTGGCCGCCCGCGACTGTGTCGGGTGCGGGGAGTTTGGCGTGCTCTGGTGTGGTCGCTGTGCACGATCCCTGGAACGTTCACCTCGCTCCGTGGCCCCCACGCCACGACCGACCGCCTTCCCGGCGTGTTGGTCCGTTGGGGAGTACGCCGGCCCGTTAAAACGCGCGATCAGTGCGTACAAAGATCGCGGGCAACGCCCCTTGGCATTGCCACTGGGGCGAGCCCTCGCCGATTCGATTCAACATGCGGTCTCTGCCAGCTCGGCTAAGCAGCGATGGATCGTGATTCCCGCGCCTTCTAATCCAAAGTCCGTGCAAACCCGAGGAAACGACACCATGCAGGGTCTCGCAACACATGCCCTTCGTGAATTGGATAGACGTGGTTTGCTAGTTGATCTAGCCACCCCGCTGGCGATGAACACGCGGGTCGCTGATCAGTCGGGGCTGTCGGCGATCTCGCGGTTTACCAACATCACCGGGTCGATGACGCTGGTGTCCGGCGGGTTGGAAGCCCTCTTCGACCCGGTGACGTCACTGCCGCGGCCGATAGTGATCGTTGACGACGTCGTGACGACGGGGGCGACCCTGACCGAGGCAGCGCGCGTCTTGAGGGCGGTCGGGTTGACCGATGTCCGAGCTTGCACGATCGCGGCCACTCGGAGGCGGTTCGGCAATGCGGACGTGTGACATTGATGAGCATTTCCCAGAATTCGGGACTACCGTGAGTCCATGGCACCCGCCCGGGTCCGTGGTTGCGTCCACCGGACTTTTCGTCGCGAAGAGCGGGCGGAAAGTCAGGTCGGACAAGCCGATGCCAGCCGCAGGCGAAACGGTCCACGTAAGGCGACTTCTTGTCGTTCGATCACGGTGCGGCTTAGAAGTAAGTCCTGCCTCAGCAACAGTCCAGATGACTGTCGTGTCGAGAGAAGGCCAGTAGTGGCAAGGAAGCTGCGAACGTCTCAGCAGGCGAATGTGGGGTCGAAGACCAGGTCGGCCGGGTGGGTGTCTACCAACGCCGAGGTAGTCAGTTTCGGTGTGAGCCGACTTCAGGTGTGACCGTCGTTGTCCAGGTAATGCGAGGGGAGATGCCGTGAAC
Organism: Candidatus Nanopelagicales bacterium; assembly: GCA_038244765.1. Classification (GTDB taxonomy): domain Bacteria; phylum Actinomycetota; class Actinomycetes; order S36-B12; family JBBRLC01; genus JBBRLC01. The sequence goes on along the minus strand of JBBRTC010000001.1, from coordinate 50,352 downwards.
CAAAACGTCGACATCGTTGTACGTGGCCGCCACCTTGAGGTCTCCTCTCGCTTCCGCGACCACGTCACTGAAAAACTTTCGCGTTTGGATCGCTTCGGCGTCCCACTGATGCGTATCGATGTCGAAGTAACAAAAGAAGTGAATCCACGCCAATCTGACCGCGCGTACGAAGTCGAACTCACCTGCCGTGGACGAGGTCCAGTGATTCGTGCAGAAGCATCAGCAAACGACAAGTACGCGGCGCTGGACGTCGCCTACTCTCGGCTCGAGGAGAGGCTTCGGCGGGCGGGCGAACGTCGCCGCTTCCATCGGCACGGGCGCGCGTCCACGGCGTCCGTGACCGCGGCCGCGCCGGAGTTGGACCCCGCGCAGGGTTTGGGCGCGCGATTGTCAGTTGTCGATGACATGCCGAAAGTGTCGGGCTCGACAGCTGCTGCTGGTGCCCGGAATGGCACTGTTACTGGGACTCCCGCTCAAGACGACGTGGATGACGTGGTCTACTCCGCTGGGCCTGTCGTCGTACGAGAAAAGACCCACGCCGCCGGACCCATGACCGTTGAGCAGGCCCTCCACGCGATGGAACTCGTCGGGCACGACTTCTTCCTCTTCATGGACAGTGACGATGGCCGCGCGAGCGTGGTGTATTGCCGACGTGGTTTCGACTACGGGCTCATTCGCTTGCACGACGAAGGTGAGACAGAGGAATTCGCCGAGAACGGCTGAAGTGAGTTCGCGCCGAGCGTGCGCGTGCCATGATGCGCCGCGGGAGGCTTGCTTCATGGTTCGAGTACTCGTGGCGGATCGTGCGCCAATCTTTCGGCGCGGTCTGATCGAGGCGCTCTCCGGAGTTTCCGCCGTCACCGTCGTCGGCGAAGTAGGGGATTCTGCCTCAGCATGTGCCGCCGTTCTCCACCAATCGACTGCGGGCGATCCCATCGACATTGTTCTGGTCGATCTGCAATTACCTGCACAAGGCGGGGCCGCGGCATGTCGTGCATTGCGAGACTGTGACCCTGCTCCGCACGTGCTGGTGCTGGCCGAGGGAGCTGAGGACGCCGGTCTCGCTGACGCCGTACGCGCGGGTGCTCGCGGCTACCTGTCCCGCTCATGTTCAGTTGACGAGTTGCGTGAAGCGATCCAGGCCGTGTCAGCTGGCGAGTCTTTGCTGTCACCGGCGTTGGTGAGCCAACTCTTGGATGAACTTGTCTCTCTGTCGGCCCGCCGTGAACGCCAGTCCGCCGGCGCCATCGCGTTGTCGCACCGTGAGCGTGAAGTCCTCTCCCTCGTCGCGGAGGGGCTGAACAACCGCAGCATCGCTGAGCGCCTCTACATCAGCGAGAACACCGTGAAAAACCATGTCCGCAACATCCACGAAAAACTGGGGGTTCACTCGCGGATGGAAGCGGTCATCCGCGCCGTACGCGAAGGCGTCCTTCAAATCGCCTAACCAAGCCAACCGGTGAGCGAAATCCCCAGGCTGAAGCGCGCTGACGTACGGCTGTTGGCGCTTCACGCGCAAGGTCTCGCGGGTCGGCCGTACGTGCTGTCCCCGGCACAGTCACCGCAGGCCCGTCTCAGCACACGCGTTGACGCGGTCGGCCAAACCCTCGAGCACCTGGGTGCTGTCCAGATCGACACGATCAGTGTCCTTGCTCGCAATCACGAATTGGTTCCGTACGCTCGGCTAGGCGCGGTCGGAAGGGACGCAATCGAGGCGTGCTATTGGGGAATCGGTGCGAAAGGTCCCGGCGATATTCACACCACCGAAGCAGCGCGCACATTTGAGTATTGGAGCCATGCAGCGTGCATCTTGCCCGTCGATCAATGGCCGCTGTTTGCCTTTCGCCGCAGGTCTTATCGCCGACGCGGGGTGCGTTGGCATGACGTACCAACGGCAGCGCTTGAGGGGATTCGACAGCGGCTTCGAGACGTTGGTCCCCTCACTACTCGCGAATTAGGTGGCGCGAAGCGCGGCAGCCAATGGTGGGACTGGTCGGAGAACAAAATCGCGATCGAATGGCTGCTCGATGTCGGTGACGTGGTGTGTGTACGCCGAGTTGGCTTCCGCCGCGTGTACGACCTGGCGGAGCGCGCGATACCAGACGAGCATCGAGTCGCCCCCAGCGCCAACAACTGGACTGACGATGACGGCGTCCTCGGTCCTAGTGATCACGAGTGCCTTCGCGAACTGGTACGCCGATCGATTCGCTCGCTCGGGGTGGGAACCGTCGCCGACATTGTCGATGTCCATCGGTTGACGACTCATGCGGCGTCACGAAGCGAGGTCTTGTTCGCGATCCGCGAACTCGCAGACGCTGGGTTGCTCGTCGGCGTCGATGTCGATGAGTGGGCCAGCCCGGTGTTCGCCGATCCCGAATTGTTGGAGAAGTGGGCCAATTCGACATTGACGGGTCGATCTCGCACGACTTTGCTGAGTCCGTTCGACTCACTTGTCTGGCACCGCGGTCGTACGGCGCGAGTCTTCGGTTTTGATCACCGCCTTGAGGCGTACACCCCCGCGGCAAAGCGCGAACATGGCTACTTCGCTATGCCGGTGCTCCACGGCGGTCGTCTGGTTGCGCGCGTTGACCCGAAACGCGAAGGCTCGACTTTGGTGGCCAAACACGTGGTGTACGAGGTGAATCAGCGAGGTCACGTTCCAGAGTCAGCCGTCGCTGCAACGATGACCGCACTTCGCGAAGCTGCGACGTGGGTGGGCTGCACTGACGTACACATCGCCCGCACCTCCCCTCCTAGGCCGTGACTCCACTCACCTCCGCGATCTCTGCATGAATGTCACATTGGTCCCACCAGACCGGACCACCTGCACATTCATATTCCGAGTTCAGTCGGTAGCGAGGCGGGACCACCACATGGTGTCGACGTGCTCACCATTGTTGATGTAGTCCCCTCGAAACCGCCCCTCGAAGGTAAAGCCGCACTTCTCCGCGATCCGCCGCGATCCGGCGTTCTCGACCATGTGACCCAACGCGATGCGATGTAGACCTAACCCCTCAAAGCCCCAGCGGTACGCCGCGGGAACCGCGAGTGACATGACCCCTTGCCCTCGGTGACCGGGTCGAGTGGCGTAACCGATCTCAGCGACCTGGTGGGTCAAGTTCGTGTGGATCAACGTGACTTCGCCGAGGCAGCGTCCAGTTGTCACGTCTCGGATGCCCCACCCGAGGTAGAGCCCGGTCTCCCAGCCCGTCAGTCGACGCTCGCGCAAACCGGCAACCGTTTCGCCGAGTGGTCCCTGAAACGCGGCGATGCCCGCTTTGGTGTCATCGTCACGACAGAACTCGGTGAGTACCTCATCAAGATCGGCGTTGGCGACCGGCCAGGGCCGCAGTTGGTAGGGCCCCGCTGCGATCTCGACGGGTTCAAACGCCGTCACCGTTCACTCCTGAAGCTAGGCGACACGGCCGTGAGCACGGGGCGCGTCACGATGCCATGTCTGCGCGCAGCAGTCCGCCCATCCAACAGTCAACGCGCGTGCCGCGGTGAATTATGCCGAGGCGAACGTAGCCCTCGATCTGGAAGCCGACGCGCTCCGCTACAGCACGCGAGGCAGTGTTGCCCTCGAGGGTGTACCAGGTGAGCCGTTCAAGAGGCATCGACTCGAAGCACCACCGACACAGGAGCGTGAGCGCGCGAGTCATGACGCCGCGTCCACGCGCGCCCGGCGCCAACCAATAGCCGACTTCAGCGGCGCCGCCCGCGAGACCCCCTGGCTGGCTGTTGTGAACCCCGCACATGCCCAGAAACTCATCTGTCACGGCGTCCACAATGGCGAAGGTGAAGTTCCCTTCGGCCCACGCGTCGCTACGTCCGGCGATGAACTCTTCGGCGTCGGAGAGGGTGTATGGCGACGGAACCATCGTGTAGCGCGCAACGTCAGGGTCATTGGCAGCGATGACGATCGCGTCTCGATCGCCGGCAGCCGGTGCGCGCATTCGCACCACTCCGTCGTCGAGGTCGACGCGGATGGGCACCGCAAGGGGATCGGGCTTCTGGGCAACGCTCATGGAAGCCATCAGACCTTACGTCGGCCCCGGCCCGCACCCGGATTTCTCGACCCGGCTTGGCCGCGGTGCTCAACCGCAATCCAAAACCCAGCCAACCGGCCAAACGGACCTCGCGTCGATCGGCCTATCGTGACCGAACGGTTACCATGACCGTCTGGGCGTGTGAACGCTCTTACTGCCATGCCCGTGCCGCGGGGATGGGACCCACCGGCCCTAAGGCCGGCGAACTGACAAGGACGTCACTGGTGAAGGTCGTCGACAAGATTCTTCGCGCCGGCGAAGGAAAGACCCTCAAGAAGCTCACCCGCATCGCTGCGCAGGTCAACGCCCTTGAGGACGAGTTCACGCCGATGTCCGACGACGAATTGCGCGCCCTTACCGACGAGTTTAAGAAGCGGTACGCCGATGGTGAGACCCTCGATGAGCTCCTCCCGGAGGCCTTCGCCACTGTGCGCGAGGCGGCCCGACGCACCTTGGGTCAACGTCACTACGACGTGCAGATCATGGGCGGGGCCGCGCTTCACCTCGGCAACATCGCCGAGATGCGCACCGGTGAAGGCAAGACCCTGGTTTCCACCTTGCCCGCGTACCTCAACGCGATCGCCGGAGACGGCGTACATGTCGTCACCGTCAACGATTACCTCGCGGAGAGAGACTCGGAGTGGATGGGTCGGATCCACCGATTTTTAGGTCTCAGCGTGGGCTGCATCATGACCCAAATGCCCGCTGCGCAGCGTCGGGAGCAGTACGCCGCTGACATCACGTACGGCACCAACAACGAGTTCGGCTTCGACTACCTGCGCGACAACATGGCGTGGTCAGCCGAGGAGCGGGTCCAACGCGGTCACTTCTTCGCGGTCGTCGACGAGGTCGACTCCATCCTCGTCGATGAGGCACGTACACCGTTGATCATCAGCGGTCCGGCAGATCAGGCGACAAAGTGGTATTCCGAATTCGCGAAACTAGTACCGCGATTGCGACGCGATACCGACTACGAAGTCGACGAGAAGAAGCGCACAGTCAGCATCCTCGAGGGTGGTGTCGAGCGCGTCGAGGATTGGCTCGGCATCGACAACCTCTACGAGTCGGTCAACACCCCGCTAGTCGGCTACATGAACAACGCCCTGAAGGCGAAGGAGTTGTTCAAGCGGGACAAGGACTACGTCGTGATTAACGGCGAAGTCCTCATCGTTGATGAGCACACCGGGCGCATGCTCGCGGGTCGTCGCTACAACGAAGGAATGCACCAAGCGATCGAAGCCAAGGAAGGCGTTGAGATTCAGAACGAGAATCAAACGCTGGCCACGGTGACGTTGCAGAACTACTTCCGAATGTACGAAAAGCTCGGTGGCATGACCGGTACGGCCATGACGGAGGCCGCCGAGTTCAATCAGATCTACAAGCTTGGCGTCGTACCGATTCCCACCAACCGAGACATGATTCGCGCGGACCAAGGCGACTTGGTGTATCGCACCGAGGACGCAAAGTACGACTCAGTCATCGAAGACATCGTCGAACGCCATGAGATGGGTCAACCAATTCTCGTCGGCACCGTCAGCGTGGAAAAGAGCGAGCACTTGTCGCAACTTCTTCGCCGCCGCGGCGTACCGCATGAGGTGTTGAACGCAAAGCATCACGACCGCGAGGCAGCGATCGTGGCGCAGGCTGGTCGTAAGGGCGCCGTGACGGTCGCCACGAACATGGCCGGTCGAGGCACGGACATCATGCTCGGTGGCAACCCCGAGTTCATGGCGGCCGCAGAACTCGCTCAACGAGAACTTTCACCGGTCGATACTCCCGAGGAGTACGAGCGGGAGTGGCCTGACGCAATCGAGAAGGCGCGCAAGGCCGTGTCGGCGGAGCACGAGGAAGTGACCGACCTCGGTGGTCTTTACGTCCTCGGTACCGAGCGGCACGAATCGAGGCGAATCGACAACCAGTTGCGAGGACGATCGGGTCGTCAGGGTGACCCCGGTGAAACGCGCTTCTACTTGTCGCTCGAAGACGAATTGATGCGACTGTTCAAGGGCGATCTCGTCGATGCATTCTTGCGACGATTCAACATCCCTGACGATGTCCCGATCGAAGCCAAGATGGTGTCGAACGCGATCCGATCCGCGCAGACACAGGTCGAGGCGCAAAACTTTGAGATCCGAAAGAACGTTCTGAAGTACGACGAGGTGCTCAATCGTCAGCGCCAGGTGATCTATGGCGAACGCCTCGAGGTTCTCGAAGGTGCTGACCTACACGAGCAGATTCGCGACTTTCTCGACGACACCATCACCGGATATGTCACGGCTGCGACGGCCGAGGGATATCCCGAAGAATGGGATCTCGAGCAACTGTGGACTGCGTTGCGAACGCTCTATCCCGTGGGTCTCACGATTGAGGAACTCGAAGAAGACTCAGGTGGCGACCGTGCGGGTCTCACCCAGGAATATCTCGTCGAGGAGATAAAGCAAGACGCCAACGCGGCGTATGACAGGCGTGAAGAAGAACTCGGCGATGAGGTAATGCGCGAATTGGAACGTCGCGTGATCCTGTCGGTGCTCGACCGCAAGTGGCGCGAGCACCTTTACGAAATGGATTACTTGCAAGAAGGAATCGGCCTGCGCGCCATGGCCCAACGCGACCCGCTCGTCGAGTATCAGCGCGAAGGGTTTGACCTGTTTAACGCCATGATGGAGTCCATCAAGGAGGAATCGGTCGGTTACCTCTTCAACGTTGAAGTTGAAGTCACCGACGATGCAGAGGATGCACCCGCGCTTGACGTTAGTTCAGTCACTGCTGATCACGACGATGTAGACGGCGACCACGAGCACCACCGTGAACTCGTCGCAAAGGGGCTGGGTCCCTCGCGCCCCCAGCAGTTGCAGTACAGCGCACCGACGCTCGATGGTGCTGGGGGATCGGTCAGCGGCACGATCGCAGCGGATGACAACGAGTACGCCGGTACGCCACGCAATGCCGCGTGTCCGTGTGGTTCGGGGAAGAAATACAAGCGATGCCATGGCGATCCGCGCATGCACAACCAGGTCTGATCCAGCTCAGAAGCTCCACACCATTACGCCATCATCAACACGGTCGCTCGCCAGCGACCGTCCATCCCTTCTAGGCGCATGGCCATCGCACGCGACCGACGCGGGGCGCTCAGCACGACCGATACTTCGGCGATCCCAGTTTCGGGTTCACAGACGTGCACGCTGCGGACCTGCAATCGGCTCGGACCAGTTGATGCCGCGACTGACTCGCTGCGGTGGTGCAATGCGGCGGCCCGTGTTCGTAACGCCCGATGGATTTCCGGTGTGGTCCAGCGCAGAAGTTGGCTCGGGGATCTCCGACCATCAAGCACTTCGATGACTGCTTGACCCAATTGCGCGGCCCACTTGGCCGGATCGGGAAGCGCATCGCTCGGTGTTCGTTGAGTGGCGAACAACGGATCAGTGTCATCGTTAGCGAGCGGTCTGACCGGAGCGTTGGTGGCCGAACCGACGAGACGCAGGCTCGGTCGTGCCAGCCGCGGCGTGATTGCCTCGCGTGTCCAGGGCAAGGGAAGAGTTCCCTGGATGTAGCGACCGTCGCGATGAGGTAGCCCGATCAGCCGCCCGAAACTCTCGTCGTCAGGTACTTCGTCGTCGTAGCCGGTCCATCGCTCAGTGTGGGTGGGTTCCAGCCAGTTCGGCGGGCGCGAGATGCGGATTTCGTAGTCGGAGACTTCTTTGACCAGAGCAACAATGGGCGCCTCGCTCATCAGGTCACCTGGTCCGACGAAGTGGGGATTCGCAGGCGCATCCCTGGGAGGATCAAGTTCGGGTCAGCACCAATAACCGTTCGATTGAGGCGATACCACTGCGGCCATGCTCGCGCGATTCCCGCATTGGTTCGGCGACTGTGGAGATGTTGAGCGGCGATATCCCACAAGGTGTCGCCGCGACGTACAACCACGGAGCCGCGAATTCTCGACTCAGACCTCACATGGCGATTCGTGTGTAGAGACCCCACACTCGGTCGAACGGTAGGCGCTCGCGCCACCAGGTTGCGGATCGCCATTGCACTGGTGACCTGAACAGTTCCCCGATCCAAACTGGGCCATGGAGGTTCGGCGGCGCCGGCCATGGTTGCAGTGCTCGCGCCGAGCACGACCCCTGTCGTGAGGGCAACGCCGGACCAGCGCAGCATCCGAGCGCGTGAGTGTTGCGGAGCTAGCCGAACGGCCATCGTGGCCAGGCCGCAACGCCAGGCGTTCCGGTTCCCAGGCCGACCAAGTCGGGCGAGGCCGAGGACGATCCATGCGAGAGCGAGACGCACGAGGTAAACCCCCGCGAGGAGGACGGCACTCCACAGTCCAACGCGGTCCACCGGCTCGCCTCCCGCAGCGAGGGGACCCGCAACGAGACCTCCCGAACCCGCAGCACGGTCGTTCAGCATTGCTTCGACCCACATCGTTCCCCCTGGAGTGATGCCTTAATGCCTGTTTGCTTGTGTTTGATGAAGTATGCGGAGATTAGCGATTATGTCAAGGGGCACGTCTAGGTGCTTTTGGACCGAAGGCGTTGTCACGCTCTCCTGGCCTGACCTACGTTGCGATCCTCACGGGGGGAGTGGGTCGTTGGTCAACGCCGAGCCAGATCGATGGGACGGGGTCTTTGCAGATCTGGAGGCCCAGGCTCAGACGATTGCGGACGAGAATCTGGCCGATGAGATCGCCGATCGAACTCGACGCGAGTGGGCGCAGATCTCTCTCATTGATCGACTCACTGCCGCGCGTCACCGAGTTGTATCGCTACGCATCCTCGATTCGTCGAACGGGTTTCGCATCGTGAGTTTGTTGATCAACGATGTGGGTCCGGAATGGCTCGTTGGATCTGAGACGGAGTCGGGCGCGGAATGGTTGCTTCCCCTGAGGTCGATAATCTCAGTTACAGATTTAGGCCAATCATCGGAAAGTACTGATACCAAAAGTTTCGTGGGTCAGCGCTACGGTATCTCGGCAGTCGTGAGACGTTGGGTTCGTGACCGTCGCACGGTCACGCTAGGCGTCGCGGGACTGGGCGACGTGACGGGTACCTTGAATCGAGCGGGCCGCGACCACGTGGACGTCGCCGTCCATCCGGCCGACATTTTTCGGCGCACAACGGGCGTCGCTGAAATCCACACGATTTCCTATGACGCGATTCGCTGGATCAAGCGACGCTAGGGCCGGCGCCCCGCGGGTCAGCGTCGCTCAGTCGGATTTGCCGAAGGGATGGCTCTGGAGGAACTTTTCGGTCGCGGCGTACGCCGTCGCGATGTACTCCTCGAGATCGCTGCTTTGCACCCTCCACTGACCGCGGCCCCCCATTTTCAGAGCGCGCAGCTCGCCGGATCGCACCAGTGCGTACACCTGGGCCGACGATGTGTTGAGCACCTCAGCGACATCGGCGAGGGTGAGGAAACGTGGAGTCACGTATGCATCATGGCAGTTGCGCCCAGATGATGCAGTTTGGTGCAACCACTCGAAAGGGTGTCCACCCCTTGGACACTTCGCTGGTCGCGTCCTCGTCTCGTCCCGCACCCTCGGCAGGCCGTCACGTCCGAATAACGGGGGAGGACCTGTGGCGCAATTTGTTCTGACACGTTCTGGGTCGACAGCGCCTGGTAATTCGGCGGGAACGCCTTCGCCCGAAGCCGTCCGACAGGGGTCGCCGCGTTGGCGCGATGGACGCGTTCTCGTCGGCGTCGTGTTGATCGTGGTCGCGATGGTGGCCGGGTCGCGACTGCTCTCGGGAGCTGACTCGCGTACCCAGGTGTGGTCTTTTGCGCGCGACCTCAGCGCGGGCACGGTAGTGACCGACGATGACGTTGTCGTGAGCGCCGTTCGCATTGACGGCGGTGACTATCTCAATTCGGATCATTCACCCGTTGGCTCTCGGTTGTCGCACCGCGTCGTGAGCGGACAGTTGGTCTCCGCGTCGTCGCTGGCGACGGAGGCAGCAACCGATCGTCGATTGGTGACCGTCTCTGTCGATGTTGCGCATGCGCCGTCGGGTTTGAGTCATGGTGAGCGCGTCGACGTATGGGTGACTCCCAAAGACGATGCGGCCTCGCTAGCGGGGAATGCTGCACCTCACTTGGTACTCGCTGGCGCTGTCGTTGACGAGATCCCCACGATTGAATCCGTGGGCGTTGCCTCGCTGGTGCCGGTCGTGCTCGACGTACCAAATGCCGACGTTGCGCGGTTGGTGTCCGCGCTACATCACGGCGATATTGACCTGGTACGACTGCCCACGACGTCGTCGTGACCCCCGGTTCGCCGACACCCATCGTGGTGGCGTTGGCATCGGCGCCGTGGGAGTCCGCGCTCATCGCAGCGTTGACGCATCCCGCGTCGTCAGTTCTCGTCGTACGCCGTTGTCTTGACGTGGCGGATCTCGTCGCGGTCGCCTCAGCGGGGGTCGCACGAGTCGCCGTTGTGTCTGGCGGATTGTCTCGCCTCGACGCGAACGTGGTCCTACAACTGCATAGCCATGACGTGGCCGTCGTCGGTTGCGTCGACGACGACGCCGACCCCGAAGCCGAGCGGTTGCGCGCAATCGGGGTTGACGAGGTCGTCGGCATCGCAGAATCGCTCGCGGGCGTGTTCGCCACGATCGAGTCTCTATCTCAAGCAGTGCCAGCTGGCGTCGGTGTGATGCGACCAGTTGCCGATGTCGGCACATCAGATGGTTTGCTGGTCGCTGTCTGGGGCCCGGTGGGGTCTCCGGGTCGTACGTCGGTGGCGCTCGCGCTCGCCGACGAAGCCGCGCGCGTTGGGATCGATTCACTTCTGATCGACGCCGATGTCTATTCGTCGTCGATCGCCCAATCGCTCGGGATCGTTGATGACGCGCCAGGGATCGCGGCCGCGTGTCGTCGAGCCGACTCGGGAACCCTGGATGCAGCGGGGTTGGCGCAATTGTGCGCGCAGGTACGTAACGGTCCCCGCGTTCTCACCGGTCTTCCGCGACCTGATCGTTGGATGGAATTGAGACCGTCGGGGCTGGTCCGGTTGTGGGAGGCCGCACGCTCACTGAGTTCGACGGTGATTGTTGATTGTGGATTCGCGTTGGATCACGACGAGGACGTGCTCTTTGACACGTTGGCGCCGCGACGCAATGCCGCGACGCTGACGGCGCTGGAAAACGCCGATGTGGTGGTGGCAGTGGGTGGGGGTGAGCCGATCGGAATCGCCCGGCTCGTGCGCGGCTTGTTGGATTTGCGAGACGTCGTACCTGACACCGAGATCCGGGTAGTAGTGACTCGTGTACGCCCGGACCCCATCGGCGCCCAGCCCGAGCGACAGATTCGCGCCGCACTCGCGCGCCACGCGGGCATCAACGACGTGGTGTGCATCCCCGATGACAGATTGGCCTACGACCGCGCCGCACGGGACGGTCGTACGGTGGCAGAAGCGATGCCGCGATCGCCCGCGCGTCTCGCCCTGCAATCCTTCGCCGCCGACATCCTCACCCCCACTCGTCGAGTCGTCAGTTTGTAGTCACCAACCGGCTCCGAAGTGACCAAAAACTGACGACTCGGCGGAGTGAGGTCTGCGAGGATGCGCAGGTGATGCGTGGGTTAGTTGTTGATTGGGGCGGTGTCCTCACCAATGACTTTAGTGTCGTGATGGACGCGTGGGCTCGCGACGACGGCATTGACATGGACGTGTACGCCTCGGTCATGCGCGACTGGCTCGGCGAGCCCTACGGCTTGGAGGCGGTCGTCAATCCGATTCACGCGCTTGAGCGTGGCGAGATCACCGTCCCCGACTTCGAGAATCGGCTGGCGGGGGAACTCAGTGCCCGTGCCGGCACCTTTGTCGCACCAGACGGACTGCTCACCAGGATGTTCGATCGATTTGAGCATGCTCACGACATGGTGGGTCTGGTCCACCGCGCGCACGCGGACGGCGTCAAGACCGCACTTCTGTCGAACTCGTGGGGCAACGACTATCCGCGCGATGGATGGGATGAGATGTTTGACGCCGTGGTCATTTCCGGGGAAGTCGGAATGCGCAAACCAGAACCGGAGATCTATTTACACACCGCCGCGCTGATCGGACTCGAACCTAGCGAGTGCGTCTTCGTCGACGACCTCAACCACAACATTGAGGCGGCGGTTCGTCTCGGCATGGTGGGGATCAAGCACACGTCATACGGCGACACTGCCTTGCAGATCGATGTGCTCTTTGATCGCAATCTCGCCTAATCGCGGCGGTGGGCGACAGGCAGCGTCGCGAAGACATCAAGACGTCGCTAGGACATCATTGCTAGGACATCAAGAGGAGCAGTGCCGCAATCGTGAACCCCACCATGGTGACGAGCAGCGGTATTTGCGCCACGATCGCGGTGCGCCGCGGGAAGATAGACACCGCCCGTTCGTGAGCCGCGAACACCGCGACGACGTGTCCGACAACGACGAACAAAACCTGCAAAGTCGCTGTGAGAGTAGGTGATACTGGGCTATAGTTCACGCCCCGCTCAGCCGTGTGGAACCAATTGGCCCCCGTCCCTAAGGGGTCGGAGAGCAACCCAATCGTCTGTTGCCCGACGATGATCAGCAGCGAGTAGTAGTGCGCGAGGGCGTACCCAGCTGCGATCGGAATCATCGATGCGGCAAACACGGCCGGCATTCGGGTCGGGCGAATTGACATGTCTTCCTTGCTCCGGCCCAACACCGCGGCGAGTATGCAGGCACCGCAGTAAATAACCGCGACGACAAGGACTGCGATGCCAAGGCCCAACGTCCCACTTGCCTGAGCAGACAGATTGCTCTCCTGGACCCAGGCAGCAAATGGCACCCAACTCGTGAGTCCGTCGTACGCCGTTGAGCCGATGAGCACCACGATCACGGCGGCGATACCGGCGCGCACCGGAAATGAATCCAGTCCGGCGAGCGGACTCCGTACGACGAGCACACCGTCATCGCGCCGTCCAAGGATCGACAGTCGACCCACGATCGTGGAATAGACTTCGAAGCCATCAGCGCGGTTAAACCACCCCGAACCGCACGTGAACGCGCCCATCAACGTCACGACGGCGTACGTCGTAAACCACCACCGCAGTGTCGCGGTCGTATCGCGATTCGGTGCGACCAATTCGAGCCATACGAAAGCCAACAGCCACGCGGCGGCTGGCCAATAGCCCAACCAGCGTGGATAGCGCAACGCACCGTTCAGTAGTGACGACGACGGCTCGCGACCTACGGCGCCACAGATCATGAGGTGCAAGGTTCGGAGCGGGTTGAGTTGACGCCACACCGGCCCAAAGATCAGCGATGCGACGACGAGAAGGCCAACCCAAAACAGCACGTAGACAGTGCCAGCCGTGGGGTTGAGGGCATCATCAGGTCCGCCCCACGCGGCGAGAGCGATCAGAGTTGTGCCCGCGATTCCGCAGAGTCGCAGAATCCATCGGAAGACTTGACTGTCCAGCCCGGCGGCAAGCCATGCTGGCAGTGGTCGGCCAGCACGCGAGCCGTGGATTCGTGGCTCGCGCCACAACAACACCAGCGCGACAAACGACACGACAATGGCAAGCGCGGCGGCAGTAACAGCCAATGCGAAGGGGACCGGAAGGTCACTTCGACCCCCGACACCGTGAGCAACCAGGGTCGGTGTCACGACACCTGAAGCTGAAGCAACAACTTTTCGGTTCCGTGCGTTTCGACCGGAAAGAGACCGCCCTGGTTAGCGATGAAATCAAAGGTGACGCTACCGCCGCGCGCCACCGGCTTCTCGATGTCGTAGCCGTGGAGGTGGACTCGGTCAGCGACGTCGGACGTGACTGTGAGCAGGACGCGCGAACCCAGCGGAACGGGGACCTTCGATGGGGCAGGCGTGATGTTGTCGTTAGCTTGGGCGACATTGATGACGACGGTGTTGACCGCGCTAGAGGCACTGCCCGAGCCGCTCGTCGACGCATCAGGGGTGCCCGGTGTCGAGGACCCGGAGTTGGTCGCAACACCGCGCGTACTGGCCCCCGGGGCGGCGGCTGTTCCAGACGAGCAGGCACCCAGGGCGAGGACACTGAGCGCGAGGGCTGCGCCGAGTCCGAGCAGCGCACGTCGGTCGGTGTCTGGGCGGGGCAGCGTCATCGAGAATCCTCCAGGGGTACCGCGCGGTCCGTGCGGGAGTTCCCGCAGAGACTACAAAGGGTTGCGTACGCAACTTTGCTGACGTTCGTGTCACCATGATTGTTCCCGGGGGCAGATGGCAAACGGCAACGGTAGATGTCAGTCTCTGGATCGGCGCGTGGAGGAGGGGAGCACGGTGGCGGATCGCCTCAGCCCCCTCGACGTCTCCTTCCTCTATATGGAAAGCACATCAACCCCGATGCATGTTGGTGCAGTGGCGATCTTCGAAGTGCCCGAGGGCGGTTTTGACTATGAGCGCCTGGTCGCGCTCATCGAGGAGCGGATTTCGCTCGTGCCGCGCTACCGGCAACGAGTGAAATGGGTTCCGGGTCGAATAGCCAGCCCGGTATGGATCGATGATGAAAACTTCGACGCGGCCTATCACGTACGCCGTTCCGCGCTACCCAAACCGGGAACCGAGGGCCAGCTGCGCGAACTCGTGGCCCGCATCATGGCGCGCCCGCTCGATCGAAGTAGGCCGCTGTGGGAGATGTACTTGGTCGAAGGACTCCAGGGCGGCCACTTCGCGGTGTTGACAAAGACGCATCACGCGATGGTCGACGGTGTCGCCGCGGTCGACATCGCCCAGGTGATTCTGGACAGCACTCCATCTCCGCGTCGCACGGTGGTGGAGCCGTGGAAGCCGGTCAAAGAACCCAGTGGCATCACGATGGTCGCGAGTGCATTGTCCGACGTCGTACGCCGGCCGGCCTCGATCGTCGGGGCCGCCCGCTCGGGTCTTGAAGACTTCGAACGAATCGTCGCTCAAATTGGGACATTCGCCAGCGGCGTGGCATCGGCTGCGTGGACGGTGGCCCGTCCAGCGGCCGGTAGCGCTCTGAATGCCCCGATCGGTGAGGCACGACGATTTGCGACAGCCGACACGCCGCTCGAGGACTACAAGAAGATCCGTCGTGCGCACGGCGGAACGATAAATGACGTCGTACTTGCCGTGGTGGCAGGCGGTTTGCGTGCGTGGTTGATGACTCGGGGCGAATCTGTGACGTCGCGCACGACGATTCGGGCGTTGGTCCCGGTGAGCGTGCGCCCCCCCGCTGACGGCTCTGATGACGGCGCGCTGTCCGGCAACCGCATCGCCGCGATCCTGGTTGATTTGCCTGTTGGTGAGGCAGCTCCGGTCATGCGGCTGCAGCGAGTGTCGTTTGAGATGGCTGCGCACAAAGAGTCGGGGCAGTTATTGGGGGCCGATGCGTTGGTGAGTCTCGCCGGCTTTGCACCTTCGACGATTCATTCGCTCGGTTCTCGTGCTGCCAGCGGTCTGTCGCGTCGCGTCTTCAACGTTGTCGTGACCAACGTGCCCGGTCCCCAATATCCCTTGTACGCCGGCGGCGCGCGCATGTTGGCCGCGTACCCAGTAGTGCCGTTAGCCAAGGGTCAAGCGGTGAGTATCGGCTTAACGTCCTATGACGGAGGCATCTACTTCGGGCTCAATGCCGATCGTGATGCCATGCCCGACCTTGACGTCCTGGCCCAATGCTTGGCCGACTCGCTCGCCGAGTTGCTCGCAACCGTTGATACGAAAGCGCGTCGACGCTCACGTCCCAAGTTGTTACCCGAATGACAAAGGCGCGCGCACCGAAATCGCGGCGGGGGCTTGTCCTTGGCGCCGGCGGAGTCCTGGGGGCCGCATGGACAGTCGGCGCCCTGAACGCAGTGAAAGCTGTACTGGGAATCGACGCCCGCGAGTCCGACATCATCGTCGGGACATCGTCGGGATCAATCATTGGATCCATTCTAGGAGAGGGATACTCGCCCGAGCAGATGCTTGCCCATCAGCGCGGCGTCGCTGAAGACTCGGGCCCATTAGCGGATTTTTCCTGGGATCACGACCGCTCGTCGGGAGGTCGTCGGCCCCGATTCGCGGTCACGCCGATTCCCGGTTCTGTGCGGATCTTGCGTTCCGGGGTGCCCCTGTGGCTGAGAATGCCGCCGACAGCGGTGATGTCAGCGATCCTGCCGCGCGGCAGTCGTTCAATGGCGAACGTAGGTACCCTCATCGAGGATCTTGTCCCGGATGGTCAATGGTCGACACACGACAACGTGTGGGTTGTCGCTATGGACTTCGATCATGGCCGGCGCGTCGTTCTCGGACGTCTCGATTCCCCGCCAGCGTCCTTGGCTCAGGCCGTGATGGCGTCATGTGCAATTCCGGGCTGGTTCTCTCCGGTAACGATCGATGGGGTTCGCTACGTCGACGGGGGAGCGTGTTCGGTGACATCGGCCGATGTTCTGGTCGGACGCGAACTCGACGAGGTCATCGTGTTAGCACCGATGGTGTCGTTTGATATCTCGAAATCCAACGGCGTGCTCGAACGCGCCGAGCGATTGTGGCGATCGGCTGCCACTCGCCGATGTCGCCGTGAGGTCCAGAAGTTGAGGGCTAGCGGCGTACGTGTGACGGTGCTCGCCCCTGGTGGTGAGGACCTTGCGGTCATGGGTGGGAACTCTATGGATTCGCGTCGTCGTCTCGACGTACTCGAGACATCGTTGAAGACCACCCGCCGCGCATTGGAATCAGGGCAGGATTGGCTCGTCGGATAGTGAGACTCGGAGGGCCCATGGATTCAGCCACGAATGTGCCAGCGCCCGTTAATGAACCGGTCCGTCAGTATGGCCCTGGGTCAGTGGATCGCGCCGGCCTGGAGTCGCGACTGAAGTCGATGGCCGCTGCGACGATCGACTTGCCGATGTCGATCGGTGGTGTGACGCGAATGGCCAGCGGCGATCGCATTGACGTCGTACAGCCTCATGCGCATGCCTCGATCCTCGGTACGGCCGCCGACGCAACTCACGACGACGCGTCCGCCGCCGTTGACGCTGCTCGATCTGCGGCGCCGGGCTGGCGCGCGATGTCATTTGATGACCGAGCGGCCATTGTGCTGAAGGCGGCTGACCTGCTCGCCGGGCCGTGGCGAGACGTCCTCAATGCGGCCACGATGTTGGGCCAGAGCAAGACCGCGATTCAGGCGGAGATCGATGCGGCCTGCGAATTGATTGATTTTTGGCGTTTCAACGTCGCCTTCGCGCGACGGATATTGGCCGAGCAACCCATCAGTTCACCGGGCGTGTGGAATCGGCTCGACTATCGACCGCTGGAAGGTTTCGTCTACGCCGTCACACCGTTCAACTTCACCGCGATCGCCGGCAATTTGCCGACAGCGCCAGCATTGATGGGCAACGTCGTCGTGTGGAAGCCAGCCCGCACGCAACAACTTGCGGCGCACTTCGTGATGCAGTTATTGATCGAGGCGGGCTTGCCCCCGGGCGTGATCAACATGGTGACTGGTCACGGTCCATCGGTGTCAGACGTCGTACTGGATCAGCCAGATCTTGCTGGCATTCATTTCACCGGATCCACGGCCGTCTTTCAGTCGCTGTGGAAGGGCGTCGGTGATCGAATTGCGGGGTATCGAAGCTACCCGCGTCTAGTGGGGGAGACCGGTGGCAAGGATTTTGTGCTCGCCCATGCGTCGGCGGATCGCGCGGCACTGACGACTGCCTTGGTGCGTGGATCCTTTGAATACCAGGGTCAGAAGTGTTCGGCGGCGTCCCGTGCCTACATCCCGCGAAGTGTGTGGAACGACATGGGTGATGACTTCTTGGCGCAGGTGGAGTCTCTGTCGATGGGTCCGGTTACCGACTTCGGAAACTTTATGGGGGCAGTGATAGACGAACGAGCGTTTGCTCGGGTCTCCGGTGCGATTGATCGAGCCCATGCCGATGACACCGTCGACGTTGTCGCCGGCGGGACGTATGACCAGACCGAGGGATATTTCATCCGACCCACCGTGGTGGTCGGTCGAGACCCATCGCGCGAGTTCTTTTCCACGGAATACTTCGGTCCGCTCTTGTCTGTTCACATCTACGACGACTCACGCCCGGGTGCTTTTGAATCAGTGATGGCAGAGGTGGATGGAGCGGCGCCCTACGGCTTGACCGGCGCGATCATCGCCCAGGATCGCGACGCCGTCGCCTTGGCGAGCGAGCGACTGAGATTCACGGCGGGAAACTTCTATATCAATGACAAACCAACCGGGGCCGTCGTCGGGCAACAACCCTTCGGCGGCGGCCGTGCGAGCGGCACCAATGACAAGGCTGGCGCGCCAATGAACTTGTTGCGATGGACAAGTGCGCGAGTGATCAAGGAAACGTTCGTGCCCGCCGTCGATCATCGCTATCCGCACATGGATTGATGCACGTACGGTTGACTAAGCCCCATGTTGCCTTGGGATTCAGAACTGGCTGGCCGTGTCGACCACCACATCATCGTGTCCGACTTGCTGCGCGAGAACCCGCTGGGCGACCCCCATGAGCGACCGCTGTGGGTCTACGTCCCGCCGGGATACGACAGCGACGCGACGCGATATCCGACGGTGTACGTGATCCAGGGATACACCGGGCACGTGGCCATGTGGGGGAACCGTTCGGCCTACCGCAAACCATTCATTGAAACTGCCGATGATGTGTTTTCCTCCGGTCAGGCGCTGCCCTGCGTGGTGGTCTTCGTCGACGCGTGGACGGCGTACGGCGGTTCGCAGTTCGTGGATTCGCCCGGCACGGGGGCGTACCACTCATACCTGTGCAACGAAGTTGTGCCGTGGGTGGATGAGCACTACCGAACGATTGATCATCGCGATTCGCGTGCAATCTCAGGCAAATCGTCGGGTGGCTTCGGAGCGATGATCACACCGATGTTGCGCCCGGACCTCTTCTCTGCGCTCGCAACTCATGCCGGGGATTCGCTCTATGAGCTCTGCTATGTCCCCGAGTTCGGTTCCGCCGCCCGACACCTGCGCGACTATGACTTCGACATCATGGGGTGGTGGGCGGACTTCAACTCGCGACCGTCGTTTACGAAGAAAGCCGACGAGATCTTGCTGATGACGCTGGGCTGTACCGCCTGCTTCTCTGCTGCTCCCGACGGCACTCCGCAGTTGCCCTTCAATCCGCGCACGGGGGCCCTCATTCCTGAGGTGTGGCAGCGTTGGCTTGAGTGGGATCCGGTCCGCATGGTTGAGCCGTACGCCGATGCGATTCGTTCCCTGCGCGCGGTCTGGATTGACGCCGGTACTCGCGATGAGTGGTTTCTCGACTTGGGTGCCACCGCGTTTCGCGACCAGATCGCCCGTGTCGGCCTACCGGACGAGCGCGTGCAATTCGAACTATTTGATGCCGCTCATGGTGGCATCGACTACCGCTACCCCCTCGCGCTCACCTGGCTCTCCCACCGCCTCGCCCGCTAAACCGAGGTTGTTCTCGTGAAAGGGAGTTCCGTCAGTCTCTATTGAACTTGGGGTGCATTCATCGACGCGTTACTTCGCGAGCCAACCGCGGGCCACTTTGTTCTCCTTGCCAGTCGCGCGCATCGTCTGGTCGCGTACGACGCCTTCGATCTTGCCGCCCATCAGCGGTATCGCGGCCTTCACAGCCGCTTCCAAGTGGAAGGTCGTTCGGTCGTCAGCGCTAGCGTCGCCGCTATCGGCCAGAGTGGCCTTTCCGGAGAAGCCGACAGGGAGGCCACCGAATGAACATGTGATCGCCGCTTCGCGCGATCCGTCAGCAGTGGGCGGACTCCACGTGTGCGTCTCGTCGATTTCGATCGTGTCCCCGACGAAAGACTTCGCAAATGAAGGAACCTCCGCTGGCACGCTACGTTTCATGGTGAGTACGG
Organism: Candidatus Nanopelagicales bacterium; assembly: GCA_038244765.1. Taxonomy (GTDB): domain Bacteria; phylum Actinomycetota; class Actinomycetes; order S36-B12; family JBBRLC01; genus JBBRLC01. Next base: position 30,480 of record JBBRTC010000001.1, on the reverse strand, counting down.
CCCCACCCTCGGCGTCGACGACCGACGAGACCTCGATGTCTGACCCGCCCGTCTCGGAACATCGCAACTCTAGGTATTTCGGATCGCAAAACATGGCGAATACCTCGTCGGCGCTCGACCCGAAGGTCATTTCGACCTCGAAACTGGTCGCCATGCGATCCTCTCCGTCCCACAAGCGTGAAAAAAGCTGCGTATGTCGGCTGGACGTCGAACCAAAGCCCAATTGAAGGGCAAGCATGCCGCATCGCGACCCTACGCACGCGAATACCGCGAATGCGTCGTCCAGGTCCGGCCCTCAACCCCGTACTCGGGCTAGGCTTAATCTGTCTGCACAATGGCGTGCGGACGCAGCTGCGACGGTGGACCATGCGGCTGACCCGTTCTTCGACCGGGAAGCAAGAGGCGTGACCTCGTGACCGAGATCCATGTCGACCCACCAGTCGTCGCGCGTCCCGACGTACTTCCCGAGCTTCGAGCCGGACTCTCAACCGAAGACGACATTCTCATCGCGAGGTTCTACCGGCACGTCGCCGAAGAAGACCTCCAAGTGAGGACGGCGGAGGAAATCCTCGAACCCCCTCGGGACTTGCGCCGCTTCGCCAACGTTCGTCCGGCCGGACGGGCACTTGTACGACTCCTGAATCCGAGTGACGAACGCAAGTGGCTTGACGGGGCCTCGATGGTCCAAGTCGTCACCGACGACATGCCCTTCCTCGTCGACTCTGTTGTGTCGGCGCTCACTCGTCTCAAGCGGACCATCACCCTGGTCGTGCACCCGCAGATGGTTGTACGTCGCGACATCGCCGGGTTATTGCTTGAAGTGTCCGCCGCCGATCCACTCGACTTGGGGAAGACCGGCAAAGTGGCTCGTAGTCACGACACGCTGGTCGAATCATGGATGAGCATCGAGCTTGATGGTGAGACGCCGGAGCAGGACGCTACCGCTCTCGTCACCGAACTCAATGATGTGCTTCGCGACGTACGAGAAGCCGTCGAAGACTGGCCACGGATGCGACAGCGCGCCAATGATCTCTCGGATGCATTGATTCTCAACCCCCCCTCCGGTGTGGACGCGGAAGAAGATCATGAGGCTGCGGCTCTGTTGCGATGGCTGGCCAACGACCACTTCACGTTCTTGGGTTATCGCGAATACGACTTGGTAGGCAATCCCGGTGAGGAAAAGTTGAGTCCCATCACGGGCAGTGGTCTCGGCATTCTTCGCGCCGATCAAGCGGTGTCGTCCGCATTCGCTAAGTTGCCTCAGCGGGCTCGTACGGCGGCTCGCGAACGCCATGTATTGGTTGTCACCAAAGCGAATTCGCGGTCGACGGTTCACCGCGCGGCGTACCTTGACTACATCGGCGTGAAGCGTTTTGACGCCAGTGGCAACGTGGATGGCGAACGTCGCTTCCTCGGGTTGTTCACGTCATCGGCGTACAACCAATCAGTGCTGACAATTCCCGTGCTGCGACGCAAAGTTCACGATGTGTTGGCATGGGTCGGCTTCACCCAAGATAGTCACGGCGGCAAGGACTTGCTGGAGTTTTTTGAGACCTATCCACGCGATGAATTGTTCCAAGTCGAGGTCCCCGAACTTGCCGATGTGGCGATGGCCGTCCATCACATGCGCGAACGTCGGCAGACGCGACTGTTCGTGCGGGCTGATCGCTATGAGCGCTTCGTCTCCGCGCTGGTCTATCTTCCGCGCGATCGCTACACGACCACCGTGCGACTGCGGATGGAACAGATCCTGGCGGAGGCATACGGCGCTGACGGTGTCGACTACACCGCGCGAGTGTCGGAATCGATTCTGGCCCGCTTGCACTTCGTCGTTCGAGTTCCTTCCGGTACACCGATTCCGCAAGTTGATGCGGAGTCATTGCAAGCCGAGTTAGCGCAGGCGACCAGGTCGTGGGATGACGACTTCGTCGACGCGGTCACCTCCAGCGTCAGCAACGGCGCGAGCACCAGGTTGTTGGCACAGTGGGCTGAAAGCGTGCCGGAGGGATACAAAGAGGACTTCGGACCAGTGAGCGCGCTCACTGACCTGCAACGCATCGACGCCTTGTGGCTTGAGCACTTCCACCGCGGTGACGAGGACCAAGTGCTGGCGAGCCGAATGACGGGAATCTCGGTGTCGTTCTACCACCCCATTGATGAAGATGATGAAGCCACTCGACGATTCAAGCTTTACCGAGTCGGATCTGCTTTGTCCTTGAGTGAGGTCTTGCCGGTTCTGCAGAATCTTGGTGTCGAGGTCGTCGATGAGCGCCCGTACGAATTTGAGCGCGATCACCATGAGGGCGAGGAACAGTCCGGCAGTGTTCAATCAGCCCACGATTCGGCCTGGATCTACGACTTTGGCCTGCGATTCGACCCGAAGAACGTTGTCGACCTCGACACCCTGCCTGCGCGATTTGAAGAGTCCTTCCTTGCTGCTTGGGCCGGGCGAGTTGAATCTGATCGCTTCAATTCCCTTGTGGTTGCGGCGGGTTTGACGTCGCGCCAGGCGATGTTGATCCGGGCCTATTCGCGTTATCAGCGTCAAGCTGGTTCGTCGTTTAGCCAGGAATACATTGAGAGTTGTTTCATCGCCAATGTGGCAATCGCGCGACTACTCGTCAGTCTCTTTGAGACTCGGTGTGATCCGGACTTCCTGGGCCATCGCAGTGAACAGTCGGCGCATCTTTCTCGGGAGATCGAGGCGGCGCTCGACGAAGTCGCCAGTCTTGATCAGGATCGAATCGTTCGTGGATTCCTCGCGCTGGTGTTGGCGACACTTCGCACCAACGCCTATCAGCGGCTTCGTGACGGTCACTACAAGACGACGGTGTCGTTCAAGTTCGACCCGGCTGCAGTACCCGACTTGCCGGCGCCCCGACCGAAATACGAGATCTGGGTCTACGCACCAGCCGTCGAGGGTGTGCATTTGCGATTTGGTGCGGTGGCCCGAGGCGGTCTTCGCTGGTCGGACCGACGTGAGGATTTCCGCACCGAAGTACTCGGTTTGGTGAAGGCCCAAGCGGTGAAGAACGCGGTCATCGTGCCAGTCGGAGCCAAGGGTGGCTTCGTGCTCAAGGGTGCACCCGATCCTTCCGATCGGGAGCGCTATCTCGCGGCAGGCATCGCCGGTTACCGCGCGTTTGTGAGTGCGATGCTCGACATCACCGACAATCTCGTGTCTGGCCAGATCGTGCCGCCGCCCTCAGTCGTACGCCATGACGGCGATGATCCGTATCTCGTTGTTGCTGCAGACAAGGGCACGGCGACTTTCTCCGACATCGCCAACGAGATCTCCAAGTCCTACAACTTCTGGCTCGGTGATGCCTTCGCATCTGGTGGGTCCGAGGGATATGACCACAAGGCGATGGGAATCACCGCTCGGGGCGCCTGGGAGTCAGTGAAGCGGCACTTCCGTGAGATGAATCTCGACATTCAAACCCACGACTTCACTGTCGTCGGGATTGGCGACATGAGCGGTGACGTCTTCGGCAATGGCATGTTGTTGTCCCCGCATATCCAACTCCTCGCCGCGTTCGATCATCGCCATATTTTCCTTGACCCGCAACCGGATGCGGCCAAGTCGCTCGCTGAAAGGCAGCGCCTGTTTGAACTCCCGCGATCGTCATGGGCGGACTACAACGCGGCCCTGATCAGCGAAGGCGGCGGTATCTTCCCGCGCGCAGCCAAATCGATTTCGCTAACACCGCAAGTACGGCTCGCCTTGGGACTCCCCGACCGGGTCGACTCGATGACGCCTGCAGCCCTGATGAAATCGATTCTGTGTTCGCCGGTGGACTTGTTGTGGAACGGTGGCATTGGCACGTACGTGAAGTCAGCGCGCGAAACTTCACTTGACGTCGGCGACAAGGCCAACGATTCGATCCGCGTCGATGGAGCGCAACTGCGCTGCAAGGTCGTAGGCGAGGGCGGGAACCTCGGCCTCACTCAACTCGGCCGGGTCGAGGCCGCGCAGTCCGGTGTACGCATCAATACCGATGCCATCGATAACTCTGCTGGTGTCGACACCTCCGACCACGAGGTCAACATCAAGATCTTGCTCGACGCGGTGGTGCTCAGCGGTGAACTTGATGAGGCCGGCCGAAATGCTCTGCTCGAAGAAATGACTGACGAAGTGGCCCATGACGTGCTGGCGGATAACTACACGCAGAACATCTTGTTGTCGAACGCGCGTGCGCAGGTCCATTCGATGCTCTCGGTGCATCAGCGACTCATCCGGCAACTCGAAGAACGCGGTGAACTTGATCGCGCACTCGAATTTCTTCCCACCGACGCCGACATCGATGCGCGGGAGGCGGCCGGCACCGGCCTGACGTCACCGGAGATGTGCGTGCTCGTCGCGTATTCCAAGATGACGTTGATGCGGGCCATCCCGACGTCGAATTTGCCAGATGAAATGTGGTTTGGCAGTGCGTTGCGAACGTACTTCCCGGCTGCACTCGTCGCTCGATATAACGATCGGCTTGATGAGCATCCATTGCGCCGGGACATCATCACCACAGTCGTCGCCAACGAGGTCGTCAACCGGGGCGGAATCACCTTCGCCTTCCGCGCGAATGAGGACACCGGTGCCAGTGCCGCCGAAGTCGCGCGGGCCTTTGTCGTCGTACGCGAGGTGTTCAACCTTCCCGTCTTGTGGCGGCGTATTGAAGCGCTCGACAACCTCGCCCCGACGTCCGTGCAGACCGCGTTGTTGTTGGAGATTCGGCGGTTCATCGATCGTGCGACGCGCTGGTTGCTGCAGAACCGTGGTGGCGCAATCGATGTAGCAAACGAGATCGAACGGTTCGGAAACGACGTAACCCGACTTGCACCGTTGGTCTCGGGGATGTTGCTCGGCTCCGAGCAAGAACGCTTCCAGCGCAGGCAGGCTGAATTCGCAGCTGCAGGTGCGCCGCGCGAACTCGCGCGAGACGTCGCTGCCGTGCTCGATCTCTTCTCCATGCTCGATGTCATCACCATTGCGCGCGTCGCGATCACAGATCCAGAACCGTTGGCGCAGTTGTACTTTGCGCTTTCTGAGCGGTACGAAGTTGACCGAATGCTCAGTCGTATTTCGGGACTGCCGCGAGGGGATCGCTGGTCGACGTTGGCGCGATCGGCGTTGCGCAGCGACCTCTATGGCGCGCTTGCTGGCCTCACCGAACGAGTCAATGCCGTGACTTCGCCAGCGGACTCGCCGCAGGCACGCATCGAACAATGGGAACAAGCCAATGCCGAAGGTCTCGCACGCGCCCGTACGACGCTCACCGAGATCAGCGAGTTGGAGACTTTCGACCTAGCGACCCTGTCCGTGGCACTGCGCACCATCCGGACCCTGGTCACCCAATCCACGGCCTAGTTCCTCCGAAGGGTGACTTATCAGGGAGATGTCCACAATGTGGACATTGGGGGTAGTCCGAATGGGCTAATGCCCCCTACGGTCTCGCTCTCTCTCGACGCGTCACGAGGGAAACGGGGGGACGACGCATGGTCACTGCTTTTGCGTACGCCGATGCGCGACCCGCTTCGAACCCAGAGGCGGACTTCATCGACGCCCTTGTGGACGAAGTCCGTGCGCGGCTTGCCGATAGTCCCGATCACGGACCGACCAGCACCGCTGAGCTCACCTCAGTCGTCGCCGACGTCGTGGCGGGTTATGCCCGCAATTGGAGCGGTCCGGTCCGGATCGCGGACGAACTCGACCGCATCACCGTGCAAGTCGTTGACATCGTGGGGGGGCTTGGACCGCTTCAACGTTTTCTCGACGACCCGGAAGTCGAGGAGCTCTGGATCAACGAACCTGGACGCGTCTTCGTCGCGCGCCGCGGACGTAGTGAACTCACCAATGTCGTACTCCGATCGGGACAGGTGGCAAACCTGGTCGAACGAATGCTGAGTACCTCAGGCCGTCGCGTCGATTTGTCCCAACCGTTTGTCGATGCAGTACTCCCGGATGGATCTCGACTTCATGTGGTGATCCCGGACGTAACGCGCCAGCACTGGGCGGTGAACGTGCGTAAGTTCGTCGCCCCGGCACATAACTTGAGCGACTTGGTCGCGCTGGGGACTCTTTCCCTGCATTCGGCGCAATTCTTAGATGCCGCAGTCATTGCGGGCCTCAACATCCTCGTCTCGGGTGGTACGCAGGCCGGAAAGACGACCCTCCTCAATTGCTTGATCAACGCCGTACCACCCACCGAACGTGTCATCACCTGTGAGGAAGTATTTGAGATTCAACTCCAGCTCCCAGACTGGGTTGCGATGCAGACCCGACAGGTCAGCCTCGAAGGTACGGGCGAGATTCCGCTTCGGAGGTTGATCAAAGAAGCGCTACGGATGCGACCCAATCGGCTCATCGTCGGCGAGGTACGCCAGCAGGAGAGCCTTGATCTGTTGATTGCGCTCAATTCTGGGATGCCGGGAATGTGCAGCATTCACGCAAATGGGGCCCGCGAAGCGATCACGAAGTTGTGCACCCTGCCTCTGCTTGCTGGTCCGAACGTTTCCTCACAATTCGTCACACCGACGGTGGCGACTGCGATCGACCTTGTCGTTCATGCCGAGACACTCAACGATGGGCGTCGCCGCGTGCGTGAGATCGTTGCGGTTCCTGGTCGGGCCGAAATGTCAGACGGTGGATCTGGCGCGGTCGAGACAGCAGACGTCTTTCGCACGGTCGAGGGGCAGTTGTGTCGAGCGGACGGATTTCCGCCTCACCGAGAGCGCTTCGCCGCCTGCGGAATTGACCTTCTTGCGCTACTCGAGGGCACGGCGAACTAGCCATGGGCGTGCTTCTCGGGCTGGTCGTCGGGATCGGTGCGCTTCTGATCGGGTCCGCGTTCACCGAAGACTCCCGAGCCCTGTCGCGATCGGCAACAGGGCTCGCGATCGTCAAGCGTCCCGGGCGGTTGGCAAGGTTGGTGGCTGACTCGGGTCACGCCGACTTGTCGCCCCTGCGAGTGGGATGTACGTGCGCTGGCCTGGGTTTCTCGGGTGCCTTGGTCGCCCTCATCGTCAGCGCGTCGCCAGCGGTTGCTCTTGTCCTTGGCGCAGCGGCGGCATGGACGCCCATCACGCTCTTGCGGCGTCAACGCGATCAGCGGGCTCGCGACTTGAGAGCGGCGTGGCCAGAAGTTATCGACGATCTCGCCTCCGCCGTACGGGCGGGAATGTCTCTGCCAGAGGGTGTTGCCGAACTTGCTGCACGCGGACCGCTTCTGCTCCGCCCGGCGTTTTCCCGCTTCGCCTCCGACTACCAAGTTACGGGGCGGTTCGAGAACTCACTGGATCGACTGAAGGCCGACCTCGCTGATCCAGTTGCCGACCGCGTCATCGAGGCGTTGCGACTCGCCCGTCAAGTCGGCGGGACGGATCTCGGCCGACTTCTGCGCACGTTGTCGACGTTTCTTCGCGAAGAGTCACGCATCCGTGCCGAAGTGGAGACTCGACAAGGCTGGACCGTCAATGCCGCGCGCCTCGCCGTTGCGGCCCCGTGGGTAACCCTTGTGCTGCTGTCGCTTCGCCACGAAGCCGTTCGCGCCTACTCCTCGCCCACTGGATTCGTCGTGTTGCTGGTGTGCGCCGGAGTCACCCTTGTTGCCTATCGATTGATGTTGCGTATCGGGCGGCTACCTCAAGAGCCACGAGTGCTCGCATGAGCACGGGCGCCCTCGGTGCTCTCCTAGGGGCCGCAACCGCCGCAGGTCTCCTGCTTATCGCGCGCCACCTCCTGTTGTTTCGTCGCGCGGACCTGCCCACTCGGATTGCGCCGTACCTAGGAAGCGCGTCCGATCTCAGCGGTCATCGACGCAATGGGACCGCCGCGAGCACGCCGTTTCCGACACTCGAGCGCATCGTTGCTCCATCAGTCAAAGCCGCCGGCCGTCAACTCGCTGGCCTTCTCGGTGGCAACGAGTCGTTGCGCCGACGACTCGACCGCGCAGGACGCCGACAATCGCCGGAAGACTTCCGCGTGGAGCAAGTAATTGCAGCGGCGACGGGCCTCGCCGTTGCCATGGGCGTCGCGTTCCTCGCTGTGGCGACGGGGTATCGCGTGCAATTCGCCCCGTGGCTGATCTTGTCGCTGTGCACCGCGATCGGCGCCGCCCTGTGGCGTGATCAGTCGCTATCCGCTGACATCAAGCGGCGACATCGACGCATGGCTGTGGAGTTACCGACGATCGCCGAACTGCTTGCCTTCGCCGTGGCCGCGGGCGAGGGGACAGGCACGGCTTTGGAGCGCATCGCGCGTACCTGTCACGGTGACCTGGCCCAAGAAATTGCTAGCAGCGTCGCGCTCACTCGCACGGGAGTGAACCTGGTTGACGCTCTGCGATCCATGTCGACGCGAATCGAACTTCCCGCGCTCACTCGCTTTGTTGATGGCGTGGTCGTGGCGGTCGAACGAGGAACGCCGATGGCCGAGGTTTTGCGTGCGCAGGCAGTCGACGTCCGAGCTGATGGGGTACGAGAATTGTTGGCCAGTGCAGGTCGGCGCGAGATCGCCATGTTGATTCCTGTGGTATTTCTGATCTTGCCGACGATCATCGTGATCGCTGTATTTCCAGGGTTTTGGGGTCTTTCGTTGGGTTCGACGTAAGAGTCACTTCACCGGTGTAGTGGCCGAAATCAAGGGGGAGCACATGTTGCACCGATATTCAGTGTCGCGCGAAAGGCGAGGCTTGGTCGACCGCATCACAACGACGTTCGTACGCCGCTGGCAAACGGTTACGACCATGGCGGATCGCGAACGGGGCGACGTCCCTGGTTGGGTCCTCGTGACCGTCATGACGGCCGGGCTAGTGACCGCGCTGTGGGTCATCGCCGACGATCAACTCAGTTCGATTCTGCGCCGTGCCTTCGATTCAGTCACGAACCGATAGGCGATTGCGCCGCAGCGACAACGGATCTGCGCCCGTCGAGTTTGTCCTCGTCGCACCGCTGATCTTGTTGGTGGTGCTCGCGGTCATACAACTTGCGTTGACGTTCCACATCCGGACGACCTTGATAGCAGCTGCGGCCGAAGGTGCGAGGGTCGCGGCGGCGGCAGATCGAGGTCCGCAAGACGGCGTGGCCAAAACGAGGGAGGTCCTCGCCAACAACCTCGCCGGTTCGGTAGTGGATTCGGTCACCGCCCACAGCGAGCCACGCGGTGGTGTGATCGTTGTGACGATCGAAGTTCGCGGTCGACTCCCGTTGCTGGGTCTCCTCGGCCCGGAAACCCTTGAGGTCACCGGGCATGCCGTGGAGGAGGGCTGATGCATGCACGCCGTCGCAGCAACCAAGATGATGAGGGTTCGGCGCTCGTCGAATTTGTGGCGCTCGCGCTCCTTGTCTTGGTTCCGATGATCTACATGGTGATGGCGGTCGCGAGAGTTCAGTCCGCGGCGTACGCCGTGACGACGGCAGTCCGGGAAGCCGGCCGTGTATATGCGACGTCGGGATCTGACGTGGAGGGTCGACAGCGTGCACTTTCCGCTGCGGAAATTGCGCTCGCCGACCACGGCCTCGAACTTCCCGCTGGCGGCCTTCACCTGCGATGTGCTGGTGGCCCGTGCTTGACACCGGGATCGCGCGTCGAGGTCTCGCTGAGCCTTTCTGTTCCGCTACCGTTCCTGCCACAGAACCTCAGTGCAGGAACCGACCTCGCCATTCCGGTGAGCGCGGACCACGTGGAGGTCGTCGACACCTACCGCGAGCCGCAATGACGCCCCGGCTCGCCGATGAAGTCCGCACTCGGATTTGCGGCTCGGCAGCTCGCCGTTCTGGGGAGAGCGGCACAGTCATGCTCCTCGCCCTTGGCATGGTCGCGATCACGGTCGCTCTCATCGCTGTCGTCACCGACGTGTCGTCATTGTGGCTAAGCCGTCGCGCGCTCAACGACGCCGCTGACGCTGCTGCTCTCGCTGCGGCCCAGGCCGTCGACCTCGCTGCGGTGTACGGCGGCCAGACGACGCACACGAGCGATGGTGTCGACGTTCTGCCGCTCGATCGCAATCAGGTCAGCACCCGAGTGCTGCGTTACGTCAAGGATGTCCGACTGGCGACCGTGTTCTCGCATTTCCAAGTCATCTCCGTGCGAAGCGATGGCGATTCCGTTGTCGTCGTATTCAAGGCGCGGTCCAAGCCGCCGTTTATGTCGGTGCTTGCCGACCTGACGGCATCCGACGGTGTCGATATCATCGCCGAGGCCCATGCCCGCCTCGCGCTCAACTAGCCAACTGCCCTGTGACTCGTGTCGATGATCGAGTACGCCGGAGCCCTCAACGCCCTGGTTTCCACGCTGAGCCGGAGGGAAACCATGCTGGAGGTACCTCAAATGGAGCGCGACATCGCCGACCTCAGGGTGCAGAAGTCAGCCCTCGACCTTGCGTCCGAGCGCATGGGTGGCCGGTGCGTCACTGTTCGACGACTTCAATGCCCTGGATGACAGGGTTCTCGTTGCCGCGCGTGAAGCCAATCACGATCGACCCAGTTGCGCTGACCGTGAAGGTTCGCGCGATGCCTCGCGCGTTGCCGCCTGCTGCCGCGAAGATGTCGAAGTTTGTGAGAACGTTCGTGCCGTTGACGGCGACGCTGAACTTGCGTTTCCCGACGGCGGTGAAGGAATACTCGGCAAAGTAAAGACGTACGACGTACTGCCCCGTTTGAGGCACTGGCACGGTATAGGTCATGTTCGCGCCAGCACTTCCGTCGTACCGAGCGGACTGGAAGATCGAGGCAGGCGTCCCGGCCGGGATGCTCGGGTCAGTCGTTGTGATCGACGAGGAAGCGCTTACCGTCCACGTTTTAGCAGCGAATGCGTTGCCGTAGGCCGAGGTGGGCGAGAGGTCACCTGTCCAACTGCCCCCGAGGGTCGCCCCGCCCGTGTTGATGCGCAGCGACCACGGTGCTGTCACGACCACCGGGGTGACGGTGATGGTGGTGGTAACAGGCGTTGATGGGCCGCCACTATTGCTAGCGGTCATAGCGACCGTATACGTCCCTTGAGCGGTAAAGGTGTGACTGGGGTTCTGCGAAGTCGAGCTAGTCCCATCGCCGAAATCCCAAACCCACGACGTGGGTACCCCGGTCGAGGTGTCAGCGAACGCCACGGCCAACGGCACAGAGCCCGTCGTCGTGGCCGCGGTGAATGACGCCACCGGTGCGGATACGACCACCGGATTGACGGTGATGGTGGCCGCCACCGGTGTTGATGGGCCGCTGGCGTTGCTGGCGGTCAACGTAACCGTGTAGATCCCGGCAGCGGCAAAAGCATGACTGGGGTTCTGCAACGTCGAACCGGTGGCGTCACCGAAGTCCCAGGCCCACGACGTTGGTACCCCGGTAGATGTGTCGGTGAAACTGACTGTCAAGGGCGGCGTACCGATGAGTGGCGTGCCAGTGAACGACGCCACCGGCGCAGTCGTCACGACCGGGTTCACCGTGATCGTGCTGGTGGTGCTGGAGGGTCCGCCAGCATTGCTGGCGGTCAACGTCACGGTGTGGGCCCCCAACGTAGTGAAAGTGTGGTTGGGGTTCTGGGTGGTCTCGGTGGGTGACCCATCACCGAAGTCCCACACCCACGACGTTGGTGTCCCCGTGGACGTGTCGGTGAGGCTCACCGACAGAGGGGCCAGACCGTAGGTCGTTGTCGCTGTGAACGACGCAACCGGGGGGACGACAGAGCCGGGGTCGACAAGTGGCACGGTGAACAAGTCCGAGAGGTCTGTCGCCGTTGCTGCTGAGCCAAGGAGAGGTCCGACGCCGAAAATCTCTTGGACCGAGCGCAACGTTGAACCGTGGCTGTAGACGGCGTTCCCTGCGTAACCCCGCTTGGCTAGGGGGGAGATCGCGATCAAGCCACTCGGCGTGATGTCTGGGTCAGCCGAGATCCCGGCCTCATCCCACAGCACCAAGATCAGGCCGCCGTCGGCGTAGGCGGGGGTTGCCTGGATCGCCGGGACCGTCGTCTTGAGGAACGCGTCGGCCTGGCACGCCTTGCAGGTTGAGTTCGACTTCTCGCCCTGGTTGTAGTCGTTCGGGACGATGAAGGAGTACTGCGGGATAGTGCTGGGACTAGCCAGCAGTTCTGAGAATGGGCGCTCGTGTGCAATGCAGTACGGCGCGTTGTTCTTTACGTCATCGAAGTAGGTGAAGGGATTGTGGTCCTGCGAGTACGGCGTACCAGGGTCGCTGGTGTTGCAGGTCGTCCCGCCACCGGGCAGATTCTCGGCGTAGTACTTCCACGAGATACCGGCGTCGTTGAGTTGGGTGGTGAGGTGGCTGGTGGTGGCAAGGCTGTGGTCCGAAGGAAGGTAGGAACCAGTGGTCATTCCGAGGTTGTCACCGGCTTCGAGCGATACGTAGTTGGGCAGGCTCGGATGGTTGTGCGTGACGTAGTTCTCTGTGTGGGCGTAGTTCGGCAGGAGGGTCTTGTTCACGTACGAATACGCCGACCGGCCCTTCACCGAAGACCAACTCGTGTTCTCTTCCATGATGATGAACACGTGCTTGATCGGGCTGACTGTGCTGGGTCCAGAAGGGGCCGGCGTGACTCCCCGCGCGATGGTTTGCAATGCCAGCGTGGCCGACGCAATCACGACACCTGTCAAGAGCAATTGCCTCGTACGGTGCTTGGGTCTGCGATGTTTCACGAATCGTTCCTCAGAATTCTGACCGGGTTTCCAGGGATTCCACAGGTGAGGTGGCCACGCCGTGGAGGCGGTGAACCCAACGCAACAGCCAGGGGCAACCGGGTGGTCGTCGCTGGCAGCCTCGACGAGCGCTCCATCGCGTCAGTTGCTGGGGAAGTTGACGCCGAGCCTAGTCCTGCATCAGCGGCAATTCCTGCTAATCCCGAGGTGCGAAGTCACGACGACAATCCGCGCCCACGCCCGACTCGAGCTCGGCTTGCCCACTACCCTGCGACTCGTGTCGACGATCGAATACTCAGAAGCCCTCAAGGCCCTGGATTCCACCCTGAGCAGTGTGGAAACGGTGCTCGACGTACCTCAAATGGAGCGCGACATCGCCGACCTTGAGGTGCAAGCATCGGCGCCCGACTTGTGGGACGACCAGGCAAAAGCGCAAACAATCACGTCGCGATTGTCGTTTCTTCAGTCTGAATCCGCGCGAGTACGCACACTGCGATCTCGTCTCGACGACCTCGGCGTTCTTTTTGAACTGGCTGAGGCCGAAGGCGACGCGGACAGCACCGCCGAGGCTGAGCGAGAGCTCGAAGCGATGACCAAGTCGATCGGCGAACTCGAAGTCCGAACGCTGTTGTCGGGCGAGTACGACGCTCGCGAAGCCCTCATGACCATTCGCTCGGAGGCAGGCGGGGTGGATGCCGCGGACTGGGCCGAGATGCTCCTCCGCATGTACACGCGATACTGCGAGCGTCATAACTGGAAGTTTGAGGTCTACGAAACGTCGTGGGCAGAGGAGGCCGGGATCAAGTCGGCCACGTTCGCAGTCAAGGCGCCGTACGCGTATGGAACTCTGTCGATTGAGCAAGGCACCCATCGGCTCGTACGTATCTCCCCCTTCGACAATCAGGGTCGACGTCAGACATCGTTCGCCGGTGTCGAAGTGATCCCGGTTGTCGAGCAGACCGACTCAATCGAGATCCCCGAGGACGATTTGCGAGTCGACGTCTATCGATCGAGCGGACCTGGCGGCCAAGGCGTCAACACGACTGACTCCGCCGTACGCCTCACTCACATTCCGACTGGGATCGTCGTGTCCTGCCAAAACGAACGCTCACAGCTGCAGAACAAGGCAACCGCGATGGCCGTGCTGCAGGCGAAGTTGTTGGAACGCAAGCGTCAGGAAGATCGTGAAAAGATGGATGCCCTCAAGGGCGACAACTCCGGCTCGTGGGGCAACCAGATGAGGTCCTACGTCCTGCATCCGTACCAGATGGTCAAGGACCTGCGCACCGAATATGAGACCGGCAACACCACGGCCGTACTCGACGGCGAGATCGACGACTTCATTGAGAGCGGCATCCGCTGGCGACGCCAACAGCAGTCGTAAACCCCTCGTTTCCTGGTGAGGGAGAGGTCCTAGACGCCAGGAAGCCCCGAGAGGGGGATCTCGGGGCCACTACCTGGAGGTGCGCCAAAGGGGGAGGGAGGCGCATGTTGCGAGAGACCGGTGCCGCCCGAGGTCGTGTCGCGGATGCGACGTGGGTCCCGCAGCGGGTGCGGGCGGGGAATCCCCAACCGTGGGCACGTTCCTTGCCTCGTTCCTGCTATCGGCCAGAACCTCGCGTTCCTAAAGCGATTGACAGGGGGACTTTAGTAAAGAATTGGTAAAGGAGTCGCAGGGCGTTTCACCCAGATTCGGCACGTACACTCGCCGAGTCCGCCTTCCCAATCTTCGGAGTTCCCCCTCGTGATCCGCTTCGACGGTGTGAGCAAGTTGTACCCGAACCAGACCCGCCCCGCTCTCGACGACGTTTCTGTTGAGATCGAGAAGGGCGAGTTCGTCTTCCTGGTCGGCACCTCCGGCTCCGGTAAGTCGACATTTCTGCGGCTTTGCCTCAAGGAAGAGCGGCCCACAAAGGGCACCGTCAATGTCGCGGGCAAGAACCTCAACACGCTGTCCCGCTGGCGAGTCCCCACGCTGAGGCGCCAAATCGGCACCGTTTTCCAGGACTTCCGTCTGCTCCCCAACAAGACCGTCTTTCAGAACGTGGCTTTCGCCCTTGAAGTGCTCGGCAAGTCCGACAACCACATCGCCAAGACCGTGCCCGAGGTCCTGGACCTGGTCGGGCTGGCCGGCAAAGAGCAACGCATGCCCAGTGAGCTCTCCGGTGGCGAGCAGCAGCGTGTGGCCGTAGCTCGAGCCTTCGTCAATCGCCCGATGATCTTGATTGCGGATGAGCCGACGGGAAACCTCGACCCCAACACGAGCGTCGGCATCATGAAACTTCTCGACCGCATCAACCGCACGGGCACCACCGTCGTCATGGCCACCCATGACGCGGCCATCGTCGACCAGATGCGCAAACGGGTGGTCGAGCTCGATGGCGGACATCTCGTGCGAGACCAATCGCGCGGCGTGTACGGCTATTCGCGCTAATTCCCGTAGCGAGAGTCACGACCTCGTCCACGCAATCCACGCCACCCGACCAGAAGGAAACCCCCCAGCATGCGGGCACGGTTTGTAGCCAGCGAGGTCAAGATTGGCCTCCTTCGCAACCTCGGCATGTCCATCGCCGTGACGCTGACGGTCGCCGTGTCGCTGGGCCTGTTCGGTGGGGGCCTTCTGATGGTTTCTCAGGTCAACACAATGAAAGACTTCTGGTACGACCGCGTCGAAGTGTCCGTCTTCCTGTGCAACAAGACTTCTGACACGCCTTCGTGCAAGGGCGGTCAGGTGACGCCTGCGCAACGTGAGCAAATCCGTACCGACTTGAACTCGCTGAAGCCCTTGGTGGAAGACATCTTCTACGAGTCGTCTCAGGAAGCCTTTCAACGCTTCAAGGACCGCTATAAGAACTCACCGATTCTGGACACGGTAACCGCCGATGCCTTGCCGGAGTCGTTCCGAATCAAACTCTCGGACCCAACCAAGTTCGCGGTGATCGCCTCCGCCTTCCAAGGCAGACCCGGCGTCGACCAAGTCCAAGACGAACGCGCGCTTTTACAAAATCTCTTCGACGTTCTTGGCGGCGCGAAGGCCCTGGCCTTCGTGGTCGCTGGCGTGATGCTCCTGGTCACACTTCTGTTGGTCGCCAACGCCATGCAACTAGCAGCCGCGAGTCGAAAACGCGAGACCGGTGTCATGCGACTCGTCGGTGCGAGCAACTTCTATATCCAGTTACCGTTCTTATTGGAGGCCGCCATTGCTGCGGCGCTGGGCTGCGTTCTCGCCTCGTTGTCACTCATTCTCTTTAAACACTTTGTTATTGATGACAAATTGACGAGTACTTTTAAGTTCACTCCCTTTATTGGCTGGGAGTCGGTGTGGGTGATCATCCCCGTCTTGTTCGTGGTGGGGATCGGACTGAGCGTGATCTCGGCCTTCTTCACCTTGCTCCGATACTTGAAGGTCTAACTGCTTAGGCGTGCTGGGGCGGTGGTTCCGCGACTCGAGTCTGCGTTGGTCCCGAGGTCGCATGCCCTCCCGGGGTAGCCTCATAGGTCCGTACGATCCGTGGCGCTCACGAGAGGAGCACGCGTGCGCCCCCTTCCCCACGTACGCGGCACTTCTGCGCACTCGACTTCTGGTGACTGCGTTTCCGCGCGCCCACCGACCGTGCGCGGTTCGACTCTTGCGCTGCTTCTCGCGATTGTGGCTGCTCTGAGCGTTGCGACGTTGCCGACGCCGGCAGTTGCGCGCGATGACATCAACAAGCAAGTCAACAACGCGAGCGACGATGTTGCTGCCGCCAACAAATCCGTAGCGCGTGCAGCCGCTCAGTTGCGCGATGCCACCGCGGCTCTCCCAGCGGCTGAGGCCGCGGCGGCGAGTGCGCTGCAGGCGTACCGGAAGGCGCAGGAACAAGATCGCATCGTCGAGGCCGAACTTGAACGTGCAACGACAGCGTCGTTGAGGTCACAACAGCAACTCGACGCCGCCCAAGCACGTATCGATCTGATGCACGCTCGAGTCGACCGTTTTGCCAGTCAGCTCTATATGGAAGGACCGCTCGCCAACCTCGCGGTTATCTTGGAGGCGCAAGATCCCACCGACTTTGCGGCCAGCATCCATGCCGTTGATAGCGCCTCAAAGTCGAACATTCGTACTTTCGCCGACCTCATTGCCGCGAAAGCCGACTTCGCTCTCAAGAGCGCGCAAGCCGACGCGCTACAGGCCCAAGTGCTCGCGCGACGCAACGAGATCGCACAACGATTTATGGCAGCGCGGGAGTTGCAGGCGACGGCAACTGCGGCGAAGGCCCATGTCGATGCGCTCGTCCGAGTCCGCGGGAACGCGCTGGGTGTGGCGAAGCGGGAAAAGGCACGCGTTCTCGCGGAGTACAAGGCGCTCAAAGCTGAGCAGGATCGCGCGCGGGCAGCGTCGCAAAGTCCCGGTGGTTGGGACGGACCGCCGCCATCGGGTGATTGGTTCTGGCCCATCCCCGGCGCGGGGATTTCGGCGTTTGTTGGGCCTCGTATCCATCCCGTGTACGGCTATCGCTCCTGCCATACCGGCATCGACATTCGCGGCTGGTACGGGACGTCCATTCACTCCCCGCAGCCAGGAATCGTCATCGCCATTCAGTCCGGTGGCCCGTATGGTCTGCACACGTTTATCAGCCACGGCAACGGACTTGTCACGATGTACGCCCACCAATCACACGTCAGCGTCCAAGTCGGCGAGCGCGTGGCCAAGGGCGAGATCATTGGTGAGGTCGGGTCTTCGGGGTGGGTAACCGGTCCGCATCTGCACTTCGAGATTCACGTCAATGGTGTGCCGTTCGATCCGCTGGGTTGGTACGGCGGCCGCAAGGTCAAGGTGTCCTGCGCCTGATTCGGTGGGGATCCGGCCGCATGAGCAAGGAGTCATCGTGAAAGAGCGTGGGCGCAAACTCGTTGCCCAAAACAAGAAAGCGCGGCACGACTATCACATTGAAGCGACGTACGAAGCTGGTCTTGTCCTCGTCGGTACGGAAGTGAAGTCGTTGCGCGCCGGGCGTGCGTCTCTCGTTGACGGGTACGCCGTCATACGCGACGGCGAAGCATGGTTGATGGGCGTACACATTCCCGAATACACCCAAGGGACGTGGACGAATCACGAGCCTCGTCGGCCCCGCAAGTTGTTGCTACATCGAGAGGAAATCGCGCGGTTAGTCTCCAAGACGCGCGAGAGCGGACTGACTCTCGTGCCCATGTCGATGTACTTCTCCGACGGTAACGCGAAGGTCGAGATCGGTCTGGGCAAGGGCAAGAAGAACTACGACAAACGGCAGGCCCTGGCCGCGCGCGATGCTGAGCGGGAGACGCGCCGGGTCGTGGGTCGGCGGGCCAAAGGGATGGACGACTAGTTCGGCTCACGCCGCCTACAGCGTCGGCGCGGCGGTATTGACTCGTCAAATGTCGGTCCGGCCCGTTACCCTGTCCCTACAACTGAACAGGGGGGTGAACGGTTTCGACTGTGGATGTCGAGACGGGAGAAGCGGGCCGAGGATGCTGGTCATCTCGTGAACGACCCAGCAAAAATATAAGTGCCAATACACAGCGCACTGATTTCGCCCTCGCTGCATAAGCGAGCCTCGAAATCCGTCAGTCCGGGGGCGTCCCTGCTCCGGTTTCTGGCGTCAACTAAGGGACTCACCGACGGACCCGGTCACGGAGTCCTGAGGAACACCAAACAGTGACTGAGCCCGGCGACAGCTTGTCTGCGTGACTGTCGGGGCTGAGAAAACCACAGCAGACTGCGCCCGGAGAAGTCCCTGATTTGCTCCATAGGACGGGGGTTCGATTCCCCCCACCTCCACTACGTGAACTTTCAACGACACTCGGCTCCACCAAGCCTGAGTGGACCGGTTGGGTTGTTTACCGCGCCACGTCGCGGCGACCGAAGCCGGCAAAGCCGACGACGAGGAACAGCGCTGTCACGAACGAGATCCACAGCAGGCCTGTGTTGGCGTGAACGGGTGCCGTCGTGTTCGGCACATGCCAGTAAGGGCTGATCCCAAGGATCCAATTGGGCAGGCCGAAGGTTGGGCCAAGCAGGGTGAGGACAAAGGACGCTAGGACACCAATCCATGCGACAAGTCGGAAATGTGGGCGGGCACCGATCACGGTCACCGACATAGCGACGACGGTCCAGACAGCTGGCACAGTGGCCAGCACTTGTCGCAGCACCCCGCCGAAGCTGACGCCGAGGTCGGCATGCGACGCAATTAGCGCGATGAGGGTGCCGGCGAGGAGTACATAGATCGCGGGGCTGCCAAGAGCGACGACGACGTTGCTCGCGTAATACCGTCTACGGCTAATGGCGGTGGCGAGGACCGGTTCAACGCGATCCTCCATCTCCTCCGAGCGAACCTTGAGCATCACTTGGACGCCCGAGATCGAGGCCACGATCCCGACCAAGGCGAGCACGGTGACGAGAAATGCGCCAGTTAACTGCGCTGGCGTAACCGCACCGGAAGCGAGGAAATGAGCGACGCCACTGTTCGCCCCGAGGATCGTGGTTACCGACGTCGTGAAGTATCCGAAAACGAGGCCGAGAGCGACGAATGCCACGGTCCACGTTGTGAACGACCCGCGGTTCAACCGGAGGGCGAGCCGTAACGGACTGGGGTTGCCGCCGCGCGCCGGGCCAGGTCCGGGCGCGATCGCCCCCTGGCCGAAGTCGCGGTGAGCCTGCGACTTGAACGCGATGGCGAGGACGATCCCGGCGAGTGCGACCGCGGGTAGGAGCGGCCCCCAATGGTTCCCGGACGCTGGCCTGGTCTCGGTCATCCAACCCAATGGGTTGGCCCACGAGGTCCAAGCCGGTGCTCCGATTGAGTACAAGAATCCGCGCAGCAGGAATAGCACCCCGAGCAGGCCGATCGCCATCGAGTTGGCAGTACGTGCGTCGGAGCCGAGTTGCACAGTGACAGCCGCGAAGGCAGCGAACATCCAACCGGTGGCGGTAAATGTCGCCCCGAGCAGAAGCGACGACTCCGCACCGCCCCCGAACACGACAGTGACGAACCCGGCGACGATGCCGAGTACGAGGGAGCCGATGACGCCCATGGCGACGGCGGTCAGCAGGCGGCTCGATCGGCCGAGGACTCCCGAGGCGAGCAACTCGGCCTGGCCGGAATCCTCTTGTCCGCGGGTCGCGCGGGTCACGGTGAAGATCGACATCAGCGCAGCCAGAAAGCCGCCGAGCGCGAGGCTGCGCCAGGCATTGAAGCCGTCAACGGTCGTCAAGTTGGAGGCGGGTCCAAAAATCAGACCGAGCGCCGGATTCGCGCCGATGGCCGCAGCCAGGCCGGCCCGATCCTGCGCGGTGGGAAAGACACTTGGATAAACCAATACCGAGGAAGCGGAAAGGGCCGTCGCCAATACGATCCACGGCGCAATGAGACGGCCATCGTGTTTGAGAGAAGTACGCAGCAGCGGCGTCGTGCCGGTTACGCTCGCGCTCACTCCTTCACTCCGGTGGTCTCGTCGTCCTCGTACATGCGCAGGAACAAACTCTCCAGCGACGGTGGTTCCACCGTGAGGGACTTGAATCCGTAGCCGGTGAGCAGTGCCATGGCTTGTCCGATGCGGTCGGACTCAACGGTTGCGCTCAACCTCTTCCCGTCAAGGTGGACGTCTTGCAGCGCGGCGAGATCGGCGGGCTCCGGGATGCGTTCGACTTCGGCGTGAATACTCGTCTTGGCGCGGCCACGTAGTTCCGTGAGGGTGCCGTGCTCGACTGTCTGGCCATCCCGGATGATGCTCAGGCGGTCGGCAAGAGACTCGAGTTCAGCCAAGATGTGACTGCTGAGCAGGACGGTGGCGCCCTGCTGCGTGGCCTCGCCAACAACTTCCTGGAAAACGTTCTCCATCAATGGGTCGAGGCCGCTGGTGGGCTCGTCCAGGATTAGCAATTCCACGTCTGAAGCCAGTGCAGCGACCAAGGCGACCTTCTGGCGGTTCCCTTTGGAGTACTGCCGACCGCGTTTGGTCGGGTCCAACTCGAATCGCTGGATCAGCTCCGCCCGCCTCTTCTCATTCAGGCCACCGCGCAGCGTGCCCAGTAGGTCGATCGCCTCCCCTCCGGACATACCCGGCCAGAGGGACACTTCGCCGGGGACATAAGCAAGTCGACGGTGCAGTTCAACAACGTCCGCCCATGGGTCCTTACCCAGGAGATGTACGCGCCCGCCGTCCGCCTTCAGCAGCCCGAGCAGCACTCGGATGGTGGTGGATTTCCCCGAACCGTTGGGTCCTAGGAAGCCATGGACCTGACCGCGCTCCACTTGCAGGTCTAATCCTCGGAGCGCCTGAAATTTGCAGAAGGACTTCGTGAGACCTTGGACATCGATCACTACTTCAGTATTTGTCACATGCGCTCTCATTTCATTTCCATCGTTCGCAACCCAGACAAGATGACGATGAAGTCGAGTCGCTAGCCGCGGTGTAGGCGATCCTTGATGCGATTCGTCGCAGCATTGAGACCGCTGATGGGGTGGAAGCGGCGGGCTTGGTTCGTCAGTTCGGTTGCTTCGTCATCGGTCAATGCGATGTCGGCGGCGGCGGCGTTGGCTTCGACTTGAGCGACGCTTGAAGCGCCGGGGATGGCAATCACTGACGGATGATGAATGAGCCATGCCAGCGCAGCTTGTGACGGTGTCACATCATGGGTGGCGGCGACATCGCGCAACGTCTCGAGAAGGCCGCTCGCCAGCTCGATGTTGACCGGTTGGAAGAGCGGGTTCATGCGCCGTACGTTGCCGCTGGGTTTGTTGTCTGCGTCATACCGCCCGGACAGAAACCCTTGCGCGAGTGGACTCCACGCGATGACGACTCGACCCTGAGTTTGCGCGAAGGGCACGAGGTCATCGAGCGGACTGGGGTGGGCGAGACTGAACTGGACTTGATTCGAGAGAACTCGCCGCCCAAGTCGACGCTCGGCACCTTGCCAACGATCGAGGGAGTAGTTGCTCACGCCAACGTCGGCGATAACTCCGCTGTTTTGCAGGTCGCGCATTCCGTCCATGATCGTGCCGTCTCGTACGGCTGGATTGGGCCAGTGCACTTGGTACAGATCGATGGTGTTGACGCCGAGCCGAGCGGCGCTGGCTCGCGCTCGCTGCCGCACGACCGGTGCAATGGGGAACAGCGGAAAGACTTTCGTCGCGATGAACGCATCGTCGAGCGCTCCGCATTCGCTCAATGCAGAGCCGAGTATTCGCTCGCTTCGACCTAACCCATAGGCTTCCGCCGTGTCGAAGACTGTGATGCCGAGCTCGGCAGCGCGAGCGACAATGAGGTGGGCGTCGCGCGACGCATAATCCGCTCCGTACCCCCACTCTCTCGATCCGAACTGCCACGTACCAAGCCCAATGCGAGAAATCCGCTTGGGGGAGTCAATACCTTCTAAGTAGCGCATCGCGATGGGACCAAGCCTCTCATCAATCGAACCAGGACTTACTTCGCCGTACGGGGCAACTTGTTGCGGACCTCGCTCTTGAAAAGGTCGCCGAGCGCACTTGCGCTCATCGCCTTCAGGTCGATTTCACCGGCAGCGGCGCGCTTGCAGATGACGAGCCACGCGCCACCCATGGCGATGGTGATAGCGGACGCAACACTGGCGCTGATCGCTCCTCCCACCACCCAGCCGACGACCGGAATCACCTTGAAAAGGCCGGCGACTGCGCTGCGGCCGACTTGGGTCGCGGCCGTGGTCGCAGCAAGGGCTGCCATGGTGGCCGTTTCAAGTTCGATGTTGTAGATCGCGGCGATCTTTCCCATCATCGCGAGTTGAATCGGGACGAGTAGGGCGGCATCAGAAAGCGGGATCGGCGTAGCTCCGGCACCAGCCGCGAGTGTCGTCGCCAGCGCGATTGCTGCTTGCGCCGCATCGCTCTTGCGTTTCTTGTCCACGACCTGAGCCGCGGTGATTGCCGCTTCTACGCTCTCGGGTGCAAGGCGAAACGTGGCATCCAAGAGCTCCTGAAGGCCAAAGACTTCTTGGCCGGAAAAATTGTCAGCGAGAGCAAAAACTGGGAAGACGCGCCCGAGATAGATCGGGAGTCCACGTTGGGCGATGAAATGAGCAAGTTGCTCGTGGTCGGGGTGAAGGGCGCCAGCTTTACGACTGGTCTGAGTCATCACCAGAATGACAGGGAGCCCGAGTTTGTGTAGCCCTCGAATGAATTCCTCTTCACCTGCCTCGAGCCGACCACTCGGGGCTGCGACGCAGTACCAAACGAGATGCAACTGTGTGTTGAGGGGCCTGCCGCGCGCATCATCGAGATACTTCGCGAATTCCTTGAGCAGCTTCTTGGGTTCGTCGGTGATTTCGAGGCCGCGGTTGTCCAGGATGCCGAGACGTCGTGTCTCATGCAGATAGAAGTGGCGACCGGCGGTGACCGGTTTTCCAATCCCTGTCGCCGCGATGTCTTTGCCGAAGATTGCGTTGATGAGCGTGCTCTTGCCCACGCCGGTCTTCCCGAAGATTGCGAGATTGAAGCGACCGATCTGGTCTGAGGCCTTTTGGAATTCACTGCGAATCGATTTCTCGGTGAATTCTTCTCGCCCAGCACTCGATCGCGGCTCAGGGTTGTTGGCGGCGCCGCCGATCGCGGTCATCTGTTCCTCCCTCCGCGTCGTCGAGCCCATGATGTACGAATCGGACACCCTCACCGGGTGCTCTGCGCGCAATACTGGCGGGAATCGCAAACGAAAGTACGCCGCGACTGCTCGCAACTCCTTGTGCTCGCGCGAAGTAGGCGTACTGTCGAATCGACGGAGCCCTACAGGTTCCCTGCGCAGGGAGCGACCATGTCAGACAAATCCCCCCGAAAAACGATGTCAAAGAAGCCCGGCAAATCTCTCAAGGAGAAGCGCGCTGACAAGAAGGCCAAGTCAGGTGCCAACGGTGATTCGGTGATCATGCCGGCCACCAAGAACCACTGACCCCCACCGCGACTACGCCCCCGCGCCACCTGGATCGTTGCTTCCGCCCCCCAATCTGGGCCGAAAACGACACTTCAGGTGCCGCTTGATTTGGCTCGATCCGGCTAGTTAGAACAGCGGATCGTTCGGGTGCTCGAACACGAAACCAGCAGCACGCAACTTCGCTGAACTCACCTGCTGGGTCGGCGTGCGCAACTTGTCGCGAAATTCGATGCGCTCCAGGCCGGCGTTGTCAGCGATTGCGTCGAACGCTTCCTTGTTCGTCGGAGCGGGGACGACGTCGGGCACGCAGTTGTAGGCACCGGTGAGCTTGTTCTCCAGGGCGTAGATCACCGCGTTGGCAACATCGTCGACGTGCACTCGGTGCAGTTTGCCATCGGGAGCGAAGTCGGTCCCGCCGCCCATGTACTGATGAACCATTTTGACGCGCGCGGTGTAGTCCATGTCGTTGGGACCTCCGTGCACATCTGCCAGCCGCAGTACGACTCCCTGCGGCGCACTCAGCGCAGCGTCTTCGGCGATCGCGAAGTAGACGCTCGACGGTTCATCGCTCTTAGTGCGGGGAGTCTCTTCGTCGAGAAATTCGCGCGATTCCTGAGTGCCATCGCCGTAGACCGACACCGACGACATGAAGATCACTTGGTCGCACGCGGCGGCAGCGCTCTCACACGATGCAACGAGGACTTCGCGATAAGAGTTGGCTCGGTCCTCGACCGTGACTGAGGACATGATGCGGGGACTGGCGGAGACCAAGATCGCGTCGCATCCCTCGGCCGCGGCCGCAACAGCGGCGGCGTCCTTGCCCTGGAGTACGACAACGTCGTCGGCGTACTTGGAGAGCTCTTCCACCCGGCCAGGAGAGGTCGTGGTCGCGACGACCTCCCAGCCGCGTGCCTTCGCCCGCTCGGTCACCTCAAGGCCCACGTTTCCGCAGCCCAGCACCATCAATCTCATGTCACGTGCCCTTCGGTCGGGGAGCAGTCACGCGCGCTAGAGCGTCGCGGTGGCTCAACCTAGATGGCATGAGCAACGAATTGGACCCCGGCCTCAAGGTCGCCATTCCGGCGGGCCGAAGCACTAACCAGCGGGTGTCGCCCTGGGAGGAGCGGCATGCACTTCGTGCCAGCTCGACCTCGTCATGCCCGGCCGGCCAGATGCGCTCGCCGGCGTACGTCCTTCGGGACGCGCCGCAGTGCCGTCGGCGTCGTGACGGCCGCATTGATTCTGCTCCCCACGGGTGCTGTTGCCTCAAGTTGGCATCACGACTCTGAACATCACACGTCCGGCCACGACGGCCACGACGGCCACGACAACGGACCGATGGTGCTCGACGGCGGCAACAAGGGCCGGGTGTACATCGACCCCACCCTCGACGTCCCGTCAAAGCCCTCACCGCAACAAGCGGTCGGCCCCGATCGCTGCGTCGCAGCGTGCACGACTCAGCAGCAAATCAACGTCGTGCTTGTCTCTGGTGGCATCCATCTCGATGGTGTTGCCCCGGTCTATGTCAGCGGGGGTGCGATTCGCACCGGTGCATTCACGGTGCATGTCCGCGACTTGCGTGGCCAAGACTCCGGCTGGAAGCTACAGATTCGCTACCGCGGGTTGTTGGACTCCGTGACGGGTCAGCCGTTCAAGGGCGGCAAGCTGATGATCACTCCGACGTGCACCAAGACGGCCGGTCCATTGACCCTGACAACGTCACCGGTGAGCAACGCAGGTGTAGGTGACAAGGCGACCTTGTGCAAGGTGACCACCGCCTCGAGTGGCTCCCTCGCGGGCGGGCTCGTTGACGTGACGGCGGGCCTACAAGTCACCGGCGTCGTACCAGGCTGTAAATACGACGACCCGGACGGCGAGACTGACGGTGACTGCGATGACGGCGAGTACGACTCTGGTCATGGCCACTGCAACCAATACGACGCAACCCACAGCGACGCCAAGAGCCATGACTCGAAACGCAGCGGCGTAAAGACCAGCGAGAAGACGAAAGAGGACCAGAAAAAGCACGACGACAAGAAAAAGAAGGAGTGCAAGAAGAAGAAGCACGGCAATCCGCCGTCGAACTCCCAAGTTGCCCTCGTACTGCTGGACTACTACATCGTGAAGATCTGATCCAACGGCCTATGTGCTTGGTCACAAATCGCCCACCGAGGGCTGATTTTGCCGCCCTCGATGGCTCTTGAGAGGGTTCTTAGGGCACCCTGTACTCCTCTCGTCCACCCGTGCCCGCCGAGGAGTCCGCGCCATGTCAATTCCCGGTCTCGAAAACGCTCCCACCAAGAACAAGAAGTTGCTGGAGTGGGTCGAAGAGGTAGCCGCCCTCACCACCCCGGACCGGGTCGAATGGTGCAACGGTTCCGACGAAGAGTGGGACCGACTCACATCGCTGCTCGTTGCCGGCGGAACGTTTATCCGCCTCAACGAATCAATCCGGCCCAATTCATTCCTGGCCCGCTCGAGCCCGTCCGATGTCGCACGTGTGGAAGACCGCACGTACATCTGCGCGCTACGCGAAGAGGACGCTGGCCCGACGAACAACTGGCGTGATCCTGTCGAGATGCGCAACACTCTGCGTGCACTTTTTGCCGGCTCGATGGCCGGACGCACCATGTACGTCGTGCCATTCTCGATGGGGCCGCTGGGGTCCCGGATCTCGCAGCTCGGAGTGGAACTCACCGATTCGCCGTACGTCGTGGTCAATATGAAGATCATGACGCGGATGGGTCAGGCGGCCCTGGACCTCATCGGCGAAGACGGGGACTTTGTTCCGGCGTTGCATTCGGTTGGATACCCGCTCGTCGACGGCGCTGCTGACGTGGTTTGGCCCTGCAGCGACACGAAGTACATCGTGCAATTCCCCGAGTCACGCGAGATCTGGTCCTACGGCTCCGGATACGGCGGCAATGCACTGCTTGGCAAGAAGTGCTTTGCGCTGAGGATCGCATCGGCTATGGCGCGCGACGAGGGCTGGCTGGCCGAGCACATGCTCATCCTCAAATTGACCTCTCCAAATGGGGGAGTGAAGTACATCGCGGCCGCCTTCCCCTCTGCTTGCGGAAAGACCAACCTCGCAATGCTTGAACCCACCGTTCCAGGTTGGACGGTAGAGACCGTGGGCGATGACATTTGTTGGATGCGCTTCGGTGAAGATGGTCGTCTCTACGCGATCAACCCCGAAGCTGGCTTCTTCGGAGTTGCTCCGGGCACCTCCCTGAAGACAAACGCGAACGCGATCAAGACGCTCTATGCCAACTCGATCTTCACCAACGTCGCCCTGACCGATGACGGCGACATTTGGTGGGAAGGCCTCACCGATGAGCCACCGGCGCACCTGATCGACTGGAAGGGCCAGGACTGGACTACGGACTCGGCGGAGTTGTCGTCGCACCCGAACTCTCGGTTCACGGCCCCCGCGTCGCAGTGCCCGTCGATCGCCGACAACTGGGAGGACCCCGCCGGCGTACCGATCTCGGCGATCCTTTTCGGCGGACGCCGCGCGACTAACGTTCCGCTGGTCAATGAGTCGCTCGACTGGCAGCACGGTGTCTTCCTTGGGGCGACAGTGTCCTCGGAGACGACGGCCGCTGCGGTCGGCCAAATGGGGCAACTACGTCGCGACCCCTTCGCAATGCTGCCCTTCTGCGGCTACAACATGGGTGACTACTGGGCGCACTGGTTGTCGATTGGCGAGGCGAGTACGCCCGAGAAACTGCCTCGCATCTACCAGGTCAACTGGTTCCGCAAGGACTCCAATGGCAAGTTCATCTGGCCAGGCTTCGGCGAAAACTCTCGGGTACTCGCGTGGATCGTTGACCGCCTCGAAGGTCGGGGCGAGTCGGTAGACACCGCGATTGGTCGTGCCCCTGCCCCAGGTGCGCTCTACACCGACGGGCTCGACATCACCGACGCGGCACTCGAAGAACTCTTCGCTGTTGATCCAGCGACGTGGTTGGCCGAGGCGGATCTGACCGAGGAGTACTTCGCTCAATTCGGCTCGCACCTGCCTGCGGAGATGACGGCCGAATTAGCGGACCTGCGTACCCGCCTCTCCCGCTAGTGCTCGCCTTAGTGGTACGAACCTGAAGTTTAACTTCGGATTTTGCCCTCAAACTTTGATCTTGGATGAGTTTGTTGGGTGGCCAAGGTGTCGAACGGGATTGCTAGCGTCGCTGCGCTGAACCGGTGGGCCCGCAACCGGGCAATGCGCGAATCCCAGATGCGCCTGGACAGTTGGGGGACTTGGCGTGGCGATGCCTTGTTGACTAGTGAGGCCGGCGACCGCGAGGTATGTCGATGAGGTGTCGGTTGGCGCCGTAGATCAAGCCGCTGATGTCGTCTCGTGCCAGGAAGTCATGGGGGAAACCCAGGGTGGGTGCAGAGGCCTCATCCAGACCCGCGATGTGTTCGGGCGACAGCGTCACCTCCAGCGATCCCAACGAGTCGGCGAGTTGAGCCGTGGTTCGAGCGCCGATGATGGGGATCACGTCGCGAGTACGCAGCCAGGCCAGGGCCACCTGCGCCGGGGTAACCCCGGTGTCGGTCGCAACTTCGACGACGGCATCGCCGATGCGGACACGGGCCTCATCCGGGCTGTCCCCGTGACGACGTGGTTCGTCCGCCATCGCAGCGGAGCGGTATTTGCCGGTCAGAATTCCGCCGGCCAGTGGCCCCCACGCGGTGACGCCGAGGCCGAGCGCATGGGCCATCGGAAGGAGTTCGCGCTCAGGTTCGCGTTGAGCCAACGAGTACTCAACCTGCAGACCGATGAAGGGGGACCATCCGCGCAACTCAGCAATTGTCTGCAATCGGGCAACCACCCACGCGGGGGAATCTGAAATGCCAACGTAAAGAACCTTGCCGCTTCGCACCGCGTCATCGAGAGCCCTCATAACTTCCACGGGAGAGGTGACGAAGTCCCAAGCATGCAACCACAGCACATCGATGTAGTCAGTGTTGAGTCGACGCAATGACATCTCGAGGGAGTTCCGCAGATTCTTGCGCGAATTACCACCAGCGTTGGGATCATTGGGATTCGTCGACAGGGTGTACTTCGTTGCGACGACCCAACGGTCGCGGTCCTCGGCAATCAATTCCCCGACGTACGACTCTGCCGTGCCGTTGGTGTAGTTGACGGCGGTGTCGATGAAGTTGCCGCCGGCTTCTGCGTAGAACTCGAATTGAGCGCGACTGTTCGGTGCGTCTGCACCAAATCCCCAGTCGGGACCGAACGTCATCGTCCCCAGGGAGATTTCAGAGACTCGCAAGCCCGAGTCGCCGAGCAGCGTGTAGCGCATCGTGGTCCTCTCAACTCGATAGGGAATGAGCCTATTGAGTTGAGGTTCGCGGCTATGAACTAGGCGCTGATTCCCAGCTTTGCTGGAGTAATAGCTGCCTCGATGTCGTCGGCGCACATGCGCGCACCGTCACCGCGCGTGCGGGGGTACTCGGTCAACGCGATCCGGACGTAGATGCGCTCGCGCTCTTCTTCGGTGAGCCCGCCCCACACGCCGAATGGCTCACGGGCCCGAATTGCATAGTCGGCACACTGAAGACGTACCTCGCAGCGAGCGCATACCGCTTTGGCGGCCTGGTCGCGCCGGGACCGAGTGGAGCCACGTTCGTGCTGCGGGTGGAAGAACAACTCGGTATCGGCCTCGCGGCACGATCCGTGCTCCTGCCAATCCCATAAGGAGTCGACGGGCACTTGGGCGAGTGGCTGCTGCGGCATGGGGAAGCCTCCAGGTGTACGCCAAGGCCCTCGCCTTGGCTACTGTGCGTGTTGGTCCATTACCTCACGTGACATTGTGGTCAGGACTCCGCCGGATGGGTGACCTCCGGTGGCGTTTCGGCCACGCGTCTGTCCCCCTATCGGCCAATTGGGTGGATTTCTTGAGGCGGCGAACTCGAGTCAGGTGAGTTGGCGCATTAGCAGAGCGAGCGGAAGACAAATCCGCGCGCCGACAGGCGAGCCAAGATCGTCCGCAGTGCTCGGTACGTCTGGACTCCGCCGATGCCATCGTGCATCAGCACAATCGAGCCACCTCGCGCCCGGGTGGCGACGTGAACGATTCTGGCGACGCCGGGATGTGACCAGTCGAGAGTGTCGAGAGTCCACATCGCGATGTGCAAACCAAAACCGCCAGCGATGCGACGTACACGCGTGTCATAGGAACCGTACGGGGGACGCAGGCAGGTAGCTGTTCGGCCGGTCAGTCGTCGGATCAACGTATTGACGGGTCGCAACTGTTTGTATGCGAGCAAACCGTCGGGGTGAATGCGGAGCAGGTCGGGATGGGTGTTGCTGTGGTTCTCCACTCGGTGGCCGGCCTTTGCCTCAGCCGTCACGATCTTTGGATTGTTTCGGACGTTGCGACCGATGACAAAAAACGTTGCTTGCGCGTGGTATCGCTTGAGGAGACCCAAGATCCGCGGAGTCCAATAGCGATGCGGGCCATCGTCGAAAGTCAGGTATATGACGTTGCCTCCACGATGCGGGCGGACCAACGACAACGAGCGGTAGACAACGGGCGGCCACGTTGCCGCAGGCAGCGCTGTGACAGGCAGCGCAGTGACAGGCAACGCCGCGATTGGGAGCGCGGCTGGAGGTTTGGCGGCCGGGGTGGCGGGCGTTGTGACGCTGATTCGCGATGCGCCCAACACCGAGATGCCCTCCTCGGAGTTGGTGCTCCCGGCGGCCGCGATGCTGGTGGAAGTGAGGGCGACGAGTGACGCACCCACGCACAACATCAATCCACGCCGCGAGCGCCCTGACGTGCGGTGGGGGGAAGGCATTGACGCAGCCTACGTCGATCGCGCCGTCACCCAATCCTCATCAATGTCTTTGGGGCAATTTGGGTGACGGGGGTCCATGCTGTACTCGTGAGGGAATGGTTGGCGAGTGCGGTAC